>CAKZML010000088.1 GCA_937128475.1 uncultured Chromatiales bacterium
ATCTCACGGTCCGGAAGATAGACCGCAGTGTCGCCGATAAAGAGTGTCTTGTAATGATTCTGCGCTACTTCGAAATGACCGATCATGCGAGTATCTTGCTGGTTGACTACTCGCCTCACCGTAAGCAACAGGTCACCATCACTGTAGGGACCCACGGCGACGGCGCTCAAGTCACCAAGGTAGGCGACGACCTGGCTGCTACCATCATACAAACTGAACTTGCCCAGGTAGTTGCCGGAACCGAAATAGATGTATCCGCCTGGTCCGGTACGAACCGGCGCCTCACAGGCTCCGCAGATAGCAACCAGAAACAAGATCAGGATTAGTCTGGCTCCACCGGGAAATCGAACCGCTGCGTGCATGATCATACCGAATGGACTTGGGTCGAGTGGTAATCCGTTATTCTCGGTCATTGCAGGCTGCGTCACAACACAAGCCTCTCACCTGGCCGCTTTGCTCGCTGCCAGGGATCAGGGCGTTTTGCTCTGCTTAACCTCAATGCACTCGAGATCCCAGTAAGGCGTCCCCGAAAAAGTGCCAACCAGAAAATCGATAAACTCCCTTACCCGGTAGGATAAATGTCGAACCGCAGGATACACCGCATAGGCCGGCAATACCGGCCATTGAAGATGGCTTAACACTGGCACAAGATCCCCATGTCTTATCGCTTCGTGGACGATGAACGTGGGCAACATGACCAGGCCCTGTCCGGCCGAGGCCAGGGAGCAGAGAATCTCTCCACTATTGGCGGTCAGTGCGACATTGACCTGCACAACCTGGTCCTGTCCGTCCTGTTCCCGGAACTGCCAGCGACCGGGATTTACCAGGTTGCCGTAGACCAGGCACTGGTGATCCTCAAGCTCAGAGGTGTCCTGCGGGGTTCCGTTTCTTTCCAGATAAGAAGGACTGGCACACACCACGCTATTAACCTGAAACAATTTCCGGGCAATCAGGCTTGAATCCGCCATCGCCCCGATCCGAACCGCAACGTCTCTGCCCTCTTCCAACAGATCTATTCGCCTGTCATTCAGGTCCAGGTCAAAACTCACATTGGGATGCTGACGCTGAAAGCGCGCTATTGGATCACTCATGTGACGCAGGCCAAATGACTGCGGCAAGGCAAGCCGAAGTCGTCCACGCAACTCACCGTGAGACTGGGCCACCGCAGATTCAGCTTCGTCCAGGTCCGCAAGGATGCGGGCACTGCGTTCGTAAAAACTGCGGCCACTGTCGGTGAGATCCAGGCGCCTGGTCGTCCGACGCAGCAATTGCACGCCCAGGCGCTGCTCCAGATTTGACACACGCCGACTCACCGCAGACTTTGCGGATTCCAGCCTGTCCGCAGCGGCGGTAAAACTCCCGGTTTCGACGACTGCGACCAGCGCCCGCAAATCTTCAAACTTATCCATCAGCTTATCTTCATTGTTGCTTATTTAAGAACAATCATATCAGATTATTAGTATTTATTTGCAAAGCGACAACAACGAAACTGTCTCCACACCGGGGTAGCTCCACAAAAACCCCAGACACAGACATGGAGAGAAACGCTATGCATACACCCACCCCCGAAAAGCCGCGAGTCCTGATAGTCAACTCCAGCGCCCGTACCGAAGGCTCGGTCAGTCGCGAATTGACTCAAGAGTTGGCGACGAACCTGGAGGCATTGCATGGCGCTGCGGAGATCACCCACCGGGACCTGGCCAAGGGAATACCTTTTGTCAGCCAGGACTGGATCACCGCGAATTTCACTGACGAAGGGGACCGTGACGAGAATCAGCACCGGGAACTGGCCGGCTCAGATCTGCTGGTACGGGAATTGATGGATGCGGATATCCTGATACTGGGCGTGCCGGTATATAACTTCGGAATTCCCGCCGCACTGAAAGCCTGGATAGACATGATTGCGCGGGCGCGCAAGACGTTTCGTTACACCAGCACTGGACCGGAAGGATTGCTCAGTGGCAAGCGGGCCTACCTGGTGGTGGCCAGCGGTGGCGTACCGGTAGATAGCCCGGTGGATTTCGCCACACCGTACCTGAGACACGCGCTGAAATTCATTGGCATCACCGATGTAGAGGTTATCGCCGCAGAGCAGATAAACAGCCGGGGCGTCGCCGCGACCGAGGGCGCCAGAGAGCAAATTTCAAACCTCATGGGCCGCGAAAGCCAGCTGCGGGTTACTGCACTGGCAGGCTAGGACGGCTAATCAAGACCCGCGGGCGACGAAAAAACCCGGGTAAAACGCTTTATTCTGACCGGAGCGTCACGCACAAGACTTGCTCGGAAGACACAACAAACAAACAGAGAGAGAGAGAGACCACAATGAACCGCTACGCAGATTTGATTGGAAGAATACTGATGTCGTTGATTTTTTTGTCAGCGGGAGTCAACAAGATCGTCGGATATTCCGGCACCCAGGGCTACATGGATTCCATGGGAGTTCCTGGCATGCTGCTTCCGCTGGTCATTGCACTTGAACTTGCCGGTGGTGTTGCCATGATTGTTGGCTATCGCACCCGCCTGTTCGCTGTGCTGCTAGCTGGCTTTTGTATTCTCAGCGGAGCCCTGTTCCACAATAACTTCGCCAACCAGATGGATATGATCATGTTCATGAAGAACCTGGCCATGGCCGGTGGATTCCTCGTGCTGTTCGCCAATGGCCCCGGGGAACTGAGCCTGGACAAGAAACTGGGTAAAGGCTGAACCAACGCGGAGGCTGCGGTCCTTCAGGGGGGGTAACTTAGATGATTACAATAATGCGCTCGAAGGACCGCGGCACCGCCGACTTTGGCTGGCTACAAAGCAGGCATAGCTTTTCCTTCGGACATTATTACAACCCGCAACAGATGGGCTTCGGCAATCTGCGGGTGATCAATGAGGACACGGTGCTGCCCGGCAAGGGTTTCGGAACCCACGGGCACAAGGATATGGAGATCATCTCCTATGTCATCTCAGGCGCCCTGGAACACAAGGACAGCATGGGTAACGGCTCCATTATCCGGCCCGGGGACGTGCAAAGAATGAGCGCCGGCACAGGCGTTCGGCACAGTGAGTTCAACCCATCGGGCACCGAGCCGGTCCACTTTTTACAGATCTGGATACTGCCGGAGAAAACCGGTACTGATCCCGGCTATGAGCAGCTGCATTTTTCCGGACTGAAAAGGACAAACCGCTTGTGCCTCGTGGCTTCACACAATGGCAAGGATGGCTCGCTGAGCATTCAACAGGACGCAGACCTTTACGCTTGTTTGCTTGAACAAGGGATGTCTGTTTCTCATGCTCTTGCGGCGGGGCGTCGAAGCTGGATTCAGGTGGTGCGTGGAGATATCCGTGTCAATGGAAATCCAATTTCCTCCGGGGACGCGGCAGCTGTGGAGGCAGAAGATTCGCTGGAAATTACTGCCGGCGAAAATGCCGAGTTCCTGCTTTTTGACCTGGAGTAACAGAAAGACCGAAAACGGCACCAGGCGGCTGAATTAAACGTGGCGCGCCCGGAGAGATTACTCAGCCGCTCGCCCGCTTCGCAGGCTCCGGGTTGGCTCGACCGCCTAACGACGGTCCCGGCTGACTCCAATCGCCTGGCGGCGATTCTCGGTTCTGCGACTCGTCGTCGCTACGCTCCTACACCCAAAACGCTCTCGCGTTTGTCGAACTCCCGACCCCCTGGTTCGTAGTTAGCTCACTGAAGCGTAAATTATTGTAATCAATGAAGTATCGTTGAGGCGCCCGTTGCACGATTTGCTCGACAACGCATAACGATGCAGGACTCAATCACGCAGAACTCCCGCAAATCTCCCTGGATCTCACTTCAATCAACTGATTTGTCTGACGAAGTATCTGCCTGGGTATGGCAGTGGCCTCTATATACGATTCAAATCCCAAGGGCCGGTTTACAGAGTTTCAGGTTGTTATGGCAACCGATACTCAACTGCCTCATCTGCGACCGGGCAATGAAACGCCAGTAAGTAAGCTGTTAGCTGCAAATCAACCCCGTCGCTCGCACCTTTGCCATACAGGCGATCGCCGACAATCGGAAAGCCCAACTCTGCCAGGTGACGACGAATCTGATGCTTGCGGCCTGTCTCTATTCGCACGTCCACTTCAGAGCGATCATCCTCAACGCGCATAAAAGAAAACTCGCTAACTGCATGCTTGTCATCGATGTACGTATCAACACGCAGTGGGATTGACTGCTGGGAGAAGTCGCCTGCCACTGTCGCCCGATAGCGTTTCTCAATCATACGATCTCGAAACAGTTTCGATAGCGCTGCTGCCATGGTCTTTGAGTGAGCCACCAGGATTAGACCGTTAGCGGCTCGATCTAGACGATGCACGACGAAAGCCGGCCGTTCTGGTTGTAGATGTCGTTCGGCCCACCGCGTCACTGTGCAGTGATCGCCCCATTTGGATCCTTGCGATCGCAATCCGAAAGGCTTATTCCAGACCGAATAGGCGCCAACGTCTGCCACAAGAGTTGGCTCTGCCGGAATTTCCTCTAAGACTTGTAAGTCGTAATAAAGATGAATTTCATCGCCCGCGCGTAGCTTCCGCGTCGCCCGCCTCAGCCGCTGGGTAGTTCGCCCGCGGCTCACCCATACGGCACCCTTGGTCATCGCCGACTTTATTCGCTGTTTGGACAGACCGGTCCCACGCTGCAAGATGTCGACGAAGTTTTCATCGGGTGACTCGATCACGAGATGGGATTCTATGCGTTCGATTTGCTTATCCATTGGACGTCAGGATACACCGAAATCAATGTTGCGCCCGACCGGCAACGCCTGCGCAAAAGCGGATAAATACGAACCCATACGCGATGAGTACCTGAGTTATTGGGGTCAGGACGAGTTTTCTTCTGGTTTAGAATTTAATCTCGGTTCGACCCCAATTTT
>CAKZML010000089.1 GCA_937128475.1 uncultured Chromatiales bacterium
TGTACCAGCAGGTGCTGGCCCGGGATCCGGATTATCGTGACGCCCAGGCGGCCCTGGTGGAAACCTACCTGGACCAGGCCTGGACCGGGCAAATTAGCAACGCCGAACTTCAGGCTCGGGCCCGACCCGTGCTTGCCCAGGTGCTTCGACTGGACAGCGAGCGAGGTATTCAGCGCGGGGATGTGCTGGAGTTCGAGAGCATGCTGCAAATTGTGGAGCTTGCCTCGGGCGTGAGGTCGCGTAGTGAATGGATTCGCGCCGAAGAGTCGATCAAGGCAGACATGCAGCGGGCGATTGCCTTGAGCCCCAATAATGTGAAAGTGCTGCTCAGGCTGGCTAATTTGGATGTTCGCGCCGGCGAGTTGGATGCGACCAGATCGTTACTGGGTAAGGCGCGACAACTGGATCCTCTGTCCCTGGATGTGGCCTATGGCTATGTTCGGCTGTATCGGGAAACCATGGAGTGGGACAAGGCGGTGGAGGAGACCCGGCGTATGCAGGAGATCAGTCCAGGTTCTCCGGTAGGGTATTGGAGGGAGGCGCAGATTCAGGGTCAGCGGGGCGATTTTTATTCGGCCATGAGGGCGACCGAAAAATCCTGGCAGCTGGACCCGGATGATTATGAAATGCCGACGTCGCTGTCATCATTTTACCTGGACATGGGGGATGTCGAACGGGCGACACCCTGGGTGGAGACTGCCATGGCTATGGCACCGGAGGCACCGACTACCTTCATTGCACGGCTGGAACTGGCCACGGCGCAAGGTGACCAGGCTCTCGCCGTCGCCTTGTCCCGGGAGTTTCTCGACAAGAGTCTTGAAAATCGTTTGGGGTCCGAGTTCATTGTCGGCGCAACTCTTGCCTGGGATGCTTTCCGGCGGGAAGACTACCCGTCGGCGCTGGATTGGTTGCGGAAGATAGATGATGCGTCCTTTAAGGACCCCGTCATTTACCAGGAACCGGGTCAGCTGGGTTTCGCGCTGCACTTTACCCTGCCCGCACTGCGCCGGGCGGGAGACAACGCCAGGGTCCAGGAGATTTTGAAAGCGGCGAGCGACTTGATGTCCCGCCACGAGTTTAAAACGCCCCAGGATGAGTGGCAAAGGGGCCGATTGAACAGCCTGCTTAAATGGCAAAGCGGTGGTGGAGATGCGGTACTGGAGGGTTATGTGCGGGCCATGGAAGAAAATCCACCCGGGGACGACTGGTGGATATTCTTGCTACAAAACCCCTTCAATGAGGACCTGGTAAAGGCCCCGCCGGTGGCGGAGCAGTTGGCCAGGATCGAAGCGCGCACCCGGGCCATGGGTACGCGCCTGCGCAAGGAAGACGGCTACGTGAGTCCGTCCGTCAAAGCCAGTCCCTAGCTCTTCAGCCGGGTGTGACTGC
>CAKZML010000090.1 GCA_937128475.1 uncultured Chromatiales bacterium
TCTGTAGGGTGCACTCTGTGCACCATGGATTCGCCTCGGTGCGTAGAACGCACCCTACGTGCACCGCTTTGGCTCGGTGCGTGGAACGCACCCTACATGCACTGCCTGCTATGCCCGGGCCTGGTCGCTGCGATATCCGTGTACCAGGTACAGCGCCGTGGTGAACAGCAGCAGGGCCACACCCTGGTGGGCGCTGCCCAGGAAAACCGGCACCTTGGCCATCAAGGTAGAGATACCCAGGATGACCTGCAGGCAGGTGATTAGCACCAGCAGATAAAGGCCCTTGCGCAGGCGATCTGACATGTCGGCGTGACGTGCAGAGAACCAGTAGGCGATCACGCTGAAAAACGTGGTGATGGCCAGCCACCGGTGGTCGAACTGCACGGTCACCATGTTATCGAACAGGTTTCGCCAGGCCGGTTGCATGGCAAACAGACCATCGGGTATCAGCTTGCCTCCCATGAGCGGGAAGGTGTTGAAAATGTGGCCAGCCTTGAGGCCCGCCACAAAACCACCGGAGGCCACGGTCAGGGTAATCAGCGCCATCAGGGCCAGGGTTCGCCGGTACAGCCTGTGGGGTATTTTACTGGTCTGCGGATATAACAGGCCCAGGGCCACCCAGAACATGTAGGCATAGATGGTTAGCGCCGCCAGCAGGTGGGCGGTCAGCCGATACTGGCTGACATGGGGGTTGTTCGACAGCCCGCTCTTGACCATGTACCAACCCAGTACGCCCTGCAGGCCGCCCAGGATAAACATGAGCAGGTACCTGGGTGTTTCCCGCTTGCGTATATGCCCGGCCCAGACAAAGAACAGGAATGGCGCCAGGAATACGATGCCGATGGTCCTGCCCAGCAGGCGGTGCAGGTACTCCAGCCAGAAGATGCCCTTAAAGTCGTGGACGTCCATATGGGAATTCACTTTCTGGAATTCCGGGGATTGCTGGTACATCTCGAAAGTACTCTGCCATTCACTGTCAGAAAGCGGCGGCAACACACCGGTGATGGGGCGCCAGTCCACCATGGACAGGCCGGAACCGGTCAGGCGGGTGACTCCACCCAGGATGACCATGGCGAACACCAGGGCACAGCAGATCAGCAGCCAGGTGGCCACCATTCGGTTGCTTTGATTATCCAGGGCAGGTTCGTTCATTGGAGTAGTCTCGTCTGGGGCTTGGATGCATGTTTGTCGTCAGGGCGTAATGATACCAGTGCGGCGAGCCAGTCTCGACAGTCAATCTTCTGGAATAGCCGGGTCTGGTGCCGCGGGGCTGCGGCGCAAGTTGGGGAGAGCAAAACTCACACCAGTGGCTGATGCTGCCGGTATACTTCCGCTTGTGGATGCCACGCTGCCTTCCACGCGATCCTGATCGAAAAAGGTGGCCAATTCATTTGCGAGGACGCAGTTGTGCGACCGAATTTAACAAAAGATGAAGCCCGTGTGATTGGATGCCTGATGGAGAAATCCGTCGTCACGCCGGATCAGTACCCCATGACGCTTAATGCGCTGACCAATGCCTGTAACCAGAAGTCCGGTCGCAATCCGGTGATGTCCCTGGACAAGGGGCGGGTGCAGCGAACCGCCCGGGACCTGGGTACCAAGCACCTGGTGCGTACCGAAGAGAATTTCAAAAGCGGGGTGGAAAAATACCTGCAGCGTCTGTGCAACACGCGCTTGAGCGATTACCAGTTTGACGAACCCCAGTTCGCGGTTGTTTGTGTGCTGTTGTTACGTGGCGCCAGGACTCCCGGTGAGATTCGCACCAACAGTGGCCGACTGCATACCTTCGCTGACAACGCGGCGGTGGTCGAAACACTGAATGTGTTAATGCAATGGGAAGGCGATCCCCTGGTGGTGAAGTTGCCCCGCACCCCGGGCCGCAAGGATGCCGAGTACATGCACCTGTTATGTGGTGAGGTTGACCTTGAAGCCTATGCCAGCGAAGCGAAAGCGGCGGCCCCTGCCGAATCGTCGGGCCGGGTAGGGATGTCCGAATTGCTGGAGAGAGTCAGCAAGTTGGAGGAAGAAGTTGCTGAGCTTAAAAAGCGGGTGGAGGTGGAGGGGTAGATTCGATTTTTGGTTTTGGTCGAAATGAGTGACCGCTTTCGGTTGTACAAGGGACGCATCCCAATGGGTCGTCTGTGGCCGTTGTCTTGGCCTTGCGCCGGGCGGTATCATGCCCGACATGGCTACTCCCTCGAAATCCTCACCTTCCTCCCGCGCAAAGCGGTCTCCCTCACGGAAATCAAAAGCGCCAAAGTCTTCAGTGAAACCGCACCTTCGTTTCTATCATCCCGCCCCGTTGCGTAAGAGAACCCTTGATTTGCTCGATACTCTCGAGCAGGCGCAGGATGCGACTGCGCACCGCGAGGCCCTGGCCGAGGTCGTGGTGGAGTTGACCAGAAGTGGCTTGGACGCCTACTTCTTGAAGCCGCTTAAACTCGCCAAGGCAGGCTTTATACTGGAACAAACTGCGAGCCTCGGGTTGGCTGGTGCGCAACAAATGATGGGTCCTGTCATTCGGCAAATGATCGGGCGTTTGAATGGCCCGCAACTGGTCTCGGTATGCGGGTCTATCAGACAATTCATGCTATAGACTGCATGTAAAGATTGCTTGTATCACTACGAGACGTTCATCTATTCAGATTCGCAGGAGTTCAATATGGCACAAGGCTCAAATTTCGTGATGAAAATTATTGGTGTCGCGCTGGTGGTTCTCGGTCTCGGCCTGGCCTATTGGGGGTATCAACTGTCTGGTTCGGTTGAGTCCCAATTGACTGAAGCTTTTACAGGCTCAGATACAGATAAAGTAATGACATTCTATATTGGCGGTGCTGTCAGTTTTGTTGTCGGCTTGTTTATGCTGGTGAAAAAATAAAACTGCAGGCGCTTTAGCTTGGCTATCTCATCAGCATTGTGAGGAGTGCCTGAGATGGCATCGGACCAGGATTTTGTCGATTTCGTGGTAGAGCAAATCCACGATGCGGGTGCTATTACCTATCGCAAGATGTTTGGCGAATACGCGCTGTATTGCGAAGGCAAGGTGGTGGCGCTGATCTGTGATAACCAGTTATTCATAAAACCCACCGACGCCGGACGTTCATTTATCGGTGAAGTAGTCGAGGCGCCTCCTTACCCGGGCGGGAAACCCTGGTTCCTGATAGGAGAGGATCTGGAAGATCCGGTCTGGATCAGTCAACTGATACGGCTATCCGAAAACGAACTCCCGCTGCCCAAGCCAAAAAAGCCAAGAAAGAAGAAGGCCAAAAAGACAGCCGCCGGGAAAGCCAAAAAGGACTGAAGGCAGTGAGTATCGGGTAGACGATGGCCTGCGATCATTTCTGGGATTTACGCCGTCAGTTGTTATCCGCAATCATCAAAAGAAGCCTGCCAGATTACTAATTACCAATTTCAACGGCCCCGATATCGCCGAGGACGTCCGCTGGCCTTGGGCTACCCAGTTGATCACTGTCTACTGGATTAACGCTGAGAGTAGTCTCAGTGAGATGCACCGTGATACCACTAAAATAGCTATAACCTACGCCAAAAAGTGATCGCCAAAAATCGTCGTTCATCAGTGCCGGGCTCAAGTTGGCAAGCTGATCCACGTTGACGCTG
>CAKZML010000091.1 GCA_937128475.1 uncultured Chromatiales bacterium
CCAGATACACAAAGGCCGCCCTGGTAGGCGGCCCTTGGTTATTCTTACTGTCGCAAAGGCGCGTAAATGCTAGCGCTTGGCCTGTTTCCGCAACTTCTGGATGGCCTTGAGCTGGGCGCTGATCACTGCCAGTTCGCTCTGGGCGGCGGCCATGTCGAAATCAGCGTCCTGGTTGTCCATGGCTTCCTCGGCGCGGCGCTTGGCGTCAATGGCCGCGGCCTCGTCAAGATCACGGGCACGCATGGCCGTGTCGGCCAGCACGGTTACCTGGTAAGGCTGAATTTCCAATGCGCCGCCGGTGATGAAAAAGAACTGCTCTTCACCGTCCTCGGTCTGCACCCGTACTTCACCCGGACGCATGGTGGTAATCAGCGGTGCGTGGCGGGGCGCAATGCCCAGGTCGCCCTGGCTGGCAGGGGCGAAGACCATGGTGGCTTCGCCACTATAGATTTCGCCTTCTGCGCTGACTATGTCGACCCGAATTGTGCTTGCCATGATGGGTAACTCCCCCTGGTGCCTACTTCAGTGTCTCGCCCTTGGCGACGGCTTCTTCAATGGTACCTACCATGTAGAAAGCCTGCTCGGGCAGGTGGTCATAATCACCGGAGACAATGCCCTTGAAGCCGGCAATGGTCTCGGCCAGGGTCACGTACTTGCCAGGGCTTCCGGTGAAGGTCTCGGCCACGAAGAACGGCTGGGACAGGAAGCGCTGAATTTTACGAGCGCGGGTCACAGACTGCTTGTCTTCTTCCGACAGCTCGTCCATACCCAGGATCGCGATGATGTCCTGCAACTCTTTGTAGCGCTGCAAGGTGGCCTGCACGGCACGGGCGGTGTCGTAGTGATCCTGGCCAATAACCAGCGGATCCAGCAGTCGGCTGGTTGAATCCAGAGGATCCACGGCCGGGTAGATACCCAGTTCCGCGATTTGGCGCGACAACACCAGGGTGGCATCCAGGTGAGCAAAGGTGGTAGCAGGTGACGGATCGGTCAAGTCATCCGCAGGCACGTACACGGCCTGGAAGGAGGTGATGGAGCCGGTCTTGGTGGAGGTAATGCGTTCCTGCAGGGCGCCCATTTCAGAGGCCAGGGTGGGCTGGTAACCCACGGCGGAAGGCATACGGCCCAGCAGTGCAGACACCTCGGTTCCGGCCAGGGTGTAACGGTAGATGTTATCGATAAACATCAGCACGTCACGACCTTCGTCACGGAACTTCTCGGCCATGGTCAGACCGGACAGGGCTACACGCAGCCTGTTTCCGGGCGGCTCGTTCATCTGGCCGTAAACCAGTGCCACCTTGTCCAGTACTCCCGAATCCTTCATCTCGTGGTAGAAGTCATTACCTTCACGAGTACGCTCGCCGACACCGGCAAACACGGAGTAACCCGAGTGCTCGATAGCGATGTTACGAATCAGTTCCATCAGGGTAACGGTCTTGCCCACGCCGGCGCCGCCGAACAGGCCAATCTTGCCGCCCTTGGAGATAGGCATGATCAGATCGATAACCTTGATTCCCGTTTCCAGGATTTCCATGGCACCGGCCTGGTCCTCGTAAAGCGGAGCCGCGCGATGAATAGGCATGCGCTCTTCGGTCGCAATGGGGCCGGCCTCATCGATAGGCAATCCCAGCACATCCATGATGCGGCCCAGGGTCGCCAGACCCACCGGAACCTGAATGGGCTCGCCGGTATTGCGCACGGTCTGGCCGCGCTTAACGCCTTCGGAAGCACCCATTGCAATGGTGCGAACAACGCCGTCACCGAGCTGCTGCTGTACTTCCAGCGTCAGGTTGGTTTCTTCCAGCACCAGTGCGTCATAGACTTTGGGGATCGCATCACGCGGAAACTCCACGTCCACAACCGCGCCGATAATCTGAACCGTTTTTCCCAAGCTCATGCCTTTGTCCTCGATACTTTGACTTTGCGATGCCCGCGGGTTTAAACCGCTGCTGCACCGCTTACGATTTCTGAAAGTTCCTGCGTAATAGCAGCCTGGCGGGCCTTGTTGTAAACCAGCTGCAGATTGCCGATCAAGTCACCAGCGTTATCTGTAGCGGCCTTCATCGCCACCATCCGGGCTGCCTGTTCACAGGCAATATTATCCAACACCGCGCGGTAGACCTGGCTTTCCGTGTACCGGTTTAGCAAGTCTTCCAGCAATTCAGCGGCAGTAGGCTCGTAGATGTAATCCCAATGTGACTGCAGGTCGTCCTTGTCCATCGGCTCAACCGGCAAAAGCTGATTAAGCGTGGGCTCCTGACTCATGGTGCTCACAAACGTGTTATGCACCAGGTACACCGCATCCAACTCACCGCTCGCGTAAGCATCCAGCAGCAGCTTCACGCTACCGATGAGATCGGTCACATGAGGCGAGTCGCCCAGGTGCGAAACCTGGGAGACGATGCGAGCGCCAAAGCGACGGAAGAACGTCGCGCTCTTGGAGCCCACCAGAGACAGATCAATTTCTGCTCCGGCCGCTTTCATTTCCTGCATGTGCATCAGCGCCCGCTTGAACAAATTGTTGTTCAAGCCGCCGCACAAGCCACGATCGGTAGAGATAATCAGGTAACCGACCCGGCGAATTTCCTTACGCTCAACCAGCAAGGGATGCTGGAAGTCAGGATTCGCCTGGGCCAGGTGTCCGATCACATGCTGAATGCGATCCGCATAGGGGCGGGCCGCTGCCATGCGGTCCTGCGCTTTGCGCATTTTGCTAGCAGCCACCATTTCCATGGCTTTGGTGATCTTCTGAGTATTCTTGATACTCTTGATCTTGCCGCGGATTTCTTTTGCGCCTGACATCTGCTCTCGCTCCTGGTACGGGTGCCTAGTAGGCTCCGGTGGCCCTGAACTCTTCCGCAACCTTTCTCAGTTCGGCTGCGATGTCGTCATTGTAGTCACCCGTGGAATTGATCTTGTCTTCCAAAGCGGCGTGAGCAGCGCGCATGTGTGCGTGCAAACCCGCCTCGAAGTCCACGATCTTCTTGACCGGAACCTCATCCAGGAAGCCTTCGTTCACAGCAAACAGGGACAGTGCCATCTGACCAATGGACAGAGGCGAGTACTGCTTCTGCTTCATCAGTTCGGTAACACGCTGACCACGCTCGAGCTGCTTGCGAGTGGTATCGTCCAGATCCGATGCGAACTGGGCGAATGCCGCCAATTCGCGGTACTGGGCAAGCGCCAGACGCACGCCACCACCAAGCTTCTTGATGATCTTGGTCTGTGCTGCACCACCCACACGAGACACTGACAGACCGGCGTTGATAGCCGGACGTATGCCTGCGTTGAACAGATCGGTTTCCAGGAAGATCTGACCATCGGTAATAGAGATCACGTTGGTGGGCACGAATGCCGACACGTCACCAGCCTGGGTTTCAATGATCGGCAGTGCCGTCAGTGAACCGGTCTTGCCTTTGACCTTGCCATCGGTTTCCTTCTCAACCCAGGCTTCGCTCACGCGCGCAGCGCGTTCCAGCAAACGGGAGTGAAGGTAGAACACGTCACCGGGATACGCTTCACGACCCGGGGGACGACGCAGCAGCAGGGATACCTGGCGGTAGGCCCATGCCTGCTTGGTCAAATCGTCATAAATAATCAGAGCGTCTTCGCCCTTGTCGCGGAAGTACTCGCCCATGGCGCAACCGGCGTAAGGAGCGATGTACTGCATGGCGGCAGATTCGGCAGCGGCAGCAGCAACCACGATGGTGTGCTCCATGGCGCCGTGCTCTTCCAGCTTGCGCACGACGTTGGCGATGGAAGAATTCTTCTGTCCAACGGCCACGTAGATGCACTTAACGCCTGTGCCTTTCTGATTGATGATGGTATCGATGGCGACAGCGGTCTTACCCGTCTGGCGATCACCAATAATCAGCTCACGCTGACCACGACCAACCGGGACCATGGCATCAATAGCCTTAAGACCAGTCTGTACCGGCTCGTCCACTGACTTACGCCAGATAACACCAGGAGCCACTTTTTCGATGGGCTCGAAAGCCTTGGCATCGATAGGACCCTTGCCATCAATCGGCAGACCCAGGGAATCGACCACGCGACCCAGCAGCTCTTCGCCGACCGGCACTTCCAGAATACGTCCGGTGGTCTTTACCGTATCGCCTTCAGAGATGTGCTTGTAATCACCCAGCACCACCGCGCCGACTGAATCCTGCTCCAGGTTCAAGGCCAAACCGAACGTATCGCCGGGGAACTCAAGCATTTCGCCGTAGGCAACATTGCTCAAACCGTAAATACGGACAATACCGTCGGTGAGACTGACCACAGTACCGACATCACGAGCTTCGGCATTCGCCTCGAAGTTCTTGATGCGATCTTTAATCAGCTCGCTAATTTCAGAAGCCTTAACAGACATCTCATTTTCCTCTCGATCTGTGTGCGCCGGGCAGCCGCCGCATCACGACATAATTGACTGCGCCAGTTTGCTCAACCGGGTACGAACAGAGCCGTCGATGACCAGGTCACCGGCCTTGACTACCGCACCACCCAACAGGGATTCATCCAGACTCACGTGCAAGCGCACTGTACGTCCCAACCGTTTCTGTAACGACTCGGCCAGACGTTGCTGTTGTGCCTCGTCCAATGCAGCAGCGGCAGTGACTTCCACGTCGACGGTCTTCTCTTCATCAGAGCGGAAGGCCTCGAACTGAGCAGCAATTTCCACCAGCGCTCCCAACCGGCGACCTTCTGCCAGTAAGCGAACGAAGTTGGTCATGGGTCCATCGGACAGGCCACATGCTGCAACAATGATTTCACTGATCTGCTGCGGACTGACTGAAGGGTCACCCAGCAGGGGCTTGAGCTGTTCGTGCTCGGTTGCCTCTGCCATGTTCCCCAGCGCGTCAGACCACTGCGCCAAGTGCCCGGCATCCCGCGCCAGCTCGAAAGCGGCTCGGGCATACGGCCTTGCAATTGTTACGTTTTCAGCCATGACTGCTCTCCCGACGCGCTAAATCTGCGCCGTCAGCTCGTCCATCAGCTCGGCATGGGCAGCCGCGTTGATTTCGCGTTTCAGGATGCGTCCGGCGCCTGCTATGGCAATACCGGCCACTTCAGCCTTGAGCGCCTCTCGGGCCCTGGCCTGTTCCCGTTCGATTTCAGCCTGTGCAGCACTGACCAGGCGTTCGCCCTCAGCCCGTGCATTCACCTTGGCTTCCTCGACAATTTCGCTTCCACGCTTGCCAGCCTGCTCTACAATGCCGGCTGCCTGCTGTCGGGCTTCCTTCAATACTTCACCGGCTTTTGCGTCGGCTTCCAGAAGTTCCCGCTGTCCGCGATCGGCGGCAGCCAGACCATCGGCGATTTTCTGCCGACGCTCGTCCATGGCCTGCATAACAGGCGGCCAGACAAACTTCTTGGTAAACCAGACGAATACCAGGAAAGTAAAGATTTGCCCAAAAAGGGTTGCGTTCAGTCCCACGGCAAAATCCCCGCTAGATGAATTTAAATGTTCGGTTCACTCTACTGACGATTGGGTAGCGTTAGCTGCCCAATGCGGCCAGAAGCGGGTTACCGAACATCAGCAGGGCGGCAAATGCCACACCAATAATCGCCAACGCATCAAGCAAACCGGCGACGATGAACATCTTGGTCTGCAGCATTGGTGCCATTTCTGGCTGACGGGCGGTACCTTCGAGGAACTTGCCACCCAGCAGACCAAAACCGATACCGGTTCCAAGTGCTGCGAAGGCGAAGATCAGACCGATGGCAATAGCGGTGTACGCCTGGATCTGGGCAATAGCTTCCATTATGTCGTCTCCCTAAAAATAGGTGTTGTAGTAAAAATCAAAAAAATCAGTGTTCTTCGTACGCCAGACTCAAATACACGATCGTTAAGGTCATGAAAATGAAGGCCTGGAGAGGAATAACAAGGATGTGGAAAATCGCCCAAGCAGTACCTGGAACAAACTGGATCCAGGCCGGCAACATGGCGATAAGAATAAAAATCATTTCAGCGGCGTAGAGGTTGCCGAACAACCGCAACGCCAGTGATACGGGCTTGGCGATCAACTCAACCACATTAAGGATGATGTTGAACGGCACCAGCAGTGGGAAGGAACCGAAGGGATGGAACAGCAGTTCCTTGATAAAGCCCTTAACGCCCTTGCCCTTGATACTGTAAATAATGATCAGCGCCAGTACTGACAATGACAGGCCAAAGGTGGC
>CAKZML010000092.1 GCA_937128475.1 uncultured Chromatiales bacterium
CCAATGGCCGCCCTTTTCTTGCCTGTTGGCGGGTCGTTTACTGTACGCAGTTACACTGTGCGCCACCGGCCTGGGCCAGGGGCGAGTTAATGAGCAACTGGGTGCCGCTGCTAAGTGCAAATACTACAGCCTCGGTTTGCATTTCCAGCGTCACCAGGGGATTCGGACCCTGTATGAGCTCGCCCGTTACCAGGTCGTTTACCTGTGATGAGGGGTCGAGCAGAGAGGTATGGCCGCCGTCAGTAAATCTCACGATGCCGCGAATACCTGTGAGGTCCGCTGTGGTGGTCGAGATGCTGCTTAGGCCTGCTGCCTTTGCCCAATTTTCGGTGGCAGAGTTTGGCACAGTATTCTCGTTCACAATCTCAAGAGCATGGATAGGTGAATGTGCCGCCGCAGCTGCTGCGTGGTTAAGCGGATCAATCGGATCCATGCCGGTTTGCCAGTCACGCAGGAAGTCAATAAATCCCGAGGTGTTTGGCTGCAAGCCAGTTGCGCCGGTAATCAATGCCGCTGTCAATGCACCGAAGCTGCTGTTCGCCGGATCGCTGGGGATGGATGACCAGTTTCCGCCGGGGCTGCTCAAGGTAGCCGTGGAGATTTCATTATTGGCTGCGAGGAACGTAGCGCCCATCAAAGAGCCCAGGGAGACGCCCACGAAGTGAATACGGCTGCCGTCCAGTTCTTGAGTCAAGGCGTCACCGTCGAACTCCATATCCGGAATTGTCCGTACCAGGTGGATCAAGTCGGAACTTAGCTGTCTGCCAAGATCCCGAATCACCAACGGGGCCCCCAGGGAGGTGGTAATAACCTGTGCACCGTCGTCAACCAATCCGTCAGGTCCGGGAATTGCTGAAGCATATCCCGGCAGGGCATTGGTGAAATTATCCAGCCCAAAATGACGCTCGTTGTTGCCTAGCGGACTGTCTGGTCCCTGGTAAAGCAGGGGAGCCAGCGCGCTAGTGTCTTTAACACCATGCAGCGGTTGATCAATGGAGATTACTGCAAAGCCTTGCGAGGCAAAGCTATCTGCAAGTGCAATACCGCTTGAACGATCGCTGGTAATGCCATGCAGGTAGATTACTACGGGCCAGCCTTCTGCAGGTTTGGCCTGGCCGCTACCGGCGTTGGGTACCGTCAACATTACAGGAATTGTTAGTGTGGCTACCTGCACCGGAACCGGGTTATAGCGGGTCAGGGTGGTGCCACCCGCTCCCTTCCAGGTTGCGGAATAGGGTTGGGACGGATCTGTAAAGTAAGGCACATCCAGAGTCCCGACCAGAATGTCTGCGATACCCGGCAACAATCCACCGCTGGCGGTATTGGTATTAACGCCGGTAGGCACAATCAGGTTCGCCTGGGAAGTTGCTGTCTCGTTGATATATTCCAGTGAGTCGCCAATTGACATGGTCGATACTGTCCATGCCATCATGAAGGCCTGGGAGGGCAGTCCGAACAATCCGGCTGCTGTCTGCAGGACCGGGCAAACAGCCAGGGTCTTGATCGCTTCCAGTCCTGCGTTGGACAGGGTTTCGCCGCTGAAGCAGGCGTCCCTGATATCACGGAACTGGTTATCGGGCGCCAGGGAGTTACCCAGTACGTCCTGCACACCCGCGGTGATCACAAATGCATAGGTGGTCTCCGGGGCCAGGGGTACCAGCGGTACGATTTCCAGCACTGCACCCATTGTGTCGGTTGCGCTTGAGACGCGAATTTCGTACTGGGCAATGGGATCGGTTACTCCCGGAATCAGTGGGAACAAAGGCATTCCAGTTGATGTGTTCAGTACCCAGAAGTTCGTGGCCGCTCCGAACATCGGTGTTCCGAGTTCATCGATTGGCATGTAGGGCATCACCGAGGTGATGTCTACCGGGAAATTAAACGGTACGGTAATCGGCGCGGTGGTTGAGTAACCATCCACCAGGTTCACCGAGCGGAGATTGGCGCCTGCAGCTCCGGTGCTCGAAAGTGTCCCTGGAATGTTCAGGGTTCCGTCTGTAGAGCCGCTTAACCAGATATCGTTGGGGTAGGGCAAGGCCCTACGATTTTGGGACGTGGGTATATATTGAGCGACGAAATCTGCTCGTGCGTCCGGTTCGACTACTACCCCTGTTTCTCCTGTCG
>CAKZML010000093.1 GCA_937128475.1 uncultured Chromatiales bacterium
CCGGTAAATTGACACTGCCGCCCTTGCCTAGGAAAATACCCTGCTCCTCGTGGGCCGAGTGGCCTTATTTGACGCTCTGCGGGGAGGGAATCAGGCCTGAAGGCATACAACTGGGGTGTCGCCAAGCGGTAAGGCAGCGGGTTTTGATCCCGTCATACGCAGGTTCGAATCCTGCCACCCCAGCCATTAACCTGTTTTCCTGACTAGAGAACTCCAACTTTTTTAGCATCGTCAATTGAGGAGCTTATCGTGGATCTGAGCGGCATGGTTGTCTTTACAGGCAATGCAAATCCGGGCCTGGCCCGTGACATCGTACAGAACCTGGCATTGCCTCTTGGCAAGGCCCGCGTGGGCACCTTCAGCGACGGTGAGATCAGTTGCGAGATTGACGAGAATATCCGTGGGCGCGATGTGTACATCGTGCAGTCGACCTGCCCTCCGGGCAACGACAACCTCATGGAATTGCTGATCATGGTCGATGCCTGTCGCCGGGCTTCTGCGCGACGCATCACCGCTGTGATCCCGTATTACGGTTACGCAAGGCAAGATCGTCGCCCGCGTTCCCAGCGTGTGGCCATCTCGGCCAAGCTGGTCGCCAACCTGCTGGCAACTGCCGGTGTGGAGCAGGTGGTGTCGGTGGATTTGCATTCTGACCAGATCATGGGCTTCTTCAGTATGCCCGTGGACAATGTTTATGCATCGCCGGTACTGCTGGGCGATGCCTGGAAGCATCGCACCGATGACACCATCGTGGTGTCGCCCGACGTGGGTGGTGTGGTGCGAGCACGAGCCCTGGCCAAGCGCCTTGATGATGTGGAACTGGCCATCATCGACAAGCGTCGGCCCAAGGCAAACGTGTCGGAAGTGATGAACATCATCGGTTCAGTTGAGGGCAAGTCCTGCATCATTATCGATGACTTGATTGATACTGCAGGGACCTTGTGCCACGCGGCCAAGGCGCTGAAGGATCACGGAGCGCGCAGAGTGTCTGCCTACATTACCCACCCGGTATTGTCAGGGCCGGCAATTGAGCGCATCGACAATTCGGAGCTGGACGAGTTGGTGGTCACTGACACCATTCCGTTGAGCGCAGAAGCTGCCGCCAGTACTCGTATTCGGCAGCTGACCGTCGCCGGCTTGTTGGCAGAGACCATGCGCCGTATGCATGACTCCGAGTCAGTCAGTTCGCTTTACGTAGACTAACGAACTCAGACGTAAGATTTTTTGGTGAGAGCGATCAGGTCGCGGATTGCTCTCGTATTTTGATGAAAACACTAAGGACCTGAGGAGAACTCATAATGTCCAATTATGTAATAAACGCGGAATTCCGTGACGACCTGGGGAAAGGTGCGAGCCGCCGCCTGCGTCGTGAAGGAAAAGTTCCTGCAATTCTTTACGGTGGCGACCGTGAGCCCCGTAGCCTGACCGTGCTGCAGAAGGACCTGCTCCTTCTTCTTCAGAACGAAGGTTTCTACTCATCTGTGATCAGCCTGAAGGTTGGTGACAAAGAGCAGCCTGCGATTTTGAAGGACCTGCACCGTCATCCCGCCAAGCCGATTATCCTGCACCTGGATCTTCAGCGCGTTCGTGACGACGTGGAAATTCGTATGAACGTTCCCCTGCATTTCCTGGGCGAAAATGTCGCTCCGGGCGTGAAGGCCGGTGGTACCGTCAGCCGTATCTCCAACGAACTGGAAATCGTGTGCTTGCCCAAGTACCTGCCCGAGTTCATCGACATCGATCTGTCGGCAATGGAACTGGATGACATGGTTAAGCTCTCCGATGTGAAGCTTCCCGAAGGCGTCGAGTTGGCCCATCCTCCTACCGAAGAGCACGATCCTTCCGTGGTCAGCATCCACATGGTGCGTGTCCAGGTCGAGGTCGAGGAAGGCGAGGAAGACGAAGTCGAAGTGGCTGCAGAAGAAGAGAAGGACGAGGACTAAGTCCTTCGGCCTTGCAGTACAGACGATGGACGGGCCGTCGCCAAGACGGCCCGTTCCATTTGAAGCCCAGGGATTTATGATGGGCGCTTACGGCACTGGAAGGTGCCCTGGAGTTGGTACTAGGGATGTCGCATAAACCAATCAAAATGGTAGTGGGGCTGGGAAATCCCGGGTCAGAGCACGAGCAGGATCGCCACAACATCGGTTTCTGGTTCGTTGAAGAACTGGCTCGTCGCTTTAGTGGTAATTTCAAGTCCGAACGAAAGTTTGACGGTGATAGCTGCAAGATCACCCTGGGCTCAAATGAGCTGTGGTTGCTCAAGCCCTCGACCTATATGAATCGCAGCGGCCTGGCGGTGACCAAGCTGGCTACGTATTACAAGATCACCCCGGAAGAGATCCTGGTAGTCCATGATGAACTGGACCTGGATGCGGGTGTGGCACGAATCAAGAAAGGTGGCGGCCACGGCGGCCACAACGGATTGCGCAGTGTGATTGCACACATTGGCAAAGAGTTCTATCGCTTGCGGCTTGGAATCGGTCATCCCGGTGACAAGAGTGCGGTAATTAATTTTGTACTGTCCCGCCCCAGCCTGAAAGAGCAGGATTTGCTCATAAAGGCCGTGGACGCGGCAGCGGATGTAATGCCTCTTTGGCTGGGCGAGGGCGACGAGCGCGCCATGCACTGTTTGCACAGCCAGGGTGTAGAAGCCAAGCCCTATCGGAAAGACGGCCCGGGCACGGCGAAGGACTGATTTCATGGGATTCAAATGCGGTATCGTGGGCCTGCCCAATGTTGGCAAGTCGACACTCTTCAATGCGCTGACCTCTGCGGAGATCGCGGCGGAAAACTATCCGTTCTGCACCATCGATCCCAACGTGGGTGTGGTGCCGGTTCCTGATCCCCGGCTGCAGAAAATTGCCGAGATCGTGAAGCCCCAGAAAATTATCCCGACCACCATCGAGTTCGTGGACATCGCGGGCCTGGTGGCCGGCGCCTCCAAGGGCGAGGGCCTGGGTAACAAGTTCCTGGCCAATATTCGCGAGACCGATGCCATCGCCCACGTGGTTCGTTGTTTTGAAGATGACGATGTGGTGC
Source organism: uncultured Chromatiales bacterium (assembly GCA_937128475.1). Taxonomy (GTDB): domain Bacteria; phylum Pseudomonadota; class Gammaproteobacteria; order Steroidobacterales; family BM003; genus CAKZML01. Next base: position 3,043 of record CAKZML010000093.1, read on the forward strand.
ACGTGGATGGTCGGGTAAATCCTGCCAGCGACGCCGAGACCATCAACACCGAATTGGCCCTGGCCGATATGGATACCGTGACCCGGAACCTGGATCGGGCCACCAAGGCAGCCAAGGCCGGTGACAAGGAGTCCATCGCCAAGCGGGATTTGCTGACCAAGGTTGGCGCCCACCTGGATGCAGGCAATCCGGTGCGCACCATGGAGCTTGAGGCGTCCGATCGCGCTCGCCTGCGGGAATTGCACCTGATCACCGCCAAGCCGGTGATGTACGTGGCCAACGTGGCCGAGGATGGCTTCCAGAACAACCCGTTCCTGGATGCGGTGACCGAGTTGGCCAAAGTTGAAGGCGCCGGCGTGGTGGCAGTGTGTGCCTCCATTGAAGGCGAGATCGCCATCCTGGATGAGGCCGATCGGGCTGAGTTTATGGCCGAGCTGGGCCTGGAAGAGCCGGGGCTGGATCGAGTGATTCGGGCCGGATACGGCTTGCTGGGATTGCTTACCTATTTCACCGCCGGTGAGAAGGAAGTCCGGGCCTGGACCGTACGCAAGGACTCCACCGCGCCCCAGGCGGCCGGCGTGATCCATACTGACTTCGAAAAGGGCTTCATTCGTTCCGAGACCATGGCCTACGATGATTTCATCCAGTATCGCGGGGAGCAGGGTGTGAAAAACGCCGGCAAGCTGCGCCTGGAAGGCAAGGAATACATCGTCAAAGAGGGCGATATCCTGCATTTCCGGTTCAACGTTTAGGTTCCAGGGGCTTTCAGGGGGAATCGGGACTGGAATCCCCCCTTTGCGGCTTGACACTGCAGGCTCCAACTACGACAATTCCGTCCCCCAACCCCAGCCAGGGGTGGGCAAAACATTGGTGATGTAGCTCAGACGGTTAGAGCGACGGACTCATAACCCGTAGGTCGGTGGTTCAATTCCACCCATCACCACCAAA
>CAKZML010000094.1 GCA_937128475.1 uncultured Chromatiales bacterium
GATACATTCTTACCCCGGCCATCTTTGACCTGTTGCGCACTACCGGACGTGGTGCCGGTGGGGAAATTCAGCTGACCGATGCCATTGCGGATTTGCTGGGCAAAGAATCGGTGTATTCGTACAGCTTCAAGGGTACTCGCTACGACTGTGGCAACAAGCTGGGTTTCCTCCGTGCGACAGTTGAGATTGGCATGGTTCAGCCCGACATTGGCGAGGATTTCCGTGAGATGCTGGTGGGAATTCTAGATAAAAAATAGTCAAAACCAAGGTGTATTTTGCTAGAAGCGGGCGGGCTATCCTCGCCCGTTTTTAGTTATGGCAGTGTTTCCTCCATACCCTGGTTGAGCTGGAAGCGAGAGGTTTGGGCAACGGCCATGGGCGATATCCGGAAACAGGCCCGGTTGCATACTGATGTCTGATTCCCGACCTTGGCCGGCCAGGCCAAGGTGACCACGGATAAGATCTGTGGCATCTTGCAATGCAACCTCCAGCAATGTTTTCGCGTGGGCCTGGATTTATGCCCCTTAAGCCTGACTGCTGTGGCCTGCCCAATAATTTAAGGACGAATACCCGAAAAGGGAACCAAGGAGCCAGTTAATGAAGCAAGACGATCCCACTACATTAGGCCTTTCATCAAAGGCGTTCATCGATGCGATGATCATTTTGTCCTTGATCGCGGTTCTTGCGTACCTTTGCCTGCGCATCGTAACGCCGTTTTTGCCGGTTATGTTGTGGGGATTGATTCTGGCAGTAATGATTTATCCACTTCAGCAAAGTCTGGCGAAGAAGCTCGGGGGGAGGCAAGGAGGCGCGTCATCGATCCTCGTCGTCTTGGGGGTTCTCTTGATTGTTGGACCGGTCGCAATCTTGGGGGCGTCGTTCGCTGAGCATGTTCGGGAGTGGGATACCAGATTTGAAAATAACGAGTTGTCTATCGCCCAGCCTGGTCCGGGCGTTGCGGAATGGCCAGTGGTAGGTGAGAAAGTTCACGCTATCTGGAGCCAGGCGGCAGCCGATATGCCTAAATTCCTGGAAGACAACAGGGAGCAGATAGAAAAACTAACGAAAGCCGGCATCGCGAATGCGCAGAATGTGGTGGGAATGATTTTCTTGTTGATCGGTGCTTTGATAGTTGCGGGAATCATGATGGCATGGGGCGAATCAGGCAGTAAGGCAATGCTGAGAGTCATCGATCGGGTAAACGGGCCATCATCGGGTATCAACAGTCAAAAGCTCGTAGTTGCCACTATACGTTCGGTTGCCACCGGCGTGCTTGGCGTAGCGGTTATCCAGGCCCTGCTGTTTGGTATTGGCTTTGTACTGGTGGGTATTCCGGCGCCTGGTGTGTTTGCGATGATTGTCCTGGTTATCGGCATTATTCAGTTGCCCGCTCTGCTTGTTGCCTTGCCGGTTATTGGCTATCTCTGGTCAGCCGGGGAGGCGTCAATGGCGGTAAATGTTTTCTTTACGATCTATTTCCTGATGGCCGGTGCAGCTGACAATGTACTTAAACCAATGCTTCTTGGCCGTGGGGTTGAGGCACCCATGCCGGTGATATTGATCGGAGCGCTGGGGGGAATGGTTGCCGGCGGTTTAATTGGGCTGTTTCTGGGAGCGGTATTGTTGGCGCTGGGATATACCCTGTTCATGGATTGGGTGGGTGATGGATCAACTCACCTGGTTGCAAAGGCGGACGAGGCGGATCATGACAGCGCCGATGCGCCGGTTACTACTTAAAGAATTTTTATGTTGAATAGATTTATTTTTTTAGCGAAAACCTTCTCGGTCTCGGTTTTTGCAATTGTTTTGACGGCCTGCACCACCCTGGGGCCCGATTACAAGGAACCTGATGTCGCCTGGCTGGCGGACTGGGAGTCGGAGTTGTATAGCCAGATTGAGGGGGCATCAGGGCAGTCCCAGGTTGATGCGCAAATCTGGTGGCATTTGTTCGATGATCCTGTGCTCAACCAGTTGGTAGAAATCGCCAGGTCGGAAAATCCTTCTTTGCGAATTGCTGGCCTGAGAGTTCTTGAAAGCAGGGCGGCCCTGGGTATCGCTAATAGCGGACGGTATCCCCAGTTGCAGCAAGCTACTGGCGCCATTGCTTACGTAAACACCCAGAGTTCAAGCGGATCGGATCAGAGCCTTGGTAGTTATGAGGTAGGCCTGAATGCGGGTTGGGAACTGGATTTCTGGGGTCGCTACAGTCGCAGTATCGAGTCTGCCGACGCGGCATTCTTTTCTTCAGTATTTAACCAGCAAAACGGGCAAGTCCTTCTGACAGCCCAGGTGGCTGATCTTTACTATGCTTACCGCACGATATTGCTGCGAATTGATATCGCCCGGAAAAACGCCAGGATTCAGAAGCGCAGTTACGAGATCACTGAGGCGCTCTTCAAAAGCGGAGCAAGTGCAGAGCTTGATTTACAGCAGGCGAAAACCCAGTACATGGCGACCCTTTCCTCTATCCCCGGGTTAGAGATAGCGCTGAGACAGCTTCACAACAACCTCTGTGTCCTGCTGGGCCGGCCGCCAGGCAGTTTGCCTGAGCTTGATAATGAGGTTAGAAGTCTGCCGGTCGTTAACCGCGCTGCATTGGAGGAGGTTCCCGCCCAACTATTGATGCGCCGGCCAGATATACGTGCCGCTGCCTCACAGGTTGCTTCCCAGTCTGCCCAGGTTGGTGTTGCCGAGACGGAATTGTATCCATCGATTTCCCTGTTCGGAAACCTGGGTTGGTCTGGAAGTACACCCAGTGACAGCGCGAATACCCTCAGCCTGGGCATAGGACCAAGCTTCACCTGGAATCTGTTTGATCATGGGCGCATCAAGAATAACGTGCGCATCCAGGATGCGAGATTGCAGCAAGCCATCGAGAGTTTTCAAAACTCGGTATTGCTGGCTGCGAGAGAGCTTGATGATGCCGCTATCAGCGTAATCAAGACCCGTGAGCAGCAGAGTCCCCAGCGCGAGTCCACCCTGGCGGCGGAACGCTCGCTGGAGTTGGCTAATACCCGGTATCGCGAAGGCTACGCAGATTTTCAGCGAGTTATTGACGCTCAGCGGGCCGCCGCAGGACAAGCAGAGCGGGAACTGATAAACGACGCTAATCATATTAGCGCCGTGATCAGTTTCTACCGGGCGCTCGGCGGTGGTTGGCTGGAGACGCCAGTCGAAAAACTGATTCCACAGAGCACACGTGAAACGATGGAGTCTCGTAGTGACTGGGGTGATTTGATACAAAGCCCAGACCCCGCAGATCCTGAACCCTAACTTTTTACGCCGAAGGTTTTACATAGTGAGCGAAAAAATCGAAGAACAAGCCGAGGTTGTGGAAGAGATGCCTGTTGAGGCTTCATCGAAGGCCAAGGCTTCAGTTAATAAGGGCTCTCTTATTGTCCTGGGGCTGATTGTCTTGAGTCTGTTTTGGTATCTGCTTGCTGACCGGTTCACGCCGTACACAACCCAGGCAAGAGTCCAGGGTTATGTGGTCGGTGTTGCGCCCAAGGTTGCCGGCGTACTGACCAATGTATGGATCCAGAACAATCAGGTCGTGGATGAGAGTCAGCAACTGTTCGAGATCGATCCATCCCAATACCGGATTGCCGTGGAAAAGGCCCGGTCGGATCTTGAGACGGCACGCCGCCAGGTGGATGCCGGTAGTTCAGCAGTAGAGGCAGCTCGTGCCGGGTTACTCGCCGCCAAGGCGAATGAAGAGAAAGCGGAAAAGGATGCGATGCGCCTGCAGCGCCTTCGCGAGGAAGATCCGGGAACCATTTCTCTGCGTCGACTTGAGATTTCCCAGGCTTCTCTGGAGCAGGCAAGAGCCGGTGTCCGAAAGGCCGAGGCGGACATTCAAAGAGCGATCGAGCAAAAAGGTGGGGATGACGACAAGAATAATGCGATTTTGAAAACGGCAATGAGTGCGGTGGAAAAGGCCGAGTTGGATTTGTCCAATACCGTCGTCAGAGCCTCATCTCGGGGATTCATCACTGATCTTCGGGCTGAGATTGGTCAGTTTGCCGGTACCGGAAGTCCGGTGCTGACGCTTATTTCATTGCAGGACTTCTGGATAACCGCTGAATTCACTGAGAACAACCTGGGCCATTTGCGTGACGGCAGTCCTGTGGAAATACTCTTTGATTCATTACCCGGTCAGGTATTTAAAGGGAAAGTTCGTAGCATAGGTCGCGGTATCAGCGCTGGCCAGGCGCCGCCCGCAGGAACCTTGCCGAGTATTTCAAATAACCGTGACTGGTTGCGTCAGTCCCAGCGTTTTCCGGTGGTGATCGAGTTCGATCTAGCGCAAGCCAGGGAACTGTCACAGCAGTTGCGGATTGGTGGGCAGGCATCGGTCATGGGGTATTCCGAAGGGCATGGCGTGTTGAATGCATTTGGGAAACTGTACATACGATTTATGAGCGTTCTGTCCTATGCCTATTGAGGGACCGAGTCCTGCCATGCCGTTGGCTGCCAGGCGGGTTTTCCGCTTGAGCCTGACGGTGGCGCTCTCCCTGGCTGCCGGTTATGGCATGCAACTGCCATTGCCTTATCTCGCCCCTATATTCGCCCTGATGTTGACGGTAACACCAGCTCCGCCAATGGGGATGAAAGGTCTTGCGGGCCTGATTGTATTGTTAGCAGTCACCATGGGCACCGGTTTGTTGCTGGTGCCGGTGCTGATTAATTATCCCGCGACAGGACTGATGCTTGTGGCGGTTGGTTTGTTCGTGGGCAATGACCTTAGCGTGAACAAGGGCAAAGCGGTGGTTGGCGCCTTTCTTACCATGGGACTGACCTTGCTCACTGCCGCCGGTGTCGCCAGTTTTGCATTGGCGTTATTGGTGGCCAAGGCCCTCGCGGCAGGTATTGGCGTGGCGGTGCTATGCCAATGGTTGGTCTGCATGGTATTTCCAGAGGATCCTGTAACCCAGGGTAGTCAGAAGGCAGTCGATGTGGAGCCTGAGCAGTCTAGCTGGATTGCGCTACGTGCCACATTGATCGTCATGCCGGCTTATTTGCTGGCGCTGATTAACCCGGCAATGTATATGCCGCTGATCATGAAATCAGTGTCTCTTGGTCAGCAGGGGTCGTT
>CAKZML010000095.1 GCA_937128475.1 uncultured Chromatiales bacterium
TGTCTCGGCCACCTGGGGTGGCCTCGGCTCGAACCCACGGCACGGCAAGCTGCACACTTGATTTTGATTCCTCGCTACGCTCGTCACCCTTCGGGCGCCCCCGGTTTCCGGGTGCGTCCAAACCGGCAGGCCGGTTAGTCGAGTCAAGCCCATTCGAGCTCTCTGGCGTCTTTCCACTTGAGCGGCTGAAGAGGGGCAAGCTAAAGCAGGCCAGGAACCTAGAATCGGAAGTTCAGGCCCAGGCTGAGGTTGAACTGGTTCATGTAATTGCCTGCGTTGGAGATATAGCAGGAGCCGGGGAGGCTGCAATACATGGCGCTGCTACCGTCGATATAGGTGGCGATCCAGCGTAGTCGGGCATCCAGGATCACGTTTTCGGTCAACGCGTACTTGGCGCCACCGCCCAGGCTATAGGCAAAGCGGGTTTTGCTATCCAGTCCTTCGGTGGAGAAACTCGTGGCTCCCAGGTGGAAGCCTATGAATGGCCGGAAGGCGTCCTGGCTGAAATAGTAATTTCCGCCGAACAGGTAGTTGTCCACGGTGGTGCTTGCCAGTCGGGTCTTGCCGGAGCCGTCCAGGTTGCCGTTCAGATAGGAGTCCTGGCTATCCCAGATAAATTCCATCCGCCAACTGTTGGGCAGTGTGAACTCTACTGTCATGCCGTAGGCATCGCCTTCGGAGACGTCAAGATCGGTAATCTCGCTACCGCCGAAGGTCGCTGTGCCTATCGTGCCACCGAAGCGCTGGCCGTAAAACGCGCCAATCTCCAGATCCTGGGCGAACGCAGGTGTGTTGATCAGGCAGGTGAGGCCGATCAGGGTAAGGAGCCGCAGCATGTTTTCATCCTTGAAAATTTATGGCTTAGCCGATTTTGACCTTGCTGCCCAGGTTGGTCCTGGACTTGGTCAGTTCTTTCACCTTCGCTTCATATACGCGTGAGAACTCATCGGAGAATACGTGGGGCAGGCCCTCGGAACGGCCTTCTGCCATGGCATTGTAAAGATCTGCGAACAGTTCCCAGTATTTGAGCTTGTTGGTCTTGCCCATCAACGGGCCGCGCTTCATACCTCGATCGAATCTTTCTTCCAGGTCAACCGGGTCAAAGCGGTCAAACAGGTTTTCGACGGATTCCTGCATGGCTTCAACCATGGCCAGTTGATGAACACGTAGATCGTGGAAGCTCTTCCTGACCGAATCAACGGGTGACGTGTTACGGCGACCCTTTTCGACCAACAGTGATTTCAGAGACTCATTTACTCCAGCAGAAAAGCGCAGGGGGTTGTAGTCATCTGATTCGATCTGGGTTTCCGAAACCTTCAATGTGTTTTTGATTTCCGAGCGGGTGGCCAGGGTGTCCATGGCGCCCACTACAAACTCGCGCAGAAGCTGGCCCGCATTGCGCATGATCTGGGCTTCATCCAGGGACTCGGCGTCGCTGGCATCCAGGCCGGCAGCATGTAGGAAAATCTCCAGGGGTTCGCCCTGGTGGGATGCGCTGAACCTGCCACTGTCCGAGGTGCTACGCCGCGCTGATCTCTGTGGTTGCTGGATGTTTCTGGGCTTGGCAGGCGCCTCGGCTTTGGGTTCGGCCTTGGCAGGCGCCTCGGCTTTGGGTTCGGCCTTGGCAGGCGCCTCGGCTTTGGGTTCGGCCTTGGCAGGCTGCTTAATTTTTGGCTCAGGCTTGGCGGCAACCGGTTCAATCACCGGGATGCTGGACTGACTGGTGTCTGCCACCAGTTCCAGGTTAGGGCCATCGTCTTCGATAAGCAGATTCTCAACATCTTCCTCTGCCAGGGATAACTCACCGTCGAATTCCTGGCTAATTTCCTCCGGGGGGAGCAATTCCATGGACAGGCCGGTGTCGTTGTCCGGTGTGGAGGCGGGGCTGATATTGGCTTCCGGCATCTCCATCATTTCCCAGTCGTCGGGATTTTTTCCCACCTGGTCGGGTGCGATGGTTTCGGTCAGGAATTCGTCAGCGAAATCGCGATCCCTCTGGGCTTCTTCTTCCGAAATCCGGGGTTCGCCGCTGGTGAGGTCATCTTCGAGCAGGGCCGCAAAGCTGACCATTTCATCTTTTTCTTTCAGGCTCAGGTCTTCGGGGGCCTTGTCCTGTGCCGATGCCTCGCCGTCATTCTCCAGGTACACCTGGAATACGAAATCACTGATTCGGAAGGTGTCGTTGGGCTGCAGGCGGACTGAGTTGCCACGTCCGATACGAGTCTTTGACTCGTTCATGAATACGCCGTTGGTACTGGTGTCCAGTATGAAGTAGTGACCGTCCTTGTTCAGGATCGCTGCGTGCTTGCTGGAAATATGACGATTTGGATCAGGAAGGACCCAATCATTTTCTACCGCCCGACCCATGCTGCCGCCATGAACGGTAAATTCCTTTTCAGCATTGTCTTTAAAAGACTTTGCGTAGCTTCCAGTGACTTTGATTTTGAGAGTCATATATGGAGATTCCAGCCAGATCTAGAGCTATGTCCGTTGCCCGGTGTTCGATTATACATAATGCGGAAACCTGACATGAGCTTTAACAGGCGCTTTTGCGCCCAGCACCTCACATCGGAAAAGCCCGCATGGTGAGAGTATTCCGCGGAGATGGGCCACGCGGCAGTGCAGAAGTCACATTTTTCAACATAAGCCCCCGCTCTTGCTTACAATTGGCCTCCAGTGAGCTCATCGGAACCCGACATGCCTGATCACCATATTTTCAAAGTCGCCTTTATGAACCAGGGGAAGGTGTACGAAATCTATGCCCGTAGCGTGGGACATGGTGAGTTGTTCGGGTTCCTGGAGGTTGAAGAGCTGATTTTTGGTGAGCGGACGGCCTTGCTGGTAGATCCGGCTGAAGAGCGCATTGCGACTGAATTTAGTGGAGTCAAACGCACCTTTATTCCTCTGCACTCGGTGGTGCGCATCGACGAGGTGGAAAAGAAGGGGGTCAGCAAGATCACCAATATAGAAGGTGGCAATGTGACCCAGTTCCCCATGCCGGTGTACACCCCCGGCAGCGATGGCCGCGGCAAATAGTCGAGCAGGGGATACCACGTCTTGAAACTGGCTTACCTGGGTAGTGGAAGCAAGGGCAATTGCGCCTTGTTTGAGTCCGCCGGAACGCGGGTCATGCTCGATTGTGGCTTCACGATCAAGGAAGTGATCCGCCGGATGGAAAGGCTGGATTGTGCGCCTGAGCAGATCGACGCAATCCTGGTCACTCATGAGCATTCGGACCATTTTTCCGGGGTGGCCCGTCTTGCCAGGCGATATTCCATTCCTGTTTGGCTGACCCATGGCACCGCCAGGGGTGGCGATACGGACGGCGTAGACCTTCACTGGGTGAATTCCCACGAGAGTTTTACGGTTGGTGCGCTGACCATTTCACCGATGCCGGTGCCCCATGATGCGCGGGAGCCCTGCCAGTACGTCTTTTCCGATGGAACCTTCCGGGCAGGCGTGCTGACCGACACCGGTCACTCCACGCCGCATATCATTGAGACCCTCAACGGGGTCGATGTGCTCTTGCTGGAGTGCAACCATGACCTGGATATGCTCATGAATGGACCCTACCCTCATCGGCTCAAGCGCCGGGTTAAGGGCGCAATGGGGCATTTGAGCAACATCCAGGCCTCGGAAATCCTGAAAAATATTGATCAATCGCGCTTGAAGCAGATTTTTGCCCTGCATCTGAGTGATACGAATAATTCGCCTGACCTGGTCATCGAGGCCCTGGAAAACGCCCGGTCCCATGCGGGAATCGAGATCACCATCGTCGATCAGGAGGCCGGGCTGGGCTGGTATAGCCTGTAGAGTTTGCCTAGCCTATGGTCGGCTGCTGCCGGGCATTGTAAAATGCGCCTCTCTCCCGATGCGCCCATCCGATTCGAACCTAGGGACCAGTCATGCTTACATTGCCCGGTGCTCCGGCGCTTTCCGCGTTTCGCCTAAGCAAGCTTCTAAACGATATCCAGACCCTTGAACCGTCGGTGACAGCCGTTCGGGCCAGTTATCTGCACCTGGCAGAAACTGATGGGGAATTGTCCCAGCGGGACAGCGAGGTCCTTCAGCGGCTGCTGACTTACGGGCCCCGTGCGGAAAAATCCGCGGAACAGGGCCAGATGGTCCTGGTGGTTCCCCGGTTTGGCACGATTTCTCCCTGGTCCAGCAAGGCTACCGACATTGCCCATATTTGCGGCTTGCAGGCCCTGCTGCGGATCGAGCGCGGCATCGCCTATTACCTGGACAGCAAGACTCCCCTGGACGCCGGGCAGATGCAGGCCGTGGTGGCCAGGTTGCACGACCGGATGACCGAGTCCGTCTGCCTGGAGCTCTCCGAGGCGCAAAGGCTGTTTTCCCATCACCAGCCCGGTGAACTGGAAACGGTTGATGTGCTCAAGGGCGGGGTAGAGGCCCTTGCGGCAGCCAACCAGTCACTGGGCCTGGCGCTTTCCGAGGACGAGATCCTCTACCTGGTGGAAAACTTCCGGCATCTGGAACGTAACCCCACGGACGCGGAACTGATGATGTTCGCCCAGGCGAACTCCGAGCATTGCCGTCACAAGATATTCAATGCCGACTGGGTTATCGACGGGCAGGTGCAGCCCAAGACCTTGTTCGACATGATTCGCAACACCCACAAGCATGCCCCTGATGGTGTGCTGTCTGCCTACCGGGACAACGCCTCGGTGATCGAGGGCAGCCGGGGTCATCGCCTGATTACCGAGCCGCAGGATCACAAGTACTTCTACCGTGAAGAAGATATCCACGTGTTGATGAAGGTGGAGACCCATAATCATCCCACCGCGATTTCTCCCTACCCGGGTGCGGCAACCGGCTCCGGTGGCGAGATTCGTGACGAAGGCGCCACCGGTCGTGGTTCCAAGCCCAAGGCCGGCCTGACCGGGTTCTCGGTATCAAACCTGAAAATTCCGGGTTTTGAGCAGCCCTGGGAAGTGGATCATGGCAAGCCGGACAGGATTGCCTCGGCTCTGCAAATCATGCTGGAAGGCCCCATCGGTGGTGCGGCATTCAATAACGAATTCGGTCGTCCCAACTTGTGCGGTTACTTCCGCAGCTATGAACAGGAATTCGCTGACGGTTCGATTCGCGGTTATCACAAGCCCATCATGGTGGCCGGCGGTGTCGGTAACATTCGGGGTGAGGATGTCGAGAAATCCGACGTGGTTCCCGGTTCACTGATCGTGGTGCTGGGTGGCCCTTCCATGCTGATCGGACTGGGTGGAGGCGCGGCCTCATCCATGGGTTCCGGACAAAGTAGCGAGGAACTGGATTTCGCCTCGGTGCAGCGGGACAACCCGGAAATGCAGCGCCGTTGCCAGGAAGTGATTGATCGTTGCTGGGCCCTGGCGGACGACAACCCCATCCTGCTGATTCATGATGTGGGTGCGGGCGGCTTATCCAACGCGGTGCCGGAAACCCTGGATCACAGCGGCCGTGGCGGCGATATCAAATTACGCAAGATTCCCAATGATGAGCCCGGTATGGCGCCCATGGCGATCTGGTGCAACGAGTCCCAGGAACGCTATGTCATTGCCATCGCGCCTGAGTCACTGGAACTGTTCGAGAAGCTCTGTCATCGCGAGCGTTGTCCTTACGCGGTGATTGGTACCGCTACCGACGATGGCTGGTTGCGAGTCAGCGACAGCCACTTTGAAAACTTCCCGGTGAACATGCCGATGGAAGTACTGCTGGGCAAGGCCCCCAAGATGACTCGCGACGTGCAGCGACTGGCTGACGATGCTGGTGAGTTTGATCGCGGAGGCATCGACCTGGACGAGGCGGTGCAGCGTGTACTGAGCATGCCGTCGGTGGCCGACAAGACCTTCCTGATCACCATTGGTGATCGCAGCGTGGGTGGCCTGGTTAACCGTGACCAGATGGTTGGTCCCTGGCAGGTGCCGGTAGCGGATGTGGCAGTTACCGCCAGTGGCTTTATTGGATATACCGGTGAAGCCATGGCCATGGGTGAGCGCACGCCCCTGGCAATCAATAATGGTCCGGCTTCTGGCCGCATGGCGGTGGGGGAGTCGATTACTAACATTGCCGCCGCCGATATTGGCGAACTGGGCAAAGTGCGGTTGTCCGCCAACTGGATGGCCGCCTGCGGTCACCCGGGCGAGGACGTCAAGTTGTTTGATACGGTCAAGGCCGTGGGTGAAGAACTGTGTCCGGCCCTGGGTATTGCGATCCCGGTAGGCAAGGACTCCCTGTCCATGAAGAGTTCCTGGCAGGATGAGAAGGGTGCTCACGAGGTGGTCTCACCCCTGTCCCTGATTATTTCCGCCTTCGCCCCGACCCGGGATATTCGCAATACACTGACTCCTCAACTGGTCAATGAAAGCGGTAGTCGTCTGATTCTCCTGGACCTGGGCCAGGGAAGAAATCGCCTGGGTGGTTCCGTGCTGGGGCAGGTTTATAACCGCACCGGTGGGCAGGTCCCTGACCTGGCCAGTCCGGCCTTGTTGAAGGGCTTGTTCGATGCGGTGCAGTCACTGATCAGCCGCAAGATGTTGCTGGCCTACCATGATCGCTCCGATGGTGGTTTGCTCGCGACCCTGTGTGAAATGGCGTTTGCCGGTCATTGTGGTTTCCACGTCAACCTGGATAGCCTGGGCGAAGACACCCTGGGCAGTTTGTTTAATGAGGAACTTGGTGCAGTGCTGCAGATTCGTGAATCGGATCGCGAGCGCGTACTGGCAGTGCTGGGTAGTCATGGGCTGGGCGCTTGCGCTCACGAAATTGGCACCGTGGGTCAGGAGCAGGTCTTGCGCTTTACCCGGGCCGGGCATATCGAATTTGAAGCGGGTCGCGTAGAGCTGCACAGGACCTGGTCACAGACCAGCTTCAATATGCAGAAACTGCGTGATAACCCGGACTGTGCCCTGGAAGAGTTCGATGCCTTGCTGGATGAAGAGAATCCAGGTTTGCACGCGGACCTGAGCTTCCACCCGGCGGACAATCCGGCTGCCCCGTACATTGCCACCGGGGCTCGTCCGCGGATTGCGATCCTGCGTGAGCAGGGTGTGAACAGCCAGATGGAAATGGCTGCGGCTTTCGAGCACGCCGGCTTTGAGCCGGTGGATGTGCACATGAGTGACATACTCGAAGGCAGACGCGAGCTGGCTGAATTCCAAGGCCTGGCTGCCTGTGGCGGGTTCTCTTACGGTGACGTGCTGGGTGCCGGCGAGGGTTGGGCAAAGTCCATCCTGTTTAATGACCTGGCGCGTAAGAGCTTTGGCGACTATTTCATGCGCAGCGACACATTCTCGCTGGGCGTGTGCAACGGCTGCCAGATGCTGTCTTCGCTGAAAGACCTGATTCCCGGTGCAGACCTGTGGCCGCGTTTCGTGCGTAATCGCTCGGAACAGTTTGAAGCCCGGCTGAGCCTGGTCGAGGTGCGTGAGTCGCCCTCGGTGTTGTTGGCAGGAATGGCGGGTTCTCGTATGCCGGTAGTGGTCTCCCATGGGGAAGGTCGTGCCGAGTTTATGGACGAGGCCTGGAGCAAGCAGGCTGCCAGCGAAGGACTGTTCAGCATTGGGTATATAGATAATTACGGTCAGCCGGCCCATCACTATCCGGCCAATCCCAATGGCTCGCCTGACGGACTGGCGGGGCTGACAAGCCGTGACGGTCGTGTGACCATCATGATGCCCCATCCCGAACGCACCCGGCGCACGGTTCAAAATTCCTGGCACCCGGGTCAGTGGGGTGAAGACGGACCCTGGATGCGTATGTTCAGAAACGCGCGGGTCTGGCTGGGCTGACAACGACCCGCCCCCGGGGCGGGAAACGTTCTCCCGGGACCTGGGGGTCCCGGGCAGATGAATACACAATGGGGACGAAAAAATGGCAACACGGTTTCGTGATGTGGAGTTGCATGCGCCGACCGGCAGCACGCTGCGGTGCAAGGGTTGGGTGCAGGAAGCGGCCTTGCGAATGCTGCACAACAATCTTGATCCCATGGTGGCAGAGAACCCCAAGGAACTGATCGTCTACGGCGGCATTGGTCGTGCAGCCAGGGACTGGGAATCCTTTGACGCCATCGTGGCCACCCTTGAGCGACTTGAGAACGACGAAACCTTGCTGGTGCAGTCGGGCAAGCCGGTGGGGGTGTTCAAGACCTTCGAGCATGCTCCCCGTGTGCTGATCGCAAATTCAAACCTGGTGGGTAACTGGGCCAACTGGGATCACTTTTTTGAGTTGGATAAGAAAGGTCTGATGATGTACGGCCAGATGACGGCCGGCTCGTGGATTTATATTGGTTCCCAGGGGATTGTCCAGGGCACCTACGAGACCTTTGCCGAAGCGGTGCGTCAGCACTATGACGGTGATGCCAAAGGCAAATGGCTGCTTACCGGTGGACTGGGCGGCATGGGTGGTGCCCAGCCCCTGGCCGCGGTATTCGCCGGGGTGTCCTGCCTGGCGGTAGAGGTTGATGAAACCCGCATCGACAAGCGCCTGGAAACCGGCTACCTGGATCGCAAGACCGATACGCTGGAGCAGGCGCTTCAATGGATGACTGAGGCCAGCGAGAAGGGCGAGGTTATCTCGGTAGGCCTGCTGGGCAATGCCGCCGAGATTTTCGAACAGATTGGCGAGGGCGATGTGATGCCCCACCTGGTCACCGACCAGACCTCTGCCCACGATCCCTTGAATGGTTACATTCCGGTGGGCTACGACCTGCAGCAGGCGACCGCTTTACGCGAGTCTGATCCGGTGGAATACGTTCGGCTGTCCAAGCTGTCCATGGCGCGCCAGGTACGTGCGATGCTGGGCTTCCAGCAACGTGGCGTACCCACCTTTGACTATGGTAATAACATCCGTGCCATGGCCCAGGATGCCGGCGTGGATAACGCGTTCGACTTCAAGGGATTCGTTCCCCTGTATATACGTCCACTGTTCTGTGAGGGCGTGGGTCCGTTCCGCTGGGTGGCCTTATCCGGCGATCCCGAGGATATCTACAAGACCGATGACAAGGCTCGCGAGTTGTTCCCCGACAAGGTCGGCCTTCATCGCTGGCTGGATGGCGCCAGGGAGAAAATCCAGTTCCAGGGTCTGCCCTCAAGAATTTGCTGGCTGGGTTACAAGGAACGTCACCTGCTTGGCCTGGCAATTAACGAGATGGTCGCCAGTGGTGAGTTGAAAGCTCCCGTGGTGATCGGTCGCGACCACCTGGATTCAGGTTCCGTGGCATCGCCCAACCGGGAAACCGAGGGCATGCGTGATGGCTCCGATGCGGTAGCCGACTGGCCGATATTGAATGCCCTGCTAAATACTGCCGGTGGCGCTTCCTGGGTCAGCTTCCATCATGGCGGCGGTGTCGGCATGGGTTACTCCCTGCATTCGGGCGTGGTCATCGTGGCCGACGGAACCGAGAGGGCGCGAGAGGCCCTGGAGCGTGTGCTGATCAATGATCCGGGTACCGGCGTGATGCGTCATGCCGACGCGGGCTATGAGCACGCCATCGAAATAGCACGCGAGCGTGGGCTTGATTTGCCCATGGTGGATACAGACTGAGGAAGCGGGTCTAGCCCTTTTGTTTCTGAATCGGAGTGATGTTGGTTTCGCTGTCTTCCAGGAAGTAGCGTCGCATCATCAGGGCTTGCTGTAGCTTGCCCTTGCGAATGTACGTCTGGTACAGCGTGTCTTTCATCATTTCCAGCAGCAGGCCTGCCTGGGCGGCATCCAGGGTTGGAAGGTCGTCGGTATCGAATACCACCGCCTTCACCACGCCGAAGGTCTCGTTATCCAGGGCGGTCATATCCTTGACGTCGTTAAACTGGTCAAAGATCCGCAGCTTGCCGGTCTCGCCCAGGTCACGGAATACCAGCCTTGCGCTGCGTCGGCACATGGATGCAAAAGCATTCAGGCAATTGTTCGCGTAGCAACTCAGTGCTTCCTTGAACAAGGTCTCCACTTCTTCTGGCAGATACGAGAAATTGAAACTTTCCCTGGGCCTCTCCATCTCGGAAAACTTGCTGGAGAAATCTACCCGGTCTTCGCCATAGGACTTGATGTCGAACTTCAGAAACACCGCCGAATTACAGGCATCGCAGCGGTACACAATACCGGTCTGCTTGGGCTTGTATTGCTGCAGCTGGGCGTAACGCGGGATCGACACCGGTGTCAGGTGAGAATAGGTCAGGCAGTGCGGGCACGTGAGTGCGAACTGGCTGTCAAAGGGGTGATGGAGGCCGTTATTTTTATCGAGATACATTTTGTGGCCACAGTCCTTTTGTGGTTAATCTGTTGGAGTCTAGCATCTCAGTGCTGGAATCATCAAAAAAACCTCTATGTAACATAAGCTTGGAGTCGCCTGGGACCCGGTGTTAAATTTGAACTCAAAATCAGGCAGGGCAGAGTGTATGATTGCAGGCCCGATGCCCAAAAGAGGCCGGGTAGATGCGTAATTCCAGGAGACATCAATGCATTTTACCACCAAGCAGATTCATGCGGGCGTGAGCCCTGACCCGGTTACCGGATCCATCCTCACCCCGATTTACCAGACTACTACCTATGTGCAAGAGTCCGTGGACCAGTACATGGCCAAGGGTTTTTCCTACTCCCGTTCAGCGAATCCGACGGTTTCGGCCCTGGAAGCGAAGCTGACCGAACTCGAAGGCGGGGCGGCCACCACCTGTTATGGCACGGGTATGTCGGCGGTGCAGGCCGTGATGCTGGCTTTCCTGAATGCCGGTGATCACGCGATCATCTCTGATGTGGCCTACGGTGGTACCTACCGTCTGTGCACCAAGATCCTGAGTCGTTTCGGTGTGGAGTTCACCTTCGCCGACACCTCGAATCCTGAAGAAGTGCGGGCGGCAGTTCGGGACAACACCCGGTTGATTTTCACCGAGACCCCGGCCAACCCGACCTTGAAGCTGACGGACATCGCGGCGATCTCGGCAATAGCCAAGGAGAAGGGTATTCCCCATGCGGTGGATAACACCTTCCTGACGCCTTACTTCCAGCGTCCCCTGGAACTGGGTGCCGACCTGAGTGTGCACAGCACGACCAAGTACATGGATGGCCACAACGCCACCGTGGGCGGGGCCGTGGTGGCAGCCACCAAGGAACTTGATGAAAAAGTGCGTTTCATCCAGAACGCTACCGGCATGATCATGTCGCCGATGGTGGCTTTCCTGACCCTCCAGGGATGCAAGACCTTGTCATTGCGTATTACCCGCCAGTCAGACAATGCCATGGCTATTGCCCGTCACCTTGAATCCCATCCCAAGGTGAAGCAGGTTCGCTATCCCGGTCTGGAATCCTTTGCCCAGCACGAACTGGCCCGCCGCCAGGCTGATGGCTATGGCGCGATGGTCTGGTTTGAGGTTGAGGGTGGAATGCAGGCCGGCAAGAAGCTCATGGACTGCATCGAGCTGTGGAGCCTGGCCGAGAACCTGGGTTCCGTTGAGTCCCTGATCACTCATCCTGTGACCATGACCCATTCGGATGTGGAACCCGAGGAGCGTGCCCGGGTCGGGATCATTGACGGCCTGGTCAGGTTGTCAGTGGGCCTGGAAGACAGCGAAGATCTGATCAAGGCCCTGGATGACGCATTGGCCCAGGTTTGATCTAACCGACAAGTCCTGAAAGGGGTGCCATGGCGAGAGCCTGGCGCCCCTTTTTTTTGGGGTCAGGCTGGAGCTTTCGAGGGGATGGCGGTATACACGGATATATCCCTTGCGCTGTCAGGGATACCCTGTTGCGCGATATCCGGCCCCCAGGAGAGAGTGTTAATGCCTGATTTTATTTTCCCGCCGATGCCGCCGGTGTCGGTTGCGATACACGGTCGCGAAGCCTGTTTCCCGGTACACCGGGTATATTGCGTGGGCAAGAATTACGCGGAGCATGCCAGGGAAATGGGGTCTGACCCGGACCGGGAAGCACCCTGTTTTTTCTCCAAGCCCGCAGATGCGGTGGTCCCGGGTCTTGGCGAGATTCCCTATCCTCCGGGCAGTAGCAATGTTCACCACGAGATCGAACTGGTTGCGGCGCTGGGAGCAGGTGGGCGGAACCTGAGTCCCGAGCAGGCACTGGACCGGGTGGTGGGTTACGCGGTGGGTGTGGATATGACCCGCCGGGACTTGCAGCATGCCGCCAAGGACCGGGGGCAACCCTGGGATACCGCCAAGGGCTTTGACTACTCGGCGCCGATTTCACCGATTACTATGGTGGAACACGGCTCTGACCTGCAGCGAGGACGGATCTGGATAGAGGTGAACGGCGAGATTCGCCAGGATGCAGATATTTCCGATATGACCTGGAATGTTGGCGAAGTGCTGGCCCAGCTATCCCGGTTGTTCGAGTTGCGGGCCGGGGATTTGGTGTTTACCGGCACCCCTGCGGGCGTCGGACCGGTGAATCCCGGTGATTCACTGCGTGGCGGCGTAGAAGGGCTGCAGGAGATTGACCTGCTTATTACCCCGGTCAGGACCGCAGGGGCGGAAAATGGCGGGATTGATCCCGGTCAAGGCGGGCGCAGCGGTATCGGTGCAGATTGCAGACACTGGCCGGATAAATAGCGGGGGACGGCTCGCGTTTCGGTTTCGCCGGCGCTGTAGGCGGAAAACCCTTATACCCATTCTAAGTTGAATGTCCGATCATTTGAACATTGAAAAAAGGCAGAGATAAACGTGAATAAAGTCATATTTGACCAGGAATTGATCGAGCGTTACGGCGGGCGGGGTCCACGCTATACCTCCTATCCCACGGCTGTGCAGTTCAACTCCGGATTTGGTGAAGCTGATTACAAGGCGGCTGTGGCGCGTACCAATGCGATGCCCATTCCCGATCCACTCAGCATTTATGTGCATATCCCGTTTTGTCATTCGCTTTGTTACTACTGCGGTTGCACCAAGATCGTGACCCGCAACCAGGAGCGCGCGGAGCGTTACCTGGTTCCCCTGTTCAAGGACATCGAATTGCAGGCGGAGTTGTTTGATATCGATCGCCAGGTTCAGCAGTTGCACCTGGGTGGCGGTACGCCGACCTACCTGACTCCTGAGCAGATGGGGCGCATGATGGCCAAGTTCCGTCAGCACTTCAATTTGCGACTTGATGGCAAGCAAGAATTCTCGATTGAGATTGACCCACGTACCGCGACTCCCGAGGACATCGCAGGTATGGGCGAGGTGGGTTTCAATCGTGTCAGCCTTGGCGTCCAGGATTTCGATCCGGATGTGCAAAAGGCAGTCAACCGGATCCAGAGCGTGGAAGAAACCCAGGGCCTGATTACCGCTGCCCGCGAGTCGGGTTTCAACTCTGTCTCCCTGGATCTCATTTATGGACTTCCCCTACAGACGGTCAAGACCTTCGACCGCACCCTTGATACGGTGCTGGAGATGCGTCCTGACCGCCTGGCTATTTACAGCTATGCGCATTTACCCCAGATGTTCCGGGCGCAAAAACTGGTCCAGGAAGATCAACTTCCCACTCCTGAGACCAAGCTGGAAATCTTCCGTCGCACTACCGAACGCCTGACCGGCGAAGGCTATGTGTACATCGGAATGGATCACTTCGCACTGGCTAGCGATGAGTTGGTGCAGGCCCAGCAGCGTGGCGAATTGCAGCGTAACTTCCAGGGCTATTCCACCCACGCCAAGTGTGACCTGATCGGTGTGGGCATGAGCGCCATTGGCCGGGTTGGTGACAGCTTCAGCCAGAATGTAAAAGATTTGGGCGTGTACACCTCGATGCTCGAAAAAGGCCAGATGCCTATCGAACGTGGCTACACCATGTCTGAGGATGACCGTATTCGTGCAGCGGTAATCCAGGAAGTCATGTGTCATGGGAAGTTGGACTTTGACGCGGCCTCCGCAAGCCTGGGAATTAACTTCAAAGAGTATTTTGCGAAGGAATTCCCCCAGCTTGAAGTGCTGGATAAGGATGGCCTGATCGACTTGGGTGAAAAAGGATTGCTGGTTACCGAGCGTGGACGTTTGTTGCTCCGGCCTATCGCCATGGTGTTCGATTACTATCTGCAGAATGCACAAGAGAAGCCGAGATTCTCCAAGGTTATTTAGCCCGCTAACAAGAATCTGGAAAAAAGGGGTGCGCAAGCGCCCCTTTTTTGCAATAAGGTGTGATTGATGGATCTTCAATCTAATGAATCGACATTGCTTCGCCAGAACTATCTGTTTGCTGGCCTGCCTCCAGAACACCTGGAAGAGATCATCGGGCGTGCGAGCCTGGTAAATGTCCGGGCAGGCGAGATGCTGTTTAACCGTGGTGAACCGGCCAGTCATTTTTTCCTGGTGGTGGAGGGACGCATCGAGCTGTCGCTGATTTCACCGACTGGCGACAAGAAAATTATTGATGTCATCAGTCCGGGCAACACCTTTGCCGAGGCAATCATGTTTCAGCGCCAGAGCACCTTCCCGGTGGGCGCTTTCGGCATGGAAACCTCCCTGGTTATAAAGATAGAGAACCAGCGTTACCTTGCGGCCCTGAACGAAAACGCCCAGGCCTGCCTGGCATTGCTGGGCGACGTGTGCCGCAGGTTGCACTGGCAATTACAGGAAATCGAAAACCTCAGCATCACCAATGCGACCCATAGATTAGTGCGCTTCCTGGTGGACCAGTTGAAAATGAGCGGTAAAAACCAGGGGACCATCGAGCTGGACCTGTCTCGGCAGGTGATCGCCGCCAAGTTGTCGATCAAGCCCGAGACCTTGTCACGCCTGTTGCGCAGGCTGGTGAATGAGCAAGTGCTGGAGGTCCAGGGACGGCAACTGAAGGTGCTGGATGTGGCGGGTCTCAAGCGCTTTGAGTAGTGCGGTGAAATAACCGGGAGTCGCGGCAGTTGGGCGTCATGGCCCCGGGCTTTTTGTGGGCTCCCTGGTCGCGGGTATGAATCATTACCGGGGCTGCGTGTCCTGCTACACTGTGCCACCTGTTCTAAGCCGATACGGGCGCAATCATGAAAGTGATAGTTGGAATATCCGGGGCGAGCGGCGTGATCTACGGGATCCGTTTGCTGGAAGCCCTGGGGCAAGCACCCCAGGTGGAAACCCACCTGGTACTCAGTGCGACCGGGAAACTTAACATCACGCTGGAGACCGGGTATTCGGTGGCCAATGTAGAGGCCCTGGCTAACACCGTGCATAACGACCGCAACCTGGCCGCCAGTATTTCCAGCGGCTCATTCAGGTGTGATGCGATGGTGGTCGCGCCGTGCTCCATGAAGAGTCTCTCCGGGATTGTGAATTCGTACTCGGATACCCTGCTGACCCGGGCTGCGGATGTGACGCTGAAGGACAGGCGCCCGTTGATTCTTGTGCCGCGGGAAACACCCCTGCACCTGGGGCACTGCAAACTGCTTTACGAGGCCGCCCAGCTGGGCGCAATCATCGCCCCGCCCATGCCGGCTTTTTATAACAAGCCTACAAGTGTCGAGGACATCGTCGACCACACCGTGGGGCGATTACTGGATTTGCTTGGTTTGGAATCCGGGTTGGCTCGTCGCTGGGACGGCGCCTGACAGGGCTAGTTGGTTGCCTGCTTGGTAGCGTACTGCTTGCCCCACACTTCACCATTGAAGATCTGGATCGTGATCACCGCGTCGCGGCTTTC
Source organism: uncultured Chromatiales bacterium (assembly GCA_937128475.1). Lineage (GTDB taxonomy): Bacteria > Pseudomonadota > Gammaproteobacteria > Steroidobacterales > BM003 > CAKZML01. The sequence goes on from CAKZML010000095.1 coordinate 15,601, forward strand.
CCAGGTGGCCAGGGTTCCTGAGAATCCACCCAGGTCGATACTGTCTGCGCTATCAGGTTCACCCAGGATGTCGTAAACCCGGGCCTCGGTCATGCCGCTCTCTATTTGCTCGTAATTGCTCATGGACACCGGTTCCGTGCAGCCGACCATCAGCAGTGCCACGAGAATGGCTAGCAATAGACGAGGGGTGTTCAAGAAGAAGGCTGGCACGTGTGGCTCCGCAATCAAATATCTGGATAGCCAGTGTATCCCCCCATGCAGGTTGGGGGGAACCGGATATTGCGGGTATTTTTTACGCCGCTTTTAATTTATCCACGGATTCGCGTCGCCACTTTGCGTCCTGGACCAGGAAAGTTGCCAGCTTTTCAAACAAGCGTGGATAGAACTCATCGTGGTGTGTTTCCACCACCTGGTCGGCGGCAGAGGGGAACCAGCGCAACATGTGTCGTTCAAGAAAATCTCGCTGGACCATGGCGTAAGAAATCGCTGATTCTCTATCTGAAAGAGCTTCCCGCAAGCTGATGACTTTCATGAAACCCAGTTCCACCGAAAGGTGATCTGCACTGCGGCCCCCGTATTCGAAGGGGCGGTAACCGAAGTAGTCATAGATACGTTTGATTTCATCTTTGGTCCCAACCGGAATGGCTGAGCCGACTTCTTCCTGTATCGGAATGCGCAGGTCCCGCTCGTCGTCGCCAAACAGTTCACGATAGTTCTGCTGCATTTCTTCCGGGAGAGTCTCACGGTGCATTACCACCAGTTCTTCCAATCCATCCAGGTCCAACTCAAGGGTGTTCCGGCCATTCTTTAGTGCCTGCAGGCTTTCCTGCTCCCAACCGAAAGGCACTTTGCCGGCGCATTCAATTGGCGAGCGCACGAGTTGCGAGTACAGGTTGTAGATATGAGTTCGCAACAGGCTGACTTCGGCGAGTTCACGGGCTGGATGCAAGGAGGTCGAAATGTTCGGGGCTGCATCGTTTGAAAAACTTGTGCTCATAAGGTTGTTTCTTGGTTTGGTTTTTGTAACCCGCTGGGGCGAGGCGAATCCGTACTCTCAAACAGAATGGTGTTCTCAAGCTCAGACTAGCCCTTGCAGAGGCGCTTGCGTAGCTGGCTCTTGTGCTTATCAGCTTTCGGAAATTACTTAAGAATCAGTAATTAGGGACTGTGCTGGATCAGAAGGTAGGCGGTGTGCACACAGTGACCAGTACGCACTCCTTGCTGCCCGTATTGCGGAAACGGTGGGGAGTCCTGCTGTCAAACAGGAAGGCGTCTCCGGGTCCCAGTACCTGGCTGTCATCGCCAACGGTGACTTCCAGGTGGCCACTGAGGATTACCCCACCTTCCTCGGCCTCGTGGCTGAGCATGGAATTGCCGGTGTCGGCCCCGGGTGCGTAGCGCTCGTAGAGAATCTGCAGTCGACGATTTGCCAGGTCGGAGCCCACTTGCAGGAAGGAAATCGGGCCGCTTCCGATCTGGGTAAGGTCGTCGTGGTGGAAAAACACCTGGGTCTGTTGCTTGGGCTCATGGCTGAAGAATTCGCTCATGGACACCGGGATGCCTTCCAGGATGCGCCGCATCAGCCCCATGGAGGGGTTGCTGCGGCCGTTTTCGATAAGAGAAATCATGGCGTTGCTGACGCCGCTACGCTTGGCCAACTCTCGCTGGGACAGGCCGTGGCGTTTGCGAACCTCTCGTAATCGTCTGGCAAGATCTTGCATAAGGCGTTAAACCGTTAAATATATTTAAACATTAATCATTAGCTTCCTATATAAAACAATGACTTAAAAAAATCCATTTAAATATTGTTAAATTTTTTGAATCGTTTAGCCTATACGGCTTCCATTCTTGTGGCTCAACCCCGCAATTTTAAAGAGGACGACCTGTCATGAGTGTCTCTGGCGAACAGAACCTGAACGCATTTTGGATGCCCTTCACGAGCAACCGCTCGTTCAAGAAAAACCCGCGCATGATCGAGCGCGCACAGGGCATGTATTACTACACCTCTGACGATCGCGAGATTCTCGATGGCATTGCCGGGTTGTGGTGCTGCAATGCCGGCCACGGCAATCCGCACATTGTCGAGGCGGTGCAAAACCAGGTGGCCAAGCTGGATTACGCCACGGCCTTTAACCTGGGACATTCCAAGGTGTTTGAGTTGGCTGAACGGGTCACTGACCTGGCGCCCGAGGGAATGGATCACGCCTTCTTCGTGAACTCCGGATCCGAGGCAGTGGACACGGCGCTGAAGATGGCGCTGGCCTATCACCGCATCCGTGGCGAGGGGTCTCGCACCCGCCTGATCGGTCGTGAGCGCGGTTATCACGGCGTGGGTTTTGGCGGAATTTCTGTGGGCGGTATTGTCGCCAACCGAAAGATGTTCGGCACCTTGCTCGCTGGCGTGGATCACATGTCCCACACTCATAACCTGGAGAAGAATGCCTTCACCAGGGGACTGCCTGAGTGGGGCGATCACCTGGCGGATGACCTGGAACGCCTGGTTGCGCTGCATGACGCCTCGACTATTGCCGCTGTTATCGTCGAGCCTATCGCCGGATCTACCGGTGTGTTGATGCCGCCCAAGGGCTATTTGCAGCGCCTGCGTGATATCTGCGACAAGCACGGCATCTTGCTGATTTTTGACGAGGTGATCACCGGTTTCGGGCGCACCGGCAAGGCATTCGGTTCCGAACGTTTTGGTGTTACTCCCGACCTGATTACCATGGCCAAGGGTTTGAC
>CAKZML010000096.1 GCA_937128475.1 uncultured Chromatiales bacterium
CCATCAGGAGCCAGGACCACCGTATCCCTGAATACGATCAGCGGACCTTCCAGGGATAATCGCGCATCAATACTGCCGATCTTCAGGGGTCGCCCGATCGCTTGTGTTGCCCAGTCCTCTATCTGCGCCCGGTACTCGGGCAACTGGGGAAGGAACAGCCGAAACGACCCCACCGCCATTGCAAGAACGATCACCAGTCCCGCGACAATAGCCGCCGTCCATCGCCAGATTCTTCTGAAGACGCTAGACATGGGTCACGGGTGCCTCAACGAGGTCTGACCGGTTGCTGTTAGGTGGGAACCACATCAAATTGTTCCTGGCTATACATAGCCTCGGCCTGTAGTCGTATTGGAGACCCGGTAATGCTTTCAAGTTCCGCAACGCCGGAGGATTCATCATCCAGCATCGCTTCGATCACCTCGGGATGTGCCAATACCAGAATTTTCTGGAAATCGAACTGACTGGTATGCCTCAGGATTTCCCTGAATATTTCATGGCAAACCGTTTCTGAAGTCTTTACCCGCCCCCTACCCTCGCAAGTCGGGCAAGGCTCGCAAAGCATATTCTCCAGGCTCTCCCGGGTACGCTTGCGAGTCATCTCCACCAGTCCAAGACTGGATACTTCACAGACCTTGGTCCGGGCATTATCGGTTTCCAGGCAGCGCTGCAACGCTTCCAGCACCCGGTTCTTGTGGGACTGGTCTTCCATATCAATGAAATCGAGAATAATAATTCCACCCAGGTTACGCAGCCGCAGTTGCCTTGCGATGGTGACGGCCGCCTCCAGGTTGGTCTTGAAAATGGTTTCTTCCAGATTCCTGTGGCCAACGAACCCACCGGTATTTACGTCGATGGTAGTCATGGCCTCGGTCTGATCAATAATCAGGTGCCCTCCTGACTTGAGCAGAACTTTTCTATCCAATGCCTTTTGAATTTCATCTTCCACGCCATGCAAATCAAACACCGGACGCTCTCCTGAATAGAGCTCCAGTATTGGCAGCATTTCAGGAATGAACATCCGGGAAAACTCACGCATTTTTTCAAAAACACTCTGCGAATCAACCAGTACCCGGGAGATCTCCTGACCGGTCACGTCCCGCAATATCCGCAAGGGCAATTCCAGGTCCGAATGCACTATATTCCCTACCTTGGTTCGCAGAGCCTTCTCGGTAATGACATCCCATAACTTCTGAAGAAAAACCATGTCGGCGCGCAACTCATCAAAGCCCGCACCCTCGGCTGCGGTGCGTACGATAAATCCGCCCCGGGAATTCTCATCAATAAAACTTTGCACCAATTCGCGCAGGCGCTGGCGTTCGTCCGAGTCTTCGATGCGGGTCGATACACCCACACCACTACCCTTGGGCAAGTAAACCAGGTATCGGGACGGCAGGGTGATATAGGTACTCAATCGCGCGCCCTTGGTGCCCAGCGGGTCCTTGAGCACCTGCACGAGAATGTCATT
>CAKZML010000097.1 GCA_937128475.1 uncultured Chromatiales bacterium
TCAATCAATCGATCCACCACCGCACGCAATGCCTCTTCCTCGTCTGCCCCCTGCTCAATCGCACGGTGGTAAACCCGCAATTGCTCGTGGGAACTGGAACCTCTTCGCAAGATTTCCCGGCTGTGCTCTACCTCCGCCATACAGCCCATTTCCTCGGCGTCCTCCCGGATCAATTCGAGCATCTCTTCCAGCAAGTCTGAATAGGGACGCACCTCTCCCCTGACCAGGTCCAGCATGCCCGCGTCCGAACCGTAACGAATCGCACGCCAACGGTTCTCGTACAACAACATATGAGCGTAGGTACGCCAACGCTGATTGTTGGTCCTCAGCCTGAACAACATGCGCATCAGGCACACCACCAGGGCGGCCAGGCACACCGAATCTTCCACCCGGGTGCACACATCCATGATCCGGGTTTCCAGGGTGGGATAACGCCCACTGGGCCTCAGGTCCCACCAGATCTTGGTGGTGTCCTCGATCACACCCGCCTCGATGAGTACGTCCACATGCCTTTGATACTCACCGAAGCTATGAAACCGCTCAGGCAGCCCGGTACGTGGAAGCCCGCCGAACACGGTCATCCGATATGACTTCAACCCGGTATCCTTGCCCCGCCAGAATGGCGACGAGGTACTAAGCGCCAACAAGTGGGGCAGGAAATAGGTCAACTGATTCATCAAATCGATGCGCTGGGCATCGTCTTCGACCCCCACATGCACATGCATGCCACAGATCAACATACGGCGCGCCGAGTGCTGCATTTCATTGGCCAGGCTCTTGTAGCGCTCCTTGGCCGTGTGACGCTGCTCCGACCAGTTGGCGAAGGGGTGGGTCGAGGCCGCAATAGGCGCCAGGCCGTAGTTGTCAGCCACATCAATAATACCGCGACGCAGGCGCACCAGTTCATCCCTGGCATCGCCTATATTTGTGCATACCCGGGTGCCTATCTCGATCTGGGATTCCAGAAATTCCGGGCTTACCTGCTTTCCACAGGCCTCGGAAGCCTCCTCCATCAGGGATTCAGGCAGGTTGGTCACCAGGTTACGAGTCTGCTTGTCGACCAGCAGGTACTCTTCCTCGATACCCACGGTGAAACTGGGCTGGCGCAATGTCATGGAGCGATCTCCGGTTCATAAAGACTGTACAAATCCTGATCCTGGAGAATCTCTTCCAGCACCTCACCCAGGCACTGGGCCCACTTTTTCACACCCTCCGGGTCACCAATCAAGTCCTGGCGGATTTCGATTGATACATGGGGCAGGCGATCAAGCTCGGCATGATGATCCATGGTGTGATCCGCCGGATGCTTGCCCGAATACGGTTCATTGTCCCCTACCATCACGCCTCGGGCCCCCAGCTTTTCCAGCAACGGCAGGGCAATCCGGGGATCGGTGTCCCACAGCACACCAATCTCCCAGGGCCTGTGTACCTGGTCGAAAAACGGGGTGAAACTGTGTATGGAAATCAGCGCAGGCCAGTATGGATCCTGGTGCAGTCGATCAAGCTGCATGTCGATGGTCTGGTGATAAGGCTGGTGAATCTCGTGAATGCGCCGCCACCGGTCCTCATCGCTGAGATCCTGGTTGCCTGGAACCCAGTCGCCATCACTGAGCGCCAGGATGCAGGTAGGATCCGCCGGCGCCCGGTTGCAGTCCACGACCAATCTTGAGTAATTGCACAGCACGGCAGTGGTATCCAGCATGCGGGCCAAATACCGGGTGACATCACCCGCACCGATGTCGATGGCGATATGGCGTTGCAAGGATGCCTCTGACAATCCAAGACCGGCCAGGGACCTGGGCACCCGGTTACTGGCATGGTCACAAGCCAGCAGCACCGGGCGGCTAACCTCGCTGTTAATTACCTCAAACGGCCTGGGCTCAGAAGGATCCAGCAGGGTCTCCCCTCCAGATCCATCTCGCTCCGGGACGTCACCCGCCTTGGGGGTATTAAAAGAATATACGCTCACAAACTCTCGCTGTGCCTGATCATGCTTCAAGACTAACGGCAGAGGTGAAACACCACAAGAAGGATGAGTGAGCCTGGCCCGAGGAAGTACCCGGGCAGCATAGAGGCCGCCACCGAACGGGCTCGCCGCTGCCGGTCAGGGTCGGGAATTGGACGTTGGTCAGGCCAACTGCAGCTTGGCGCGGCCCTTGTTTTCGAAGCGCGAGAAACCTTTCACCGAACTGGGCTTGGCAATGTAATAGCCCTGGGCGTAATGCACACCCAGGCTGGCCAGCATATCCATCACGCCCTTGGTTTCAACCCGCTCGGCGATGGTCTTGATACCCATGGCCTGACCCACCCGGGTAATCGCATCGACCATACTCTGGTCTATGGTGCAATTGGCCACATTGGTGATGAAATGGCCGTCGATCTTCAAATAGTCCACCGGCAGGTCTTTCAGGTAAGCGAAGGAAGACAGGCCACTGCCAAAGTCATCCAGGGAGAAGGTGCAGCCCAGCTCCTTGAGCTGACGCATGAAGACCGCCACATTGGCCAGGTTGGCAATCGCGGCAGTCTCGGTAATCTCAAAGCACAAGGCGCCCTTGGGCAGCTTGTGAGCAGACAATTCCTGGACCAGGTCGTTCAGGAATGCGGGGTCATTCAGGGACGTACCGGAAAGATTAATCGCTACCGTATAGCCGCCTTCATCACCCTCTGGGCCCATGTCAGCCAGGTTCGCCAGGGCATTACGGATCACCCATCGATCCAGCATGGGCATCAGGTTGTAACGCTCTGCTGCGGGAATAAATGCACCGGGCTCAATCAACTCACCTTGCTCACCATACATCCGGAGCAACAATTCGTAGTGTCCACGGCGATCCTCGTTCTGACCAATCGGAACAATAGGCTGGAAGAACAGCTCGAAACGATCGTCCTCCAGGGCATCATTGATACGACTGACCCAGCTCATCTCTTCCAGTCTTTCACTGGCGCCGCTGGTATCACCTGCGCCATATACATGAATTCGATTTCGTCCCGCCTCTTTCGCCGCGAAACAAGCGATGTCCGCGGCGCTCAAGGCCACGGCCGGACTCTTGCTCTCGTGATTCAATTCCACCACACCGATGCTGGCTGCCACATTGAGGCTCTTGCCTTCCCAGGTAAACCTCAGGGCCTTGATCGACTTGCGAATATCCTCGGCAATCAGGATGGCCTTTTCCAATCCGCAGCCTTTGAGCAAGATTCCGAATTCGTCACCGCCCAGCCTGGCCAGGATGTCATCACTGCGAATACCGAGTTTAAGCAAGCTGGTGACTTTCTTGAGCAACACATCGCCGGCAGCATGGCCGAACATATCGTTAGCCAGTTTGAACTGATCAAGATCCAGATACAGAACAGCGTGTGACAAGCCCTGGTCGTCATGGGCCTGCTCAATTGCATCAGCCAGGCGATGCTGAAACTCATGCCGGTTAAGCAGCTTGGTCAACTGGTCGTGACTTGCGTGATAGCTCAACTGACGGCGCAGACCCTCGTCGGGGCAAATATCCCGGAAGATCATCACCGCGCCGATTATCCGGCCATTACGATCACGAATAGGTGAGGCAGACTCGAAAGAGGCCGAACTTTCCCCTGCCCTGTTAAGTATCAACGCCTGAAGAGAAACACCCAGAGACTGGCCATCTCGCAGGCAACCGCTTACAGGGAACTCCAATGGCTCGCCAGTATCCTGGCCAACCACCTTGAATATCTCACTGGCTGGCCTGCCCTTGGCTCCCCGCAACTCCCAACCCGTCAGGTTTTCCGCCACAGGGTTCATGTACTCCACGTTCCCTTCGGCGTCGGTGGTAACTACCGCATCAGCAATAGACTGCAAGGTCACAAGAGCCCGCTCACGTTCCTGCAATGCCCGGGTCTCGGCTTTCTTGCGCTCGGTGATATCCCTGACCGTACCCTCATAAGACAGGACACGTCCCCGGTCATCCGTGACCGCTCGTGCATTTTCAATAACCACACGCACCGTTCCGTCGCGCAGACGCATCTTGTACTCAAAATTCCGAACCACGCCGTCTCGCTTTAGGGTCTCAAACAGGAACTGGCGCTCACCGGGTATGAAATACAAATCATCAGGTGTGGGGTATTTCCTGAGCTCTTTTAACGAGCTAAAACCGAGCATTTTAACCAGCGCCGGATTAGCGGAAATCAGCTCTCCGTCAACCGAGGTCTGGTACACCCCGTCCACCACGTTTTCAAACAATCCTCTATAACGCCCCTCACTGTCCCGCAGCGCCCGCTCCGCTTCCTTGCGTTGGGTAATGTCGCGAATCGCCAC
>CAKZML010000098.1 GCA_937128475.1 uncultured Chromatiales bacterium
GTCGAATGGTATTCACCCTGGAGGACGGCGGAGAAGCCTGGGACGGAATTTGGGTCGGCGACGACTCGGTCCTTGAATCCTTTAGCGAAGATGATGCCATAGAATTTATCCAGGCATTTGAAGAACTTAAGGCCTCCGGAAAATAAATCCGGCACGAATTCGGTTCTCGACCAGCTCCATACTCTGACGATATCTACCTATTCACGTACCGGATAATTCGGTGTAGTAATTGTAGCTCGGGACTACGCGCCAATGATGGGCGCAGGGTATGGGCTATGGACAGGCCTTTGGCGAGGGATTGCCGTTCTACGGTTTCCGGTGGCGACAGGGCGTCGCTGGTTAGGCACGTGGCTAACGAACTCGTGCGCGTACACCCATCTCTCGCAATACATTCGACCCTGGCAGAGCTGTCACCGCGTCATATACGTGAAGGCGGATCACTGGTGCTGGACGATGCACAGGTAATCCCCCTGGCAAACCGGTTTTATGACACGGGCTTTCTGCAGGATCGTGCCCTGCTCAGGGGCTACGAGGGCGACACCGTTGTCACCTCAACCCCGGTTAACCGTGCATTCGAGACCTACTGCCGTGAACAGCTGAACCTGGGGTCACCGGAATGGCTGCATTGCCGGCCAACTCAAAGCAAGCGGGGTCTTGCGGGGACCTGCTGGAAAGACAAGGACCTTCGAGAAAAACTGATCCAACAGGTACAGGAGGGGAAACTCCAGTACCTCCACCCGAATATGGGCACTTTCCCCGCTTGGGCACTCGGGATGTTGCTGAGCCGGGCCGCCGGACGAAAGATCAAGGTCATCGCACCCCATCCAACTCTTACCACCGCGGTCAACAACAAGGTCTGGTTCACCCGGGTTACTAACAAGTTGCTGGGGAACGCTCACACGCCCTACTCCCGGCCCGCCAATAGCTACTCGGGACTGGCAAGTCTTGCCAGGCAACTCGGGCACCGGGGATCACGCCTGGTTATCAAGATGCCGGATTCCGCCGGCGGCGCCGGCAACCTGGTATTTGGCGCCGACGAGTTTTCCCACCAAGGCCTGGGGCAGGTACAGAAAACACTCAAGAAAATGCTCGAACCCCTTGGCTGGAACGGACACAAGACGCTGCTGATCAGTTGCTGGGAGACTGATGTCCTGTCCACCCCCTCCATTCAAGCCTGGATTCCGCCAATAGCGGATGGGGCGCCGATTATTGAAGGCGTATTTGAACAAATGGTGCATGACGAGACGGGCATTTTCGAAGGCAGCCACCCTGCGCATCTTCCCCAACACCTGCACAGGGCGTTACTGCAGGACGGCCTGGCGCTGAGCGAACTTTTCCAAATGCTGGGTTATGTTGGACGCTGTTCGTTCGACACCATTATCGTGGGCCAAAGCGCCGAACACGCGCGCGTCGAGTTCATTGAATGCAATGGCCGCTGGGGCGGCACCTCGATTCCCATGACCCTGGCAAACCGCCTCCTGGGAGGCTGGCGAAGACGCCCCTATGCAACACGGGAACTGATGATCCCGGGACTGGACCGGTATCGGTTCAGTGATTTGCAGCGCTATCTGAAAAAAGAACTCTACGATACCCGCAACGGTCGGGGATGGCTGGTTCTTTACAACCCTGGCAGGCTAAAAGCCGTCTCGGGCATTGATGTGTTATGTCTCGGCAAATCCCAGGTCCAGGCAAATGAAAGGGCGCGTGTCGTTGCACCTGAATTGCTATCCAAAATCGGCAGGCAGGTAAGGAATCTTCCCCGGGTAAGATACCAGGAGCCTGGTATCAGGCTGCAGTAATCCGCCTAGAATCCGGTCAGCCCACCGGGGCGGGAACGCAGCAGCTTGAACTGCCTGAACCCCAGGTCCAGCAATGGCTGCAACTCGAAATCGATCATCCCAAAACTGTCGCGTTCTTTCATGCTGCGAGAACACCGGACTTCGCCTCCCTTGAACTTGTTGAATTCAGAGAATGAGGCGTAACAAATTCTTGCTGGGCAGGTCATCGCACAGCCCGCATTGGCAAACAATGTGATTCGACTCTTGTCCTCAATCGATTTCAGGAATTCGATATCTTCATTGCAGGGCATGGGCAACACCACCGAGTCGTAGAGCTCCAGCGCCTTATCGAGCTTTCTAGGATTGTTGATGTTCTTGATGACACTGGCATCACGCTTGTACAGGGGAAAGTCTTCCTTAATCCATTGCGCCAGGTCATCGTTGGTGGCAATCACGGAATTAAGCTTGTCGTGGTAGCGGGTCAGGAAAGTTCTCGCACCCTCGTACTCTTTTCTGCTTACAAGGTGATTGGTGAGCGGCAATCGAAGACCGATACCGGCATTATTCAGTTGCGCTACATCACGATGCGAAAGCTCACTACCCGTAAAAGCCCTTCCACCATACAGCGTGCTACGCCTAACAAAACCGAACATGCTCTCGATCTGGTTAAGCGGTATGTTTCCGTAACGTCTGCGCAGGAAAGCAAATATCGGAACATCTTCGCTCTTGCTGCGCGCGGAAATTGTAAAGGTAAAAGGCGGCGCCTCGACCTCTTCAGCCTTTAAAAACATCTACCCACCGTGGACTGCTACGCTCGCTCAAAATCTGCATCCCCCCCCTGCACCGCTGTGGCGAGACTGCGTAGTAGCTCCGTGAAATTTAAGTTTTTATCGCAGGAGAAGGCTGTTTTAATTTTGACCTTGAGACACCATCAAGCGAATACGTAGATAACGCAGGCACTCAGCGCCAACCGGAACTCACCTGCTTAATACTCCAATTCATCAATGGCCGCAGATACCCGTTGATGGTAGTCATCTGGAAAATACCAGACGGTGAACCCGCGCTCAGTAACGATACTCTTCAGGCCCCGATCCGCGGGTCCCAGGTGAAAAAGCATTTTCATTAGCACATCAGTACTGACCCTGGGATTGTTGTACCAGTAGTCGTGAGCCTCCAGGGCATCGAAAAGTGACACCGCTGATACCGCATCGATAACATCAAAATTATCCGTGGCCGAAGCCTCGATGAGGAATTTGGTTTCCTCGGAGTCCAACTCATCCGCATCTGGCCTGCCTATCCTGGAAGAACGGTTTCTGAACTGGGACATTTTCAGCACGCTGTCATTAAGGTTCACTGTCATGGTGACCCGGTCAACCATTTCGTGATACGCCTTTAACTGCTGGGTAAACTCTGACGTGTCTATATCCGCAGCTGCGTAATAGACCTCCCCAATACGCAAACCCTTCGCAAGGGCTGCACTTGTTTCGTCCGCATGGTCCTCCCTGAGCAAGGCCAGGGCATTACTTACCACTACGCCACCGAGACTGTAGCCAAGGATATTGATCTTGCGAGCTGTGGAATGCCTGGCGAGTAGTTCCACCAGGTCTGCCAACTGACGGGCAGATTTCCGCGCGCGCCTGACATCCGTTCCGTAATAAAGGAGGCTTCCCGTTGACGGCCACGCAAATGCCAGCACGACGGTATTTCTTCCAGTGAAATGTCGGTACTGGGAGGCCTGGCCAACGGCACGATAAAACGTATTCCTTGCACCATGAACAAAAATCAGCAGGTCGGGATCGCGACTGTTTGCCAACACCTGGTTAAGCTGATCCATAGCCATCCTGATATCTTCTGGCGGCGCTTCCAGGTCTTGCCCGTGACCCAGGCTCATGGTTTCGTTCACATCGATAAGACGCAACGGCAAATCCTGCTCACGCTGCTCTTGGACCGATAGTCTTTTCAGGTCCTCCCATTGCAGCGAGGGATCATCTCCGATCCGCATTTTCGCCAGGCCCATTCGGAGCGTGTCATCATAGTTATTGCCGTAGGGACTGCCGTCTTTGCTTTTCTTACCGGGAACACGGTTGGTGGCATACAGTACCGGAACTATCAGGTTCCGCTGCGCCTCCGGCGTTCCCTTGAACGCCTCAACATTTTCCAGGAGGAAGCCTTCTGGCGCCGGCATGAGGTTGACCGTTATCGTGCTGCAGGCACTGACCAAAACCAGCGCCACAGCCAGCAACGTCCAGCTGTGCAGGGGAGGCCTTCTGTTCGTAACCAATCTGGTAGCCATAATGGAACCCATGGTGAAGTCTATGAAGGTACGCTGATAATCACTTTACCACCCCCCTACCAGTAACCAAATAGGTAGCAAAACTTCCCAACCAGTGACCACCTTCATAGTGCTCGCCGGTCACCGAAGACAAGCCAGAAGCCCGATGAATACTTGCGGCGGATTCAATAGCCCCACGCCTGACATCATCGACCGGCAATCCACGAGAAATGCCTTCGAGCATCCAGGCCCGGCTGATATTCAGTCCGTCCAGGTGAGCCAGCTTTCCGTCCGAACGGTCAGTGACCCTGCCTATCGGCAGCCAATCAGCGCTGCCATCAACAGGAATCACAGGCAGAAAAACCGACAGCCAATCCGAGTACTCCTTCGGCGAAAGAATTCTCCTGACAAGGTCTGCCTCAGCCAGGCAGGGTGACAGAAAATCTTGCCCGGAAGGCTCGTAAGATAGCGGGCAGTTCCTGTCTGGCAGGTAAAACTCCCGGATCTTGGATTCCAGAATTTGTTCCATTTCCCGGTCACCCGCGATTCTCGCCCAATCCAGTATCAACCCAAAGGCAAAGGCCGTCTGTGAATGCTCACCAACCCGAATCGCATAGGCCAGCTTGGGCAGCCAGACTGCCAGGGTATCGCGGGTCGCTTTTTCCAGGGGCGCGAGGTTGGCGACCATTTGAGTGGCTTGCGGGTCATCCCACTGTCGCAATTCGGCAGCAAGTTGCAATAGCCAGGCCAAACCATAGGGACGCTCAAAGGAACCCCGGCCCTCCCCGGTCATGTACTCGACCTCAATCGCTATCCTGTCCACATCCAGGCTCTCGGCCAGGGCCTTTCGTGCCGGCGCTGCGAAGTCCGCCTCGGGATAGCTCCTGGCAAGGCGCGCCAACAACCAATGGCCATGAACGGCCGAGTGCCAGTCAAAACACCCGTAGAAGGACGGTGTGAGCTCCCTGGGCGGCTTTACATCAGCATCTCCACTCAGGACATGGGAGATCTTGTTCGGGTATTCCTGGTGAACGCACTGAAGAGCCAATCCAGCGAAACGGGACGCCGCCTGGGCATCAAACTCCTGAGCGCTCGCAATGCTGGAGCCCAACACTCCTGTGAACAGTAAATAAATCGCTAACTGACGGCTTCTCATAGTGTCCTCCCGTGCCAGAAGCAATTCTGACACGAATTCAAGCGACTGCGAGGGTTCCAGACCGAAGTAGCGGAAATGCCAGGTGCTTGCAGGCAGGGAAGCGGTGATTTTGTTAATAAGGGGGGTTCCCCGATTGCCGATTCCCGGCTTCTGTGACAGTGTGCGCCAATGATTCTAAAGGCCATCGCAAAAACCATTCTGAAGCTCGGCGGTTGGGAGATTGTCGGCGGCGTTCCCGAGTTCAAAAAGGCGGTATTGATCGCCGCACCGCACACCTCAAACTGGGACGGCTACTGGCTGCTTGTATTCAAGGTTGCGGTAGGCCTGGACCTGCGATTCCTCGCCAAGCACACCCTGTTCTGGTGGCCCCTGGGCACATTGTTGCGCTCCCTGGGCGCCATGCCTCTAAATCGCGGCTCCGGCGGCGACGTGGTCAGGGACATTGCCCGGGATTTTCAAAACAATGAGAGTTTCTACCTGGCGCTGGCGCCGGAGGGAACACGCAGTTTGAAGCCCTACTGGAAAACAGGCTTTTACCGGATCGCCACCACCGCCAAGGTGCCGGTGATTTTTGGCTTCCTCGACTACAAGACAAAACGTCTTGGCCTGGGCGACAGCCTCGAACTCAGCGGAGACGTGGAAAAAGATCTCGACGTTATCCGCAGCTTCTACAAACCTATGATCGGTCGCCACCCCAAATTGGCGAGCCCGATCAAGTTCCCCCCTTCGGCTTGATTCGGCGGGGAGTTCCTTCCCTGCCGCCCTGGGCGTCCAGCACCTTGTGGGCCTTGGCGTGATACTGGCGAGCCTTGGGAATATCACCCATCTGGTAATAGCTGTCACGGAGCAGGAAATAGAACTCGCTCTCGTCATCTTTCAATGAAATCGCCTTCCTTAAATGAGTCACGGCGCTGCGGTAGTCCTTGTCCTGGTAGGCTTCCCGTGCTTTCTCCATCCGGTAATAGGGGTTCTTGAGGCGATGCCCAATAACCTGGGCACGGTAATAATCTGCCAGTTCATCGCGGCCCTGGCTGGCATACAAACGCTGCAGATTACTCATTGCCACCTCATCCGAGGGCTCCGCCTGCAGGGCCCGGAGTTGGGCCGCTTCTGCCAGGTCCAGCCGTTCAGCCCGCCGATATAAGACACCAATCAATCCCCAGGCCGGCGAGAAATCCGCATCCCCGTCAACAATCGCCTTGCGTGCATAGGCAAACGCCAGATCCATGTCACCGGCGTCCAGAGCGTCTACCGCCCAGTTGTTATAAAAATGAGCCAGGGCCCGGTGGTCGCTGATGATGGTTTCGGTTGAGGCCGACGGACCGCCTTCATCATCGAAGTCCACTACCCGGTCCCCCTTGCCGTCCAGGCTCTTGCCCTTGCCGGTGAGACGGACATAGACATTTACATGGCGGCGCAGTACCTGCATCTCACCCTGCTTGATCCACTCTGGCGAAATCCGAACCTCCTGGAACTTCGCGCGCAGCCCGACCTGTCGCGCCATCACCAGGAACATATTGGTGAAAGACAGGCAGTTACCGTGGCGGTCTTCAAAAGTCTGGGAGGCGGTCCGTGTCTGGTTATCGTAAATCAGTTGCCGAATGCCAAAAGTCTCCATGGCAGTAATCAGGTCGGCAAAAGCACGTTCATCGGTCTTCCCGCTTACATTTTCGTCCAGGAAGCTAACCATATCCGGGCTGAGCCCGAACACGTCTTCAGCAGCTGGAAGTGACTGACTTGTCGCCCCCGGGAACGCCTCTCCTGCCAGCAAAGTCTGATCATCCACCGAGGGTAGAGACCCCGGCCTGGGCCCAGAGGAACAACCTGCCGCCAAGACTACGGCCAGGGTCACAACGAAAATTTTCTTCACGCTGCTGTTCATGGCTATTTAGAGCACCCGATTTGAACTTGGTTCAATTCTGCCCGCTACGTCATCTTATCCCGTCAGGAAGAGGCTCTTCGGCGAGATCCGTCAATCCCGGGTCAAAACAATTGCATCACCAAAAGCCCTCCGGGCTAGGTCGACTACTGAAGTTAGGATAGTCTTTCCTAAAACAACTATCTAGAACGGGGATAAAACATAATGCCTTTCACTCTTCGAAGTGGCCTGATCGCAATCGCCCTTACAGTCTCCAGCGGTGTTACCCAATCCGGCGTGGCCGATGAACGCAGTGACAAGGTGGACACCATATTCAGCGAGTTCGCTACCGACAAGGGACCGGGCTGCAGCGTAGGCGTAATCCAGGACGGACAATACGCACTTCGTCGAAGTTACGGCATGGCGAACTTGCAGCATGGTGTTCCACTGGATTCCTCTTCGGTGTTTCGCATTGCATCGGTATCCAAGCAATTCACTGCCATGTCTATCCTGCTGCTGGCCGAGCAGGGAAAACTGTCACTGGATGACGACGTACACAAATATCTTCCCGACCTGATGGATTACGGGCACACAGTTACGATTCGCCAGATGCTGCATCACATCGCCGGCATGGCGGACTACGGCGACAGCCCGGAACTCTTTCCCAATGCAAACGGGGAAGAATTTCGCTGGGGCAACGAGGACTATTTAAGCATCCCCGAGTTTTACAACAAGGTGAAAAAAGTTCCGCTCAAACATGAACCCGGGACCAAGTTCCTCTACAGTAATTTCGCTTACTTCCTGCTCGGACAAGTCGTCGAGGCAGCGAGTGGCAAAAGCCTGAGGGACTACGCAGGGGAGAATATATTTGCGCCCCTGGGAATGGCCCATACCCAGTTCAACGACGATGTGAACAGGGTGATCGAAAAAGAAGCCTACGGATATCGAAAGAAAGAAGACGGTGAGTTCGAGCTGTACATGACCAACCTGTCCTACGTGGGCGACGGCGGCATCTACACCAGCATCGATGACTTTCTCGCCTGGGACCAGAACTACTACGCCAACCGGCTGGGCAAGGCTGACCCACAACTGATCTCGACGATGCAAACTCCGGGCCCGCTGACCCGGGTGAAGGAAGAAGGCAAAGAGACTCAGTACGCAATGGCCCTGGAACTGAGTGACTTTGAAGGACATCAGAGGATTTCACACAGTGGTAGCTGGGTTGCCTTCAGTACCTATTACGCGCGTATCCCCGATCTTAAGTTCTCGGTCGTCACGTTCTGCAATTCGTCCGAGGCATCGGCTCCCGGACTGGCGGAAAAGGTCATCCACGCCTACCTGGACTAGAGGCCGGTACTGGTTGCCGGTACAGGGCCGGCAACCTGTGAATCACTAGTCACCCGGGTACACCACCTGGCCTCCAACCACTGTCTGCAGTACCCGGACGTTTTTGATTGCTTCCGGTGCAATGGCGTCAAGGTCCTCGTCCAGCAACACAAAATCCGCAAGCTTACCCACTTCCAGACTGCCCTTCAGTTCCTCCTCGAAGAAGGCGTAGGCACCGTTGGCCGTGTAAGACCTGAGCGCATCCTCCAGTGAAATCTTTTGCGCGGGCACCCAGGGTCGAAGTCCATTACAAACCTGACCGTGTAAATTATTGTCTGGACTTGATCTTACTCTACGAGGCGCATTAATCGCGAATAAGCAATGCGCAGCCAATAGGTTCTATAATCAGGAGTGAGATAACACGTTTACCAGGGAGGGCTAAACATGAAATCTGTCAAGGTTAGCGATTACATGGTGAACTACGTATTGAGCGTTGAGGAGGACACCGACCTGTTCAAGGCCATTGGTCTGATGCTGAAGCACAAGATTGCCAGTGTGCCGGTACTCGGCAAAAAAGACAGGGTCGTGGGCATGTTGTCCCAGTGGGATTGCCTTAAACAGATTCTGGCCGGCAGCTACGCCGAAGAGATAGGCGGTGTGGTGAAAGACCTCATGGATCCGACAGTTCATACAGTTTCACCCAACGACGACATAGTTGATGTCGCGGCGGCAATGACCAGCAAGGGCTGGCATTTATCGTTACCGGTTGTTGAGCGCGGCAAATTGGTCGGCACCATAGGATGCCCGGATATTCTCGAAGCCATTTACGATTTCGATACTCACAAGGCGGCCTAGGGATTATCGACTGACGCGAGCCTCAGGATGAATTCAAGTCGGCATTGCCGAATTGACGGACGACTTTGTGCGCATCAGGGCAAAGAATTTCTTTTCCCTTGATTTGCATTTGAACGCAAGGTTTGAAATAACAGTACACATTATAGAAAAACCTGATTGGGAAGCATTTCATACCCAGCGGGTTTTTTTGTGCCTACAAATAAGACCATGTCTAACAGGAGTTGCAACATGTCCCTTTTCAACATATCGACCAGGAATCATCTCACCTGGCCAAAATTGCCTGCAATCATGTTGCTCTTGTACGGTTTCTTGTCATCAGGCCAGGCAGTGGCCG
>CAKZML010000099.1 GCA_937128475.1 uncultured Chromatiales bacterium
GGCGGATCGCCTGCACGGCGAGGTTCTTCGGTGATATTCAGCGGGCTGCCGCTTACCTTTTCCACCATGTCCAGCACTTCGCGAACGCTGTAGCCGTGACCATAACCGCAATTCAGCGTCGTGGACTCTCCACCCTTACGCAGATAGGCCAGGGCATCCAGGTGAGCCTGGGCCAGGTCGGTCACATGTATGTAATCGCGTACGCCGGTGCCGTCGGGCGTGGGGTAATCCGTGCCATAGATGGAAACGCCCTCGCGTTTTCCGGCAACGGCCTGGGCAGCAACCTTGATCAGCAGCGTCGCTTTCTTGGTGGACTGCCCGATCCGGCCCTGGGGGTCTGATCCGGCCACGTTAAAATAACGCAGCGCCACGTGACGCAGGTCGGAGGCGGCGGACAGATCGCGCAGCATCCATTCGGACATCAGTTTGGATGTGCCATAGGGATTGATGGGCGCCAACGGGGAGTCTTCTCTTGCCAGTCCACCCTCGGGCATGCCGTACACGGCCGCGGTGGAGGAGAATACGAAATTCTTTACACCGGCCTTGTTGCAACACTCCAGCAGGTTGCGGGTGCTGGCGGTGTTGTTGGCGTAGTACTTCAGCGGCTTGGCCACGGATTCGGGCACGATGGTGTGGGCGGCGAAATGCATTACCGTATCCACGTCGAAATCCCTGAGCACCATGGCCACCAGGCGCATATCCCGTACGTTGCCTTCCACGAAGTCGCCGTAAAGTACCGAGTCCTTGAATCCCGTGGACAGATTGTCCAGGGTGACCACGCGCTCACCGGCCTCGCCCAACAGTGCCACCACGTGGCTACCAATGTAACCGGCGCCGCCGGTGACCAGGATAGATTTACTCATTCTAGATTCCAACTGGTTATTCGTTTGTAATTAATGCCGGATGATACACCAGCAAGTGACTGAATTAATGTAGAGTCTGTCTCAATTCAGGCATTCAATGCCATGCCTAAAGTTGGTTGCCGTCTTTTGACATCGACGAGCAATTGGCAGACCTCATTTCGGAGATACCGAATGCCATTTTCAGGCTGCCGGGTGTAGGCT
>CAKZML010000100.1 GCA_937128475.1 uncultured Chromatiales bacterium
CGCTTGAGAAATTCATAGCCTTCAGGGAATTGATCCTCGGGCATGCAGTAGGGGCAGCGGAAGTTGCAACGGTCAAGAACGGAGATACGCAAATCCCTGGCTGGGCGCCCCAACTGGTCTGCCGTATTTCCTGGCTTGGATTCCGTCATAGGCCGATATTCTCTATTTATTTATTCGGTCTGCTGCCACCGGTTTCCCCGAGTATACCCATCAATCGTCTAATCGGTAGTGCTTGTGGCCTGGCGAAGTAACTCGTTTATACCAATCTTGGCTCGGGTCTTCTCGTCGACCCGCTTGACGATGACCGCGCAATCCAGGCTGTAGCGGCCATCCGCACTGGGCAAGGTGCCCGGAACCACCACGGCGCCTGCCGGTACGCGTCCGTAGCTCACCTGATCTGTTTCCCGGTCATAAATACGTGTGCTCTGTCCCAGGAATACGCCCATTGAAATGACTGCGCCATGTTCAACGATGACCCCTTCAACCACTTCCGACCTGGCGCCTATGAAACAGTTGTCTTCGATGATAGTCGGGCTGGCCTGCAGGGGTTCCAGTACGCCGCCGATTCCTGCGCCGCCTGATATGTGCACATTGCTGCCGATCTGCGCACAGGAGCCCACCGTGGCCCAGGTGTCTACCATGGTGCCAGGCCCTACGTAGGCCCCTATGTTCACATAGGAGGGCATCAGTACCACGTCGGGGGCCACGTAGGCGCCACGTCTTACCAGCGCGTGAGGTACTGCGCGCACGCCATCTCGTTGAAAATCTTCATTCGAGTAATTCGTGTACTTTAGCTCGACCTTGTCATAAAAACGTGTGAACCCGGCCTCGATGACCCGATTTTCCCGCGTCCGGAAAGACAGAAGTACCGCTTTTTTCAGCCACTCATTGACGACCCAGCCGTCGGGACCGGGTTGCGCCACGCGCGCCTCACCGGTATCGAGCAACTCCAGTGCCTCTTCGATTGCATCGCGCACGGCTTCGGGAGTGTTGTCAGGCGAGAATGTGCTGCGCTTTTCCCATGCCTGCCCAATCTTTTCCTGCAAAGTAGTCATCGTCAGAATATTCCTCGATACAAATTAATTAATTAGATTCGGATTGGCCCGGGCCGGTTGCTTGGGCTGGTCGTCCAGTTCTTCCAGCAGCCGCTGCTTGAGAATCTCACGCAGTTCCAGGGTGAGGGGTCTTTGCTTGCGATCACAGAGGAAAAAGACGTCCTCGGCGCGCTCGCCAACCGTGCTGATCTTGGCGTTGAGCAGTCGAATTCCCAGCGCGACCATCACCCGACCTACTCTTGAGGCCAGTCCGGGTCTGTCTCCTGTGATCAACTCCATCACGGTGCGCGCGTGGGCCTTGTCATTGCTGAACTCAATGCGCGTCTGGGTACTGAACATACGCACCTGTCTGGGTACCCGTCGACTGATCTGTGGCGCGTTGATGTCGAAGCGCTCGATTGCGCTTTTCACACCCGCCCGTATTTCCTCGAGCCGGGATTCGCTGGCCTCCAGGGATTCGGAGCGCTCGAGTACGGCATAACTACTAAGGGTGTAGCCGCTGCCCGCCGGGGCAAGTCGGGCATCGTGGATACTCAGGCCAAGTTCGTCCAGTGCCCCGGTGACCGGGGCAAAGGTAATAAATTGACTGGGTGCATACACCACCACCGACATGCCGCCACGCTGGGGAACGTCCCTGACGGCTACGCGAATTTTTCCCTGGTCGTGTTCGTGCTCGGCAAGCAGTTGCGTGTGCCAGATGATTTCCTCCGGAGAATGGGTGAGGAAATAGTCATCATTAAATCCTTCCCATACCGGTGCGTGATCAATGCTACCCAGGGCGGAGTCGGCGACGCTCAGCAACTCCAGGGCCTGTTGCTTGTGGTCGGCGATCAATTCTTCCCGGTCGATGGGGTTTTCAAGCCCGCGTCGAAGCACGACCTTGGTGCGCTTGTACAATTCCTCAAACAGGTTTGCCTTCCAGGAATTCCAGAGCTTGGGGTTAGTGCCCCGAACATCTGCGACGGTGAGCAGGTACAGGAAATCCAGGTGCACCTGGTCGCCGACGGTGAGGGCGAATTCATGAATAACATCCGGGTCTGCAATATCTTTTTTCTGGGCCGTGGTGGAGAGCACCAGATGATGACTGACCAGCCAGGCGACCAGTCGAGCCTCGTAGCGACTCAGTCCCTGCTCAAGACAGAACGCCTCGGCAATCACCGATCCCAGTGCCGAGTGGTCGCCGCCACGACCTTTTCCGATGTCGTGGAACAAGCCCGCCAGGTAGGCCAGTTCCGGCTTTGGAATTTCTTGCATGATCTGGCTGCAGGCCGGGTATTCATGGTCGAATCGCCGCAGTGCAAATCGGCGCAGATTGCTGACCACGAACATGGTGTGTTCATCCACCGTGTAGGCATGGAAGAGGTCGTACTGCATTCGTCCGACGACACGTTCAAAGGCAGGAATGTAACGCCCGATGACCCCGTACAGGTTCATCCGGCGCAGTTCATGGGTTACGCCCAGGGGCGCCCTGAGGATATCCATGAACAGGCGATGGTTGCGTGGACTCTGACGGAACTCTTCATCTACCGATCCCAGTGCCTCGCGCAGTTCCCGGATTGTGTTGGCGCTCACGCCCTTTAGCTCCGGGCGCTGCTGCAACAGGGAGAACATTTCCAGCAAGGAGGAGGGACTTTCCAGGAACACGTCTTCGTAGCGAATTTCCAGGTAGCCATTGCGTACCTGGAATCGGGCGTTCAAGGGGGTGGGCGGTGCATCCGGATCCAGCAGGATGGCTTCCTCAAATAATTGCAGCAGCATTTCATTTAGCCGCGAAAGTTCTTTCACAGTGCGGTAATACCGTTGCATGAACTGTTCCACGGCAAGACTGTTTGAGGCGTCCTCGTAATCCAGTAGTTCCGCTATCTGGGTCTGATGATCGAACAGCAGTCTGTCCTCGCGACGCCCGGTGAAGACATGCAGGGCAAATCGGACCGTCCACAGGAATGACTGGCCGGCTCGAAGGCGGCGCAATTCCTTGCGATTCAGGAAGCCCTGGGAGACCAGTTCGTCGAGGGTCTCGGCAGCAAAATGGCGCTTTGCGACCCAGCCGATCATCTGGATATCTCGCAGTCCACCCGGGCCGCCTTTCACGTTGGGTTCCAGGTTATAGGCGGTGTCGTGATAACGATGGTGGCGCTCAAGTTGCTCCTTGCGCTTGGCGGCAAAGAACTCGGCGGAGGGCCAGATCCTGTCCGGAGCTGTTCGGGCCTGCATCTCGGCCAGATGCTCGACGGAGCCGGTCAGCAATCGGGATTCCATCAAGGTGGTGGCCACAGTGATATCCGCCGCGGCCTCTTGTTCACACTGGCTGACAGTGCGGACGCTTTGGCCTACTTCCAGCCCTATATCCCAGAGGAAAGTGAAGAATGCCTCCAGTTGTTCTCGCCACGGATCTGCGCCGCTTTCCGGTGCCAGCACCATGACATCGATGTCCGAAGCGGGGTGGAGTTCACCCCGGCCATAGCCTCCAACCGCCACCAGGGATAATTCGCCGGGCTGGCCAGTGTGGTGTGACCATGCCCGGATCAGCACTTCATCCACCAGCCTGGCCCGTCCGATGACCAGGGGTTCCACAGGAGATCCCGCCAGGAAAGCGTTCTCCAACTGGATGGCGCCTTGTTTCAGACAGGCTTTAAAGCAACCAATGGCGGGTTCGTCAGCATCCAGGCGCTGGTCAAGCTCCGCCAGCAGCGGGCGCAATTCGAGCTGTTTGTGGGTGTCTGGTTTACGTGGCTCAGGGCTCACTTACATTTCGCCGCTGGCGCCAAGGGTCAGGACTTCATAACCGTCGGCTGTGACCAGCACGGTGTGCTCCCACTGGGCCGACAGGGAATGATCCTTGGTCACGACTGTCCAGCCGTCGGGCAGGAGTTTCACAGCTCGTCGGCCGGCATTAATCATGGGTTCGACGGTGAAGGTCATGCCTTCAAGTATTTCCATGCCCTGGCCGGGCTTGCCGTAATGCAGCACCTGGGGGTCTTCGTGAAACACTTTTCCGATGCCGTGACCGCAGTACTCGCGCACGATGGAGAAATTGCGCTCTTCGGCGTAGCTTTGCACCGCGTGGCCAATATCTCCCAGGCGTGCGCCGGGGCGGATTTTTCGGATTCCCTCGCACATCGCTTCGTGGGTGACCTTGATGAGCCGCTCGGCCATGACCGGGATCTTGCCCACGGTAAACATCCGGCTGGTGTCGCCGTGGTAGCCGTCTTTGATCACGGTAATGTCGATATTGACGCAATCGCCGTTCTTCAGGCGCTTATCGCCAGGAATGCCGTGACACACCACATGGTTCACCGAGGTACAGATGCTTTTCGGAAATCCTTTGTAATTCAACGGGGCAGGGATGCAGTCCAGTGTGTTCACGATGTAATCGTGGCATATCCTGTCCAGTTCGTCGGTGCTTACCCCCGCCTGGACGTGCTCGCCAATCATATCCAGGGTCTGGGCGGCCAGGCGGCCTGCAATGCGCATCTTTTCCTGTTCTTCGGGGGTTTTTATCGTGACATTCATAAGCTCTGATCTGGATTAGGGGCATTTCCTGCTGCAAAAGCAGGGCAACTGGACTACAACATTAAGTGAAACAAAGTAGCTAAGTAATTGTTGGGAACAGCCGAACATGGTATAAAGCTCGCGCTTTTTTAGCAATTTAATCCACACACGCATCGACACAGACGGTTGGGTGCCCACGATTTCTCGCCTAAAGACAGGGGAATCAAAGGGTTATCGTTTGGGATGCGTGGAGGTCCAACCCCTAAAAGGAAAATTCAATGTCTAATGTATCCATGCGTCAAATGCTGGAGGCCGGCGTTCATTTCGGTCACCAAACCCGTTACTGGAATCCCAAGATGAGCCCCTTCATCTTCGGTGAGCGTAACAAGATCCACATTATCAATCTCGAGCGCTCCCTTCCGATGTACCACGAAGCCCAGGGCTTTGTGCAGAAAATTGTTTCCGACGGCGGCAAAGTGCTGTTCGTGGGAACCAAGCGCTCCGCTCGTGATTCAATGCGTGAAGAAGCCGATCGTTGCGGTATGCCCTATGTCAGCCAGCGTTGGTTGGGTGGCATGCTGACCAACTTCAAGACCATTCGCCTGTCCATCAAGCGTCTGTTTGATCTGGAAGCGATGGAAGAAGCCGGTACTTTCGAGCAGATGACCAAGAAAGAAGTTCTTGGCCTGCGTCGTGAGAAAGACAAGCTGGACCGCAGTCTTGGCGGCATCAAGCACATGAAATCCCTTCCTGACGTTCTGTTTGTGGTTGATATTGGCCACGAAAACATTGCGCTTAAGGAAGCAGCCAAGCTGGGTATCCCGGTTGTGGGCGTGGTTGATACCAACTGCTCCCCCGAAGATATTGATTACCCGATCCCCGGTAACGATGACGCCATGCGCGCCATTCGTCTGTATGCCGCCGGTATGGCTGATGCGGTGATCGAAGGTAAGGCCACTGCTCCTGACGCCGGCATTGGTGATGATGAGTTCGTTGAAGTAGACGAAGAAGGCAACGCCAAGAAAGCTGCTGCCAGGAAGGCTCCGGCCAAGAAAGCCGCCGCTAAAAAGGCTCCGGCCAAGAAAGCTGCTGCCAAGAAAGCCCCTGCCAAGAAGGCTGTGAAGGCTGAGGAAGAAGCTCCTGCCAAGGCCGAGAAGGCTGAAGAAGCAGCTCCTGCCAAGGCCGAGAAG
>CAKZML010000101.1 GCA_937128475.1 uncultured Chromatiales bacterium
CGTCCTCTCAGACCAGCTACGGATCGTCGCCTTGGTGGGCCATTACCCCACCAACAAGCTAATCCGACTTGGGCTCATCCAATAGTGCGAGGCTCCGAAGAGTCCCCCGCTTTCCCCCGTAGGGCGTATGCGGTATTAGCTCGAGTTTCCTCGAGTTATCCCCCGCTATTGGGCAGATTCCCAAGCATTACTCACCCGTCCGCCACTCGACGCCTGGAAGCAAGCTTCCATCGTTTCCGTTCGACTTGCATGTGTTAGGCATGCCGCCAGCGTTCAATCTGAGCCAGGATCAAACTCTTCAGTTTATAAAGGTTTGATGCTCTGACAAATGTTCGCTAGCTAAATGAATTTAGCTTTTGAGCACTCGTCGTTTTGTCACACATCGCGACATCGACCGAGCACCCACACAAATTACCTGATTAAATTTTTAAAGAGCGTGCTTCGTTGTTCCCGAAGCGAGCCGACAATTGTATAGAGTTTATACTCAGTCGGTCAACACCAAATCACGAAAAAGTTTAAATTAATTTTTTCAGTTCTCTGGCCCCATCAGCAACGTGTGTTGCGTCAGGAGGGCGGCATTATATAGCGGACCCGAGGGCCGTCAAGCCCCTACCTGCGATTTTTTTGAAATTAATGGTTTTGTGGTCAAAATAGCAGCAATATGGTCCTCCAGCTGGTCACCCCTGGCTGGGTCAAAAACAAGCTATAACGAAATTAACCAAGGTAAAACAGTTATTTATGAGTGCTGCGCAGAAAACACTGGTCTGGGACCTTCCGACTCGCTTTTTTCACTGGTCCCTGGCGATTTGCTTCGCTGGCGCATGGATCAGCCATGAAATAGGTGTTGAGGGATTCGAGATACACACATTTTTTGGCTGCTCCATCCTGACCCTGGTGCTTTGGCGGCTCTGCTGGGGCCTCTTCGGGACCCGTTACGCCCGGTTTTTGAGCTTTGTAAGAGGCCCTCGCGCAGTTTTTCGATATCTGGGAGGGGGCGAGGAGCATCACGGGGTAGCCGGCGCGGGACACAATCCCGCGGGAGGATGGGCGATCCTGGCAATGCTGGCTCTACTGGTAGCCCAGGCAGGCAGTGGTCTAGCCAACGGGGGAGAGCTGCTGATGGAGGGCCCCTGGTATCACACCCTGTCGAGCACATACCGGAACCTGGCACATGAGATCCATGAGCTTGGCTTCAATCTATTGCTGGGCCTGGTGGGCCTGCACCTGGCGGCGGTGCTTTTTTATAGAGTGAGACATGGCAGGAAGCTTGTCAGCGCCATGCTGACCGGCAAACAGGACACCAGCCCCGGCGTTCCAGAGATTAGCTCCCACGGACTCTGGCGGGCACTGGCGCTACTTGCCCTGTGCGCGGCCCTGGTCTGGGCCCTGGTGAGCGCAGCACCACCGCCGCCGATAGACGGGATGGATTTTTTCTAGAAACAAAAAGGGAGGCAATGCCTCCCTTGTTTTTGACGTTCACCTGAGCACGCCGTCTCTAGTGATCGTCTTCCTTGTACTTGTCGTGACAGGCCTTGCAGTCATCCGCCACCGCCGTGAAGGCCTTGCGCGCAACATCCAGGTCACCGGCTTCCGACGCCACCACCAGGGACTTGCTGCTGTCTACCAGGTCCTGAGCCAGCTTGGCAAAGTCATCATACTCATCCCAGAGCTCCGGCTTGGCCTCGGTATGCAGGTCAAACTGGCGCACATCCGCTTTAAACAGGTCGTCGACCATCTCTGAGAGAGCCGCCATGCGCCGGGCCTGCCTCGTGAAGGCCCCAGCATCGTAGGGCGTCTGCTCTTTAATCATCCCGACCATCGGGCCAGCGCTCCAGCCCATAAGGCCCATGACCGCTTCCCGGCGCTCTACAACCTTGTTTGCACGGTTAAGGGCCTCGTCACCGGTAGCCTCGTCCGCGAGGACGCTACCAGTTAGTACTGTCATCCCAAGGGCTGCCAAAACAACCAGATTCATTTTTTTCATCAATGCATCTCCTTCCATAGCTATGCCTAGCCAGCCTTCAGGCTGATTCGGGCAAATTTCCGTTTTCCTACCTGGCAAACGTGGGTGCTACCGGGTTCGAGCACCAGGTCCCTATCGCTGACCTTATCTCCGTCCACACGTACTGCACCTTGTTTGATCATGCGAATCGCCTCCGACGTACTGGAGGTCAACCCCGCAGCCTTGAGCGCCAACACTATCGGCATGGCTCCATCGGGACAATCCAGATCCACCTCTGGCATCTCATCCGGCGTCGCGCCTTTCTGGAATCGCGCCACAAACTCGTCCCGGGCTGCGGTCGCCGCCGACTCGCCGTGGAAACGCGCCACCAGTTCCTGGCCCAGCAGGAATTTGATATCCCGGGGGTTCTCGCCCTCAGAGATCTGCTGCTTGAAGCCCTCGATCTCGGCCAGGGGGCGGAAGCTCAACAATTCAAAGTAGCGCCACATCAAATCGTCGGAGATGGACATCACCTTGCCAAAGATCTCGCCCGGCGCCTCGTCAATTCCGATGTAGTTACCCAGGGACTTGGACATCTTCTGCACGCCGTCCAGGCCCTCAAGCAAGGGCATGGTCAGCACGACCTGGGCTTCCTGCCCATAGGCCTGCTGCAGTTGCCTGCCGACCAGCAGGTTGAATTTCTGATCGGTGCCACCCAGTTCCACGTCCGCTTCCATGGCCACAGAGTCATAGCCCTGCACCAGCGGATAGAGGAATTCATGAATGGCGATGGGCTGGCCGCCTTTGTAGCGCTTGCTGAAGTCATCGCGCTCCAGCATCCGGGCCACGGTGTGCTTGGCAGCAAGCTGAATCAGGTCGGCGGCCGACATCTTGCCCATCCAGCTGGAATTGAACATCACCTGGGTGCGTTCCGGGTCCAGGATTTTGAATATCTGCTCTTTGTAGGTCTTGGCGTTGCGCGCAACATCCTCCGGGGTCAAGGCGGGACGGGTGACGCTTTTCCCCGTTGGATCGCCGATCATCCCGGTGAAATCGCCAATCAGGAACATCACCTCATGGCCAAGCTCCTGGAATTGGCGCATCTTGTTAATCAAGACCGTGTGACCCAGGTGCAAATCCGGCGCAGTCGGATCAAAGCCCGCCTTGATGCGCAGGGGCCTGCCCCGTTTCAGCTTTTCGACCAACTCTTCCTCACGCAGCACCTCATCAGCGCCACGGACAATCTCTTTCAATTGTTCTTCCACGGATAACATCCGGTTCTATTCCTTATAAGCTACTTAAATTGACCGCGAACAGCGCAAAGTTTAACGTAACGCGCAAACTTTACGGGACTATTGCTTTGACCCGCCACAAGACACAAGTCTGGCACGATTATAAACCGCAAGGGAAACCCCGGATCGGTAAACGGCACTTGCCGTGGTTTGCCGTGGGCGCGGGAATCCCCTTTATCGCGATGGCGCTGTATGCCTTGTTCAGCGGCAGCCCCCAGCCAATCGAGTCGGAAACCCTCCCAACCACAACCGCCTCCACCACCGCCTATCAGCTAACCGGAGTCCCCCTGGAACTGCCAGGCGCCAGCGCGGGCGACATCCCGACTGTCCAGACTCTTTCGAAGGCCATCGAGGAAACCCCTTCCCAGGCCGGCGAATCCATAACCCTGACAGTGCGCTCGGGCGATTCCATGGACACCCTGTTTGGCCGCAACAAACTGAACCGCGGAAACCTGGCCGAGATTCTTGCGCTGGCTGAAGCCCGGGAGGCCATGCGCCTGGTTCACCCTGGTGACGCCATTAACATTCGTCACCAGGACGGCAAGGTGCTCAGCCTGAATCGCAAGATCGACGAAACCCATGAACTGGAAGTCACCCTGGCTGACTCGGGGCAATACCAGTCCCGAATCATCGAACGCCCCCTGGAAGCCCGGGTGGTCTATGCCCAGGGCATTATCAAGAACTCGCTGTTTATCGCGGGCCGTGAGGCCGGCATGTCCGACAAGGTGACCATGAACCTGGCAGGAATCTTCGCCTGGGATGTGGATTTTGTGCTGGATATCCGCGAGAAAGATGAATTCGTGGTGCTCTACGAAGAGCTTTGGCAGGACGATGAACGGGTTGGAGACGGAGACATCCTGGCCGCTGAATTCATC
The DNA here is from genome assembly GCA_937128475.1 of uncultured Chromatiales bacterium. GTDB lineage: Bacteria > Pseudomonadota > Gammaproteobacteria > Steroidobacterales > BM003 > CAKZML01. The sequence goes on from CAKZML010000101.1 coordinate 4,110, forward strand.
AACAATGGCCGAACCGTCAGGGCAATTCGCTACACGGACGAGACCGGTAAATCCGATTATTTCAGTCCCGACGGCGGCAGCATGCGCAAGGCGTTCATCCGGGCACCGGTGGACTTCACACGCATCAGCTCCAATTTCAACCTGAAACGCAAGCACCCCATCCTGAACAAGATTCGCGCCCACAAAGGCGTCGATTACGCCGCGCCCAATGGCACACCGATCATGGCAGCCGGAGATGGGAAGGTTATTTTTGCAGGCCGCAAGAGCGGATACGGCAACTGCATCATCCTGCAGCACGGCGGCAACATCACCACCTTGTATGCCCACATGTCCAAGTTCTCCAAGTTTGGCCGGGTGGGCAAACGGGTGAACCAGGGGCAGATCGTGGGCTATGTGGGGGCCACCGGCCTGGCGACTGCCCCGCACCTGCACTACGAATACCGGGTTAACGGGGTGCACCGAAACCCGCGTACCGTGAAGCTGCCCCAGGCGAGCCCGGTAAACGCGAAATATCGCGACGACTTCAATGCCAAGGCCGATGCCATGATGAGCCAGCTCGACATGGTCCGACAAACGCGTATGGCAGCAGTAGCCTCCGAATAGGAATCTGCCGATGGCTGACTATTTCATTGGACTGATGAGTGGCACCAGCGCAGACGGCGTGGACGCAGTGCTGTGCGAGATCAGCGATACCCACAGCAGCGTCCTGGAGGCGCTGTGCATGCCATTTCCTGAAAGCCTCCGGGCAGCACTGGCCCGGATCATGTCTCGCAACGAGGCGATACTTCTGCGGGACATGGGCGAACTTGACCGGGAACTGGGCCTGGCCTTCGCCAACGCCGCCATGACGCTCATGAGCAAGGCAAGCGTGCCTGCCTCACGGGTCAAGGCGATTGGCAGCCACGGCCAGACCATTTTCCACAGCCCGGAAGGCGACCGCCCGTTCACCTGGCAGGCAGGCGACCCCAATATCATCGCTGCCCGGACCGGGGTTGTGACGGTGGCTGATTTTCGGCGCAAGGACATGGCCCTGGGCGGACAAGGCGCACCGCTGGTGCCAGCCTTTCACCAGGCAGTGTTCGGCAAACACGGCACCCGGCGCGGAATACTGAATATTGGAGGCATCGCCAACCTGACAATTCTGGGCGATGGCGGCCCGATCCGCGGCTTCGACGTGGGTCCTGGCAACTGCCTGATGGATATCTGGTGTCAGCGGCACCTGGGCAAGGAATTCGATCGGGATGGGGAATGGGCCGCTGGCGGCCAGCCCGACAGCGAATTGCTGGCCAGCTTCCTGGGACACCCGTTTATCCAGCGCGAACCCCCCAAGAGCACCGGCAGGGAAATATTCAACGAAGCCTGGCTGGAAGGCCGACTTCAGAGCTTGGTGCACCGGGTCAATGCCCGGGACGTACAGGCGACCCTGCTGGAATTCACCGCCCGGTGCGTACTGGATTCCATGGACAAACACCTCCCGCAAGCCGAGTTACTGGCGGTGTGCGGCGGCGGAACCCACAACCGGGCCTTGCTGGATCGCTTGCAGGTCCTGCTTCCCGGGTGCCGGGTTTGCTCAACCATGGAATTGGGGCTGGACCCGGACTGGGTAGAAGGAGCCGCGTTTGCCTGGCTTGCCCATCGCACCTTGTCCGGGGCAACCGGCAACCTGCCATCGGTAACCGGGGCCAGCCATGCCACTGTGCTGGGCGGTATCTACCACCCCTGAGCCTTGTTCAGGAAAACTGCAGGCTGGTCGGGCTTTTCCTGAGAAAATTCTCTTCCTGCCGCAAATCCGCCAGGGTTAGCGGGTGCTGCTCCATCCATCCCTCGGGGAAGCGGACCCTGAGAGTCTCTCCTGACACACTGACTTCCATGAACGGAAGGTCATTGGGGGCACGGGATCTGTTTAACAGCACCGCCAGTCTCAGCACAGTAATCAAGCGCCAGGTTTTCAGATGCCAGGTCTTTGGCAGGCGCTTCACCGTGTCCTCGTAAACCTTGCGACGGTGATTACACACCAGGCAGGAAAGTAAATATTGTTCGTCCTTGGGAAATCCCGGCATGTCGGCATGCTCTAGCAGGTAGGCGCCGTGCTTCTGGTATTTGGAATGGGCGATATCCAGGCCAATCTCATGCAGGCGTGCAGCCCAGCTCAACACTTTGCGGGCAAGGGTTGAACCAAGATCCCACGGCACAGCCACTGCCTCCAGCAAGTCCAGGGCAGTTGCTTCAACCCGTTCCGCTTGCAGTCGATCAACGTTGTATCTCATCTGCATGGTGCGGGTACTGAGTTCCCGGGCGTCCTCCCGGGATAGACGACCCAGCAGATCGTGAAGCAAACCCTCTCTCAGGGCCCCCTCCGCCACCTGCATTTTCTGAATACCGAAGGTCCTGAACAACTGGTTCAGTACGGCCAGTCCACCAACCAGGACAGGGCCTCGCTCCTGGGACAGGCCGGGCAGATGTTCCCGGTTAATTTCCCCGTCCTCGATCATCATGGAACGCAGCGCTTCCAATCCCGCAGGCGTTATCTCCGACTCTCCACGCAACTCCTGGACCAGCTTGCCCACCGCGCGAATAGTTCCTGACGCGCCGACCACGTTCCCCCATCCCATATGCCTGAAGGTGTTCTTGATCGGGCGTAATTCCAGGCTGGCAGCGAGTTCTGCCTGGCGGAAGGCCTGCTCGGTAATTTCTCCCCCCGGGAAGAAACGCTGGGTCATGCTCACGCAGCCCATGTGCAGACTCTCAAGGGCTATCGGCTCCAACCCCTCTCCCACAATCAACTCAGTACTGCCGCCACCGATATCCATCACCAGCCTGCGCTGGGAGTCCGGGGGTAAAGACCTTGCCGCGCCCAGGTACACCAGGCGTGCCTCTTCGATTCCTGAAATGACCTGTATGGAATGACCCAGTGCCTTTTCGGCCTGCTGCAAGAACTCGCGCCGACCCCTGACCCGGCGAAGCGCGTTAGTGCCCACCGCCCTGACATTCTCCGGTGGAACCTCGGCCAGGCGCTGACCGAACCGCGCCAGGCATTCAATTGCGTTATCTGAGACTTCCTTGCTGAGCCTTCCCGATTCGTCCAGCCCACCGCCCAGGCGAACCATTTCCCGCAACCGGTCAACGACCACCAACTGGTCATTACTCAGGCGTGCGACAACCATGTGAAAACTGTTGGAACCCAGGTCCACAGCGGCGATGAGATCGCGATTCTCGGCAACCAACTTAGTCATGAAACACCATAAATGCGGGCAGCCGAATACTCAGCGCGAGAACTGCGCTGAACAAATTCGTGGTCAATAGAATCTACCCTAGACGCCGAAAGACGAGCCACAACCACAGGTAGTGGTGGCGTTAGGGTTCCTGATAACAAACTGGGCACCCTGCAAATCTTCCTTGTAATCGATCTCCGCGCCCATCAGGTACTGGACGCTCAATGGATCAACCAGCAAGGTGACACCGCCGTTCTGCACGGCAATATCGCCCTCTTCGGACTTCTCATCAAAGGTGAACCCGTACTGGAAACCCGAACAGCCTCCGCCGCTGACGTAAACGCGCAGCTTCAGGGCCTCGTTACCCTCCTCGGCGATCAACTCTCCAACCTTCTTGGCGGCAGAATCTGTGAACACCAGGGGCGCTGGCATGCTATCGGGATATGTTTGTGTTTCGCTCATAGTGACTAGGATATGGTGGCAAAGCCCGCAGGATCAAGGGGCGTCTGCACCAGAACCCTCCGGGGTCTGCTCTTCAGGCGTGCTTTTTGCACGTCCAGCCGAGGCGGGCTTTTCGCCCTCGTGAACCAGTTTGCCGTTAACTTCGGCGCCAATAGACATCTCCAGGAGCTTGTAGTGAACGTCTCCGACCACCCGGGCGGAAGGGCCTAAATCGAGCCTCCCGCGGCTGACCAGGTCGCCTTTCACCGTGCCATTCAATGACACCCGGTCCACTTCAACGCTGCCTTCCACGCACCCGCTCTCACTAATGCTGAGAAATGAGTTGGCCTCGTCAACACTGCGTACATCCCCTTCAACCTTCCCATCAATATGAAATCCGCCACGGAAGGATACGTCACCACGCACCACCGTCTCGGCCCCAACCAGGGTCTGTATTGCGGGATTCTTTTGTTTCGAACCGAACATGCCTTCTCCTGACACTACTACTGGTCGCTACTGCCATCTGGCGGCAACTGCCAATCAAATGATTTCCGAATAGTCCTTGCTGAGCGACCCTTTGGCCGCACCTCAATATTAATTTTTTCCGGCTCAAAGCCCTGGGGCAAACTCAAGACCTCTTCGATTTCCTGGAAATACCGGAACGAAAAGGCCAGCGCACCGGCGGTCTCAGCTGTTTCCCTGACATCCTTCAGCGCCAGGGCTTTCCCCTCGCCAGCCAGTTGACCGTCAACGCTCAAGTCTACAACACCGGATACCTGCCTTCCGTGATCCTTAGCCTGTATCAACACAATCTTGACCAGGTACTGTCCCGGCCCACTCCCCGATTCTACCGCGAAATCCCTTATCTTCAGGCCTGCCTGGCCATCCTCGGGACTGATTATTCCCTTGTAGAATGCAAGATCCTCGGCTTGTTCCTGGATAGTGCCCTGCAGAACCTGGAGACGCTCCTCAATCTGTTCGTGGGCCTGTCCGTCGATACCGCTGGAGGTCTCCAGCAACACCACCTCATCACGCAGTTGTTCGATTTGTCGGCTCAATTGCGCGATTTCACGATCCCGCTGGGAAATCTGTTCCCGGCTGTCGAGAAGATCGTAGCCCCCTCGAATCCGCCCGAACTCAAACAATCCGTAGGAGCTTGCCAGCAAGGCAAGCACCAACCCGCCCACCAGGAGGCGATGGCGTCCTGGACTGTGGGTCTTCACGACTAGATTGGAGGGCAACTTGGCCAAAATCAGTTCTCTGGGTTCCGGGCCGGGCTAGTGTATCCCTCCACCCGCAACCACGCACCTGGCAGGCGCGCTGCCGGCTCAGCCATCTTTTTTACTACGCCGGGGGCGATTGCGACGACGGTGCTGGTAGGGGCGCATCTTGCTGCCCACCCAACGGGGCCGGGCCGGTGGATTCTCGGGAAAGGCCAGCCCTTTGAGCTGGTCCAGGGCCCGCGCGTAAACTACCCGTTTGAAAAAGACGACTTCCCGAACCGGCTCCCAGTAGTCTATCCAGCGCCATCGGTCGAATTCGGGCGTTTCGGTGGCATCCATGCGTAAAGCAGATTCTTCACCCACCAGGCGTAAAAGAAACCATATTTGCTTCTGGCCGATGCAAAGCGGAACGGTATTGCGCACAAACCGCTTGGGAAGACGGTATCTCAGCCACGGACGGGTAGAGCCCACAAGCTCAACATCCTGCTCAACCAGCCCTATCTCTTCTTCGAGTTCCCGGTACATGGCCTGCTCGGGAGATTCGAATTCGTAGATCCCGCCCTGGGGGAACTGCCAGCCTGCCCGTCCGGCGCGGCCAGCCCAGAATAGGCCGCCGCTCTGGTTCATCAAAATGATGCCCACGTTGGCGCGATAACCGTCCCGGTCTATCCAGTCACTCATGTAATCGTTTTGGAATAATCCAAATACTCAGTTCTTCGTTGTCGGCATTGTTCCACAAGCCTTCCCACAGCAACAACTGACAAACCCCAGTTTTCGCTTCCGCGAGCCTCAGTGAGTGCTATTCTGTCGCCCGTAGAGAAATTCACATCGAGTTAATTCAGCCCAATCGTGCCACGTTTAAGACCTGCAATTCTGATCCCCCTGCTAAGCCTGCTTGCCTTGACCTGCATGGCTGCTGCGCTGCTCCTGGGCAGCGTCGAGTTTGGTGCAGGAGAGGTCGTATCAGCCTTGTTCGGCGGCGGGGACCTCATGACTCGCACCGTTGTGCTGGATCTGCGCCTGCCCCGGGCGATAGCTGCTTTCACCACTGGCGGCATGCTGGCCCTGGCGGGCTCTTTCATGCAGGTACTGCTGCGCAATCCGCTGGCAGATCCTTATATCCTCGGAATTTCCAGCGGAGCCGCAGTGTGCGCCCTGGGCGTCATGGCCCTGGGGCTGGGTGGAATCTGGGTGGATGCAGGGGCCTTCGCCGGCGCCACCGCAGTGACGCTGCTGGTATTTGCCCTGTCCCATGGCCCCGGAGGCTGGACCCCTACCCGGCTGCTGCTCACCGGCGTGGTCATTGCCTCGGGCCTGACAGCCCTGATGAGCCTGATCCTGGCCCTGAGCCCGGACGGCCAGCTGCGCGGCATGATGTTCTGGCTGATGGGAGATTTATCCCTGGCTGAGTCCGGTCTTCGAAACCTGCCTGTGCTCGCCCTGGGAGTAGCCCTGGGAATGATTTTCGCCCGTCACCTGAATGTCCTGTCGCGAGGAGAATTGCCCGCCGAGGCCCTGGGCTTGTCGGTAAAACCCGCTCGCATTGGCATTTACCTGGGCAGCTCCCTGATCACCGCCCTGGCCGTTACAACCGCAGGCAGCATTGGCTTCATCGGACTGGTGGTGCCGCACCTGGTGCGCCTGGTAGCAGGGCCTGATCATCGCATCGTGATCCCGGCATCGGTGTTGTTGGGCGGGGCCTTGTTGACCTTTGCCGACCTGTTGGCAAGAACCATCGTGGCGCCAATCCAGTTGCCGGTTGGCGCGCTGACAGCATTAATTGGCGTACCACTTTTCCTGATGCTGCTGGGCCGCCAGAGACATATCGGCTAGTCGGCGATCTTCACCCGATCCCTGCCATCGGCCTTGGCCTGGTATAGGGCGACATCCGCCGCAGACAGCAATCCCTCACCCAGGGCCGTATGGTCGGTTGCCGTCCTGGAGGGAATAATTTCCGCTATTCCAATAGATACCGTGACCGTCAGGGCCTGGTCGGCGCTGACTTCCATGGGCGTGGCAGACACCGCTTTGCGTATCCGCTCGGCGAGCTTCTGGGCCTCTACCGCACGAGTGGCCGGCATCAGAACAGCAAATTCCTCACCACCATACCGGGCAGCCACATCGCTGTTTCGGATCTGGCTGGCAACCCGCTTCACTATTTCCCGCAGCACCCGGTCCCCTGCCTGGTGTCCATGGGTATCATTCACCTGCTTGAAGTGATCGACATCCAACATCAGGCAGGTAAGCGGAACCTGCTGACGCTTGGCAACCGCAATCTCCTCACCCAGGCGTGACTCCAGGTAACGTCGATTATTCATCCCCGTCAGCACATCTGTGAACCCGCTGCGCAACAAGCGGGAGCGATTAACCGCGTTTTCCAACGCGAAGGAGGCAACATTTCCCAGGTGGGACAAAAAACTGGTGGCGTGATGCCGGGTAAACCGCCGATCATCCACGCTCGCAAAATTCAGACAACCCACCAGGTTTTCTTCTCTCACCAGGGGAATCAGCGCGACGCTCTTGAGCTGGTCATTCTGGGTGAACAAAAGATCATGGTCGCCGCCAATGAATGGCCCAAGCCAGACGGAGCGCATCCGCTGAACCTGCGCCGGCACCACATTCATGGAATCAACAAAACGAATTCCGTGGATCACAGCTTCTTCACCCATTTCGCTGACCAGCAAGTGACGAATCTCGTGCTCCGGATCCCATAGCAGCAGGGTGACTTCATTCAGACCGTAGGAATTGGCCAGGCCGACAGTAATGCGGTCCAACAGGTCCCTGAGGGTCCTGGCCTTGAGCAGCAGAATCTCACGCTCCAGCAGACGCAGAAATATTTTCTCATTGTCCGTGGCAGCCTTGCTCTGGATGAGTAGCTGTTGCCTTAGCTTTGCTATCTCATCCCGCTGGGTCATATCCTGCTGTCTCCCGGCCTCTCGCGTCTTCCATGCACGTAGGTCCG
>CAKZML010000102.1 GCA_937128475.1 uncultured Chromatiales bacterium
GAACTCCCGTCCTGGGCGACACACAGCCTGTCAGAGCATACCTGCCGGAAGTCTGCTTTTGGGCGGTTTCCGGCCATCGGGCCATAACCCGGGGCGAACGGCCTAAAAGTGGGCTGGGACCGAATGGGAAAGCACTGTAGAATACCGACCGCATCGATCAATGGTGGTTCGTGCCGGTCCCCTCGCGACGGCCAACCGTGAACCCCGTCAGGCCCGGAAGGGAGCAGCGGCAACGGTGAAGCTGTGCGCCGGGGTGTGGCTGGTACGGACCGCCTCCATTTCGAAAGCCACGAATCTGGTGTTTGGTGTTAGAGTAAACGTTTTTCCGAGACGATCCACCACGCATGAGTTATCTCGTCCTGGCGCGAAAATGGCGCCCTAAAAATTTCTCCGAAATGGTTGGCCAGGAGCATGTCCTGCGGGCGTTAATCAATGCCCTGGATAATGACCGGCTGCATCATGCCTACCTGTTTTCGGGTACCCGGGGTGTCGGCAAGACCACTATTTCCCGAATTTTCGCGAAATCCCTGAACTGTGAAAAAGGCGTCACGTCGGAGCCCTGTGGGGAATGTTCAGCCTGCCATGAGATTGATGAAGGTCGCTTCGTCGACCTGATCGAGGTGGATGCTGCGTCCCGCACCAAGGTGGATGACACCAGGGAATTGCTGGAGAACGTCCAGTACGCGCCTACCCGGGGGCGCTACAAGGTCTACCTCATTGATGAGGTCCACATGCTCTCCACCCATTCTTTCAATGCCTTGCTAAAGACCCTGGAAGAGCCGCCGCCCCACGTAAAATTCCTGCTGGCTACCACTGACCCGCAAAAATTGCCGGTGACCGTATTGTCACGCTGCCTGCAGTTCAACCTGAAACGCATATCCCTGGACCTCATCGTCGAGCGCCTGGAATTGCTGGCCGGGGAAGAGGGGATTGGTGCCGACCTGCCTGCCCTGAGGATGCTGGGCCGCGCTGCCGAGGGCAGCATGCGGGATGCCTTGAGTTTGCTGGACCAGGCCATTGCATTCGGCGGTGGTGAGGTCAGGGAAGCCGAAGTCGGCAAGATGCTGGGCTCTATAGACAAACATCATGTCACCCACCTGGTTGAGGCTCTTGCCGCCCAGGATGGCTCAGCGTTGATGGAAGGGGCGGAGGCCCTGGCCCAGGATGTACCGGATTACGACCGGGCGCTGATTGATTTGTCATCCATCCTGCAGAAAATCGCTGTGCACCAGGTTGTGCCCGGTGCGGGGTTGGCAGAGGAAGACGATGATTCAGTGCAACGGCTTGCGGAGCTGTTGTCGCCGGAAGATGTTCAATTGTTCTACCAGATAGCGATTAGCGGTCGTAAAGACCTGGACCTGGCGCCTGATCCAAGGAGCGGGTTCGAGATGACCCTGCTGCGTATGTTGGCATTCAAGCCGGATACCGGCGCCGCAGGTGCGGCACCGTCAGCCGCTGCGGCGGTCGGCAAAGCCAAGCGCGCTCCGGCTCCCAAGACCAGGACCCAAGCGCCTGCAAAGCGACCTGCCAGTGCACCGGCGGCGCCCACGCCGGCACCCCGGGCCTCTTCGGTTCCCGCGACCAGCGCCGCGTCCGTGGTTCAATCGCCATCCGGACAGGAACAGGCTCAGATCGTAGCCAGGGACACCGAAAGCTGGATGTCACTGATTGGTGCAATGCATCTGAAGGGTGTTGCCCGGCAGGTTGCTGTGAACTGCGTGATGTTGGGCCGCGAGGGGAATACGATTTCCCTGCAACTGGACCCGTCAAGCAAGGCGTTGTTAACCGACACGCTAAAAGGGAAATTGCAGGAGAGCCTCAGCGCGTATTTTCAGACCAGCATTTCCCTGCGTATTACCCTGGAGGCGCCGGTGGCAGAAACCCCGGCAAAACAAGTGGCTCGCCTTGAGGAAGAAAAGCAGCGCGATGCCAGGGAGTCCCTTGAGCAAGACCCTAACATCCTGGCGTTGAAATCCACATTTGGCGCCACAATTCATGAAGAATCGGTCAGGCCCCTAGACGACTGACCCGAATAGAACCGAGGAGTTTTACCCGATGAAAGGCGGAATCGGCCAGCTAATGAAGCAGGCCCAGCAGATGCAGGAAAGCATGCAGAAAGCCCAGGAAGAGTTGGGACGCATGGAAGTGACCGGTGAATCCGGCGCTGGCATGGTGAAGGTGGTGATGACCGGCAAGCATGAAGTTCGCCGGGTGGATATTGATGATTCATTGCTCGGTGACGACAAGGAAATGCTGGAAGACCTGGTTGCCGCGGCAATCAATGATGCCGTCCATCGCATTGAACGCACCACCAGCGAAAAAATGTCATCCATGACCTCCGGGATGTCCTTGCCGCCAGGCATGAAGCTCCCGTTCTAGCCCCATGAGTTATTCGCCGCTAGTCAGTCGTCTTGTAGATGCCCTGAGATGTTTGCCGGGTGTCGGGCCCAAGTCTGCCCAGCGCATGGCATTCCATTTGCTTGAGCGTGATCGTGACGGGGCCCTGGCCATGGCCGAGGCGCTGGTCCAGGCGGTGGAGAAGGTCGGGCACTGTGAACGCTGCAGGATGCTTACCGAGGAGACCCTGTGCTGGATATGCAAGGGAAGTTCCCGGGATGCGAGCATTCTGTGTGTGGTGGAAACTCCGGCAGATGTGATGGCGGTTGAACAGTCAGCCGGCTACAGCGGATTGTATTTTGTCCTGATGGGTCACCTGTCTCCGTTAGATGGTGTGGGTCCGGATCAGTTGGGTATTGACCTGTTGGAGCAGCGCCTGGATAGCGGTTCCGTAAAAGAAGTCATCCTGGCTACCAATCCGACCGTGGAAGGCGAGGCCACCGCACACTACATCTCTGAACTGGCCAACAAACGCGGAATTCGCTCAACCCGGATTGCTCATGGCGTCCCGGTTGGGGGCGAGCTTGAATTTGTCGATGGCGGAACCCTGTCTCACGCCCTGGCGGGTCGGCACACCATGGAATAGCCGAATCAACGGCGGATTTCATGCTCCAAAAAATCTTCTCATTGGCGACCTTCGACAGGTGGGTTGCGGTGACCTTTTGCCCTGAAAAAATGAAGTTATTTATGGGAATATTTCATGCCCGGTTGCGCGGTCTGGAATGAGTCTTTCTGACTGCCGGCAAGAATAACCGTTCCCATTAAATTCGCTGTGTATTGCGAAGTTATATTTTTAACTTTTATCGCCTTTCTTGCGGATTTGTATTGGCGAAGCGACGGCCATATTTCCCCTATATAAACGCTATTCCTTCGGCTTTCGACGAACGAAAATGCCGCGCTGCGACAATTTTTTGTAAGTTATCTTACCGAGAATGCTTCGGGTTAATACCTATTGCGGAACGAAAAAAATCACCGCAAATATGGACTCGAACAAAAACTAGACACGAAGCGAAGAAGGATCTCAGTCAAGACCGTTTGTATACCTGATTATCACGACAGAAAAATTCAAAACGGCAGTGACGGCCCGTGTCGAATATTCAAAAGCTTGTTTTTGAAAGAATCGACTGGAGGGGGCATGAAGAACCACGTACTGCGACCGCTATGGTTGGCCATAGGGCTAGTCTTGCTGATTATGGTTGCCCGGCACTTCATGGTACCGGAGGATTTCGGCGTTCACGGTGACTCCTTTACCTACAACTATTATCGCCTGAGCAATGTCGACGAATGGAAAGATTTTCCGGTCAAGTACCAGGGCCGGGAGCGTTGCTCCAAATGCCATGAAGAAAATTTCGAGTCGATCAGCCACTCCAGGCACAAGAAAATCCAGTGCGAAAATTGTCACGGACCTGCTGCAGGCCATCCCAGGGAGGTCAAGCAACTTGTCATAGACCGCTCGCGGGAGCAGTGCCTGCGATGCCACGCATTACTCGATTACCCCAACAGCAGACGGGGAATGATGAAAGGCGTCGTGTCTGAAAAGCACAAGCGCAAGTTCGAGTGTAGTAAGTGCCATAACCCACATAATCCAAATTTGGAGGATAGGTGATGACCTGCTCTCGTCGACAATTCCTCAAGGACACCGCAACCACTACCCTGGCTGCCGCGTTGCCTGTGAGTACCATGGTATTTCTGACCCCCGGAGAATTAAAAGCGGCGGTTGAGAACAAGAAAACCAGGTGGACGTTCCTGGTCGATACCAACAAGTGTGTTGGCTGCGGTATGTGCGTCAAGGCTTGCAAGCTGGAAAACGAAATACCCTACGATGCGCCGGTAACTCGTACCTGGGTTGAGCGCTACGTGATCACCAAAGATGGTGAGGCTCACATTGATTCGCCTATGGGCGGTCGTGACGGATTTATCGACGATAAGATTCGCGACGAAGTGATAGATCCCAAGGACATCACCAAGGCCTTCTTTGTACCCAAGCTTTGCAACCAGTGTGAAAACGCACCCTGTGTCCAGGTTTGTCCGGTGGGCGCTACCTACCAGACTGAGGATGGCGTGGTGCTGATCGATCGGGATTGGTGCATTGGTTGTGGCTACTGCATCATGGCCTGTCCTTACGGTGTGAGGTTCTTCCACCCGGTTACCAAGACAGCCGACAAGTGCAATTTCTGCTATCACCGTACCAGCAAAGGGTTGGAGCCTGCCTGTGTCCAGGCCTGCGCCTTCGATGCTCGGAAGATAGGCAATCTCAAAGATCCAGACGATCCAGTCGCCAAGACCATTGCGACCAAGCGGGTAGCTGTGCTGAAAGACGAGTATGGGACGAAACCGCATGTGTTTTATTTGGGCCTCGATGAGAACGTGAGGTAGATGATATGTCCCCTGATCTAGTAGTACATGGCGTTGAATGGACAGTTAAAGAACTCTTTGTCTATCCCAATGAATTCATTTACTGGAGTATCCAGATTGTCATGTATCCCTACATGACCGGTCTGGTGGCGGGCGCGTTTGTCCTGTCATCGCTCTATCATGTGTTTGACCAGAAAGGCCTTAAAGACATCGCCCAGTTTTCTCTGGTGTTCTCTCTTGCCTTGTTGCCGGTCGCGGCATTGCCATTGCTGCTTCATTTGCAACAACCGACCAGGGCCATGGAGCCCTTGCTGACACCGCATTTCACCTCGGCGATTGCAGCCTTTGGTATTGTGTTTACAACTTATGCTTTGATAGTTGTCAGCGAGATCTGGTTTGTCTATCGCAAGTATTTTGTTGAACAGGTGCAGGAGCTGAAGGGTAAGTCTGGAATTGCCAATACCATGACGCGGCTTTTATACCAGGTGCTCACAATGGGCGCCTACGACGTTAGCGACGAGGCGATTGCCGTCGATAACAAGGCAGCCAAGATACTCGCGGGCGTGGGTATTCCTGTGGCCTGCTTCCTGCATGGATATGCAGGATTTATTTTCGGGTCGGTCAAGGCCAATGCCTTGTGGATGTCGCCATTGATGCCGGTGATTTTCATCATGTCTGCAGTGGTCTCCGGTATCGCGCTGTGTATGCTTACCTACATCATCATCATGGAGTGGCAGGCATTTCGGAACAGGCGCAGTGCCGACAAGTCGGTGCAAATACATGGCGCCGAGAAAGCGGTCGTTTTCGAGGCCGGGCGCTATCTGCTGGGCTTCCTGGTTGCGGCTATCACCCTTGAGATGCTTGACCTGATCTTCCGTGGGTATACCGCGATGAAGTCCTGGGATATTTTGCGCTCGGTGATGTACGGGAAGGATTTCTTCAATATATTTATCCTGCAGTACACCCTGGGTAACCTGGTGCCATTCATACTCTTGTTGTTGCCGAAACTGACCATCAAGCGAACGGTGGTGGCGCTGATCCTGATTTTGTTCGGGGTGTTCATGATGCGTTGGAACGTGGTGATCGGCGGGCAGGCATTCTCCCTGTCATTCTCCGGGTACATGCATTACCACATTCCGATTATTCCTCACAGCATGGAAACCTTTAAGGAAGGTTTGTTTGGAGCGTTGACGGTCATTGCAATTCCATTCGTGCTGTTTTCGATAATTAACAAGTTTGTACCTTCACTGCGGTCACACTGAACAAATTCGCAGAACCCGACAGGTCGGCTATCCCTGTCGGGTATAAGGGATTAGGAAAAATAAAAATATCAAAAAATCGGATAGCCACTGTGACCGCTTTGATTATTGGTCGCCGCAACGCTGGAAGGTGCCGCTATGGATGATGCTCTGTCTGTTCTTGAAGCTCGTGTCGCAGCCGTTGAAGAACGACTGCGGATTGTTGAAAAAAGAACGGGTATTGGTGTCGCAGCTGAAGAATCTGGCGGCGTAGCGCTTAATGAAGGAATGGTTTCAAACGCCTCTTCCCACCTGGGGAGAGTGCTCCTGATATTTGGTGGCGCGTTTCTCCTGCGTGCCATGACGGACTCACAGGTTGTCCCGACAGGCCTGGGTATTTTCCTTGGCGCATCCTACGCAATGGTGTGGCTATTCATGGCCTATCGTGCCGGTGGCATAGAGGGTCGTAAAGCAGGCGCCTTGTTTTTTGCAGTATCCTCAACCTTGCTGACCTTGCCGCTGCTCGCGGAGGCGGTGACGAAATTCGACCTGCTCAGTGGGGCACAGGGTGCTATCGCGTTAAGCGTATTTTGTGGGCTGGCCTTGCTGGTGTCGGTGCTAAGGGATATGCGCATCCTGGCATGGCTGATAAGCGCCGGTGGAGTGGGGACGGCACTGTATTTGCTCGGTGCTTCACATACAGCCCAGGCTTTTGTCGCCTTCTTGCTGTTGCTGGCAATGGGTTGTTTGTGGGCCGTGTATCAGCGTACCTGGAGGGGACCCCAGTGGATCGCTGCACTGGGGGTTAACGCCGGAGTTGTTGCCCTGGTGTTGTTGAGTTCCAACGAAGGTTGGGACGTGGCCTACATGGAGGCCTTTGGGTTTGCGGTCGCGCTATTGCTGGCTTACCTGGTGAGCTTTGCTGTCCGGACCCACATTCACGGTGAGGACGTTGGTGCTTTCGAGGTTGTCCAGGCTATCGTGGCGGTGGGCCTGCTGGTTTATGTGGCCGGTGAAGTGTCCAGGGGCGGGCATATCAATTTGGTAGTGGTGGGCTTCCTGGCCCTGGTTCTGGGTGCTGTTATCTACGGCCTGGGATTCACGCCCAGGACCCTGGCTGCCCGCGGGCCTAACTTCTTTTTCTATTCGACCCTGGGCCTAATGCTGGTTGCCGCCGGCAGTGCCATCGTCTTGACACCAGGTATCGCTGCAGCCGGTTGGGCCGCGCTGGCCCTGGTATTGGCCTGGTTTAGCGGCAGACAGGGAATGGTGACCCTGAGCCTGCAATGTTCCTTGTTGCTGATTGCGGCGGGATTTGTTTCGGGAGTGCTGTCTACAGGATTTCTTGCTCTTGCAGGAAATGGAGCGGAAAGTTGGCCGTCGGTAGTCAGTTGGCAGGTGGTGGTGGCCCTGGCCACCGTTGGTAGCCTGTTTATTCCTGTGGCCCAGCGCTCGACCCGTTGGGGAAAGTTGGCCGGTATGCCCCAGATAGTGGTGTTGGTTCTCGCAGTCTGGGAAGTGGGTGGTCTTCTCGTATTGCTGCTTGCTCCGTCGATTGCAGGGGTGCCGGGTACGGAGGCTGACCTGGCTGTACTGGCAGCGCTTAGAACATCGATCCTGGCAGCATCGGCAATCACCCTGGCTATATCCAGTCGCCACAAGAGATGGCCAGAGGCCAGGTGGTTGGTTTATCCAATGCTGATCCTGGTTGGCGCGAAGCTGATTATCGAGGACTTTCCCCATGGCAAGCCGGCGACACTTTTCGTGTCCCTGGCCGCGGTGGGCAGCGCGATGATTTTCGTGTCCTGGTGGATGTCCAATAAGACCGAGCCACGTGTGCGCCGCTAGTACCCCGGGCGTAATTGCTCCATCAGGCGGGTGAGGCGCTTATAGCTTTCATATCGGCGGGGGCAGATTACCCCGTCTTCAACCGCCTGGGTGACGCCACAATGTGGTTCGTGCAGGTGACGGCAGTTGGCGAACTTGCAGCTGCCTGCAGGCTCCGCGAATTCGATAAAACCGTTGGTTAAATCCGCCTCGCCGAAGGCAGCGGGTGCGTAGTCCCGCACTCCCGGAGAATCGATCAGTTCACCACCGGTATTCAGGTGATAAAGCCGCGAGGCGGTGGTGGTGTGGCGTCCTTCTCCGCTGGCTTCTGATAGTTCGCCGGTCAGAATATCCGCCTCAGGCAGCAGGGCATTGAGGATCGAAGATTTACCCACGCCGGATTGGCCCACCAGGATGCTGGTGTGTCCGACCATCTGTGCACATAAGGGGGCCAGGCCCTCCATCGACATGGCGCTGGTGTGTATCACCGGGTAGCCGATCTTGCTGTACTCCACCAGGGCCTCTCGCAGGGGTTCCAGGCCGGCCTCGTTTTCCAGGTCTGACTTGTTTAGCACCACCGAGGCCGAGGCGCCCATGAAGGCGGCTGCCGCCAGGTAGCGGTCGATGAGAAACAGGTCCGGCGTCGGCCGGGGAGCGCAGACCACCATCACCTGGCTGACATTTGCCGCCAGCACATCGGTGCGTCCGCGCCTGTCGGGCCGGGTCAGTTCGTTGTCCCTGGGGAGAACTTCGCAGACCAGTCCCTTGTTCTTCCCGTCCAGGGGTTCCCACATAACACGGTCACCGGTGACCGGGCGTAATTTGCGGCCAGACATGATGCAGGGAATCAGCGCGCCTTCAGCGTTTTCGACCAGGACCTGTCGGCCAAAGTTTGCAGCAACAATTCCCTGTTCCCGGCTCATGCTTTCGCCTGGGCAAGGTCATGCAGGTGCTGGATGCGGATCATGGCGGGCGGGTGGGAGTCGTAAAACGCCGAGTGCACCGGATCCGGGGTAAGGGTGGAGGCGTTCTCCCGGTAAAGTTTCACCAGCGCATCCACTAATGCATTGGCGTCGCTTTGGCTGGCCGCGTAAGCATCCGCTTCGAATTCGTGCTTGCGCGAGAACCAGGCCGAAAGGGGAGAGATGAAGTAGCTGAATACCGGGGAAATCATGATGAACAGCAACAAAGCTGCCTGGTCGCTGACTGCGGGTACGCCCAGGTCGGTGTAGAACCAGGCCTCGGATTTGAGCCAGCCCAGAATGCCCAGGCCGATCAGGCTGCTAACCAGTGACCACACCAGGCGCTTGCGAACGTGACGCTTGCGAAAGTGTCCCAGTTCATGAGCGAGCACGGCTTCGACTTCCAACGGCTCGAGAGTGCCGATAAGGGTATCGAAGAACACGATGCGCTTGTTGTTTCCGATGCCGGTGAAATAGGCGTTGCCATGGGCCGAGCGTCGGGAACCGTCCATGACAAAGATGCCTTTGCTATGAAATCCGCAGCGATCCAGCAGCGCTTCAACCCGGGCTTTCAGCGTCTCGTCTTCCAGGGGGGAAAACTTGTTAAACAGCGGCGCGATCAAGGTGGGGTAGGCCCAGAACATCAACAGGCCAAATCCGGACCAGACAGCCCAGGCGTAAACCCACCAAAGCTCGCCGGTGTGGGCCATGATCCACAGCACGGCAGCCAGTAGCGGCGCACCCAGAAGCAGAGTAAGACCCAAGCCCTTGAGCATGTCCGCGATGAATAACCCGGCGGTGGAGCGATTGAAGCCGAATCGGGATTCAATGCCAAAAGTTTGCGCGATGCTGAACGGAAGAGACAGCAGGCTGCTGATTATCAGCACGGCAATGATCATCGCCACGCCGCCCCACAGGCCGGTCAGGCCGCTGGTATCAACCATGGATTGGACCAGTGCGATGCCGCCACCCACGGTCCAGGCCACCAACAGCAGCGAGTCGAAAACCGTCTCCATTCTTCCCAACTGGGCCTTGGCATTAGTGTAATCAGCGGCCTTTTGATGATCTTCCAGGGAAATTTGCTGGCTAAACGGTTTTGGTACCTGGGCTCGATGCTCGCTGATATGCCGGGTCTGTCGCAGCGACAGCCAAAGGCGGCACAGGGTGCTTGCGACGAGAAATGCAATGAAAATCGAGGTAAACAGGCTCATTCGTCATCCACGTTGAAAGGGCGCATCAGCTTAGCCTTTGCTAGAATGCGCGGCAAGCAAACGGAGTGCCATAAATGTCCAAAGACCCAAAGAACCTGATCTGGATTGACCTTGAAATGACAGGGTTGCTGCCTCATGAGGATGTGATTATCGAAATTGCCACCGTGGTAACCGATACCCACCTGAGGATCCTGGCAGAAGGTCCGGTGTTCGCCATCCACCAGGCAGACTCGATTCTGGAGGAAATGGATGACTGGAATACCCGGCAGCATAACGGCTCCGGGCTGGTTAAGCGGGTGCGGGAAAGCAAGGTCAATGAGGCCGAAGCCGAGCGCAAGACCCTGGAATTTCTTGCCCAGTACGTGGACCCGGGATTGTCGCCCATGTGTGGCAACAGCATTTGCCAGGATCGACGCTTCCTTGCCCGCTTCATGCCCGACCTGGAACGTTACTTCCACTACCGTAACCTGGATGTGAGTACGTTGAAGGAACTGGCTGCCCGCTGGGCGCCGGAGGTCATGGCCAGTTTTTCCAAGGAGTCCCGGCACCTGGCCCTGGATGACATCCACGATTCAATTGATGAACTCAAGCACTACCGTGAACGCCTGCTGGGCTTGCCGGATGAACCCACGGAGTCTTATGTGTGACGGGATACTTTTCTGCCGCTGACCGGAACAAAGAACCAATAAGACAGGCGCTTGCCAGTTTGCTCCCTGGGCAGGGCAGCGTGCTGGAGATCGGTTCGGGTACCGGCCAGCACGCAGTGTATTTCGCACAGCATTTTCAGCATCTTCATTGGGTCACCAGCGACCGGCAGGAAAACCATTCCGCCATCCGGTCGAACCTGGAAAGTACCTCGCTTGATAACCTGGCCGGCCCCCTGCTGCTGGACGTGGCCCAGGACCAGTGGCCCTCGCTGGAGGTGCAGGCGGTCTATAGCTCCAATACTTGCCATATCATGGCCTGGGAAGAGGTCCTGGCCATGTTTCGCGGCGTCAGTGGCTTGCTTCCTGATGGCGGACGATTTTTGATTTACGGTCCATTCAATCTTGATGGTAAATTCACCAGTCAGAGCAATCGTGAGTTTGACGCAGGTTTGAGACAACGGGCGCCCCACATGGGCGTGCGTGACCTGGGAGCCCTGGAGGATGCAGCGGCCCCCCTGGGTTTGAGCCTGGCAACGCGCATGGATATGCCGGCCAACAACATGCTGTTGTGCTGGAAAAGAGGTAAGCAGAATGGTTGATATCCCCACTTACGCAGACGTGCTGGCGGCCCGTGAGCGCATAGCCGGGTACGTGCACCGGACACCGATACATTCCAGCAGCACCATGAATGCCGTGACCCAGGCTGAGGTGTTTCTCAAGTGTGAGAACCTGCAGCGGGTGGGAGCGTTCAAGGCCCGTGGCGCCTGCAATGCTGTTTTCGCCCTGGACGACGAACAAATCAAAAAAGGTGTTGCGACCCATTCCTCGGGAAATCACGGCGCTGCCGTGGCCCTGGCGGCAATGATTCGCAAAGCGCCGGCCCACGTGGTCATGCCATCGAATTCATCCGACGTAAAACGCGCGGCGGTGCGTCATTACCAGGCGAAGGTTTGGGACTGTGCGCCCGGCATGCGCAACCGGGAAGAAACCCTTGCCAGGGTGATGGAGGAAACCGGTGCACACATGGTTCATCCCTATGATGATTCCCTGGTGATTGCCGGTCAGGGGACCGCGGCACTGGAACTCATGGATGACGTTGGGGGACTGGATGTGATTCTCGTTCCGGTAGGCGGAGGAGGGCTGATTGGTGGAACCTTGCTGGCGGCGGAGGGCTTTGGAAAAGGCACGCGGGTCATCGGAGTCGAACCGCGCCAGGCGGATGATGCGCGCCAGTCTTTCCGGCGAGGCGCCCGGGTGATCATGGATTCGCCCGACACCATTGCTGATGGATTGAGAGCCTCGCTGGGCGAACGAAATTTCGAACTGATTCACCGCTATGCCGATGACATTATATGTGTCGAAGAAAGCGAGATTATCGCGGCTATGCGCTTCGTCTGGGAAAGAATGAAACTGGTCATCGAGCCGTCTTCTGCGGTGCCTATTGCAGCCTTGCTGCACCGTCGACTGGAGCTGCCCGGTAAGCGAATTGGCTTGATCATCAGCGGCGGCAATGTGGACCTGGATCATCTGCCCTGGTAAGTGCCCGATGTTGAAGCGGTCGCGGACAGGAATGGAGAAATCACCAATGCAGTTTCGCTATATTTTATTGATTGTTCTACTGGTATCCGGGTGTGGCCAGCAAACGCCGGAGCCGGCGGGTGCACCGGCTACTGCCGAAACTACTGAGAGCCAGGCTGTAGAAGAATCGGCGGCAGAGGAAATTGCCAGCCAGGTGCCCGATACAGATATTTTCATGGTCAGCATTAATGCCCAGGGCATGCCCGACACGGCGAGCCTGCGCAACCTGACAGCCCGGCCAGGGTATGACAATCAGCCTGCATTCCTGCCTGGTGGGCAACAGTTGATATTCAGTTCGATACGCGCAGACTTGCAGTCGGATGTGTATCTGCTGGATATAGAGCAGGGCGGGGCCCGACGCCTGACTGAGACCACCCAGAGCGAGTACTCGCCAACACCGCGGCCTGGTGGCGGCTTTTCCGTGGTTCGCGTGGAGGAAGACGGTAGCCAGCGGCTATGGGTCTACAACGCCGATGGCACCCCCGAGGAGATGCTGGTTAGCGAACTGGATAACGTGGGGTATCACCTCTGGTTAACGGATAAGTCACTGGCATTATTCCTGGTTGATGAGCCCATGAAGTTGGTGCTCGGCAACACGGCAGGTCCCGGGGTGCGACAGTTAGCGACGGATATCGGTCGTTCCTTTGCCAGGGATCCACGCACGGGAATGCTCTATTTCCTCCTGTCTTCGGGAGAAGGACGGTGGCAGTTGACCGGGCACGACCTGGCCAGTGACCTGCAAGTTTCCCTACTGGATACGCCCGGAGGCTCCCAGGACATGGCCCTGGATCGGGAGGGCCGGGTATGGATGGCATCGGGGGCCGCATTGTGGCGCTGGCAGCCCGGCCAGTCTGAATGGGAAGCGGTTGCAGATTTCGGTGAGGCGCTGGGTGGTACGATCACTCGACTGACCTTAAACCAGGACGACTCCAGCCTGGCCATGGTGGTCAGCATGGAGTCCCGGAACCCGGAGTGAGTATGAATGCAGAACAAATGGTGACCCATGGCGGCGGATGTCATTGCGGCCGTGTGAGATTCGAAGTCCAGGCGCCGGCTAATCTTGCGGTGGATGAGTGCAATTGCTCAATTTGCTCGAAAAGCGGCTACTTGCACCTGATTGTGCCCTCGGCCCGGTTCACCCTGGTTCAGGGAGACGACGATCTTCATTGCTATACGTTTAACACCGGCGCGGCCAAGCACTATTTTTGCCGGCACTGCGGGGTGAAGTCGTTTTATATCCCGCGCTCCAACCCGGATGGCTATAGCGTGAATGCCCGTTGCCTGGACACGGACAGGGTGGCGTCCATGACAATTTCACCGTTTGATGGCCGCAACTGGGAGGCCAATGCCCACGCACTGGCCCATCTTTCCCAGGACTAGGCTTTCGATTTAGACAAGGAACAACGCCACGCAGCAGCCAATGCCTGCTGTCCATGACAGGGAGCGCAACGAGGGCTTGTCAAAGATATAGAAGGCGCCATAGGCGATGCGCGCGGCTATAAAGCCCATGGCAAGATTGTTCAGCAGCGATTGATCTATGCCGCGCAGCTGGGCGATCACCACCGCGGCTGCAAAAAGCGGAAAGGCTTCAAACGAATTCATTTGCGCCCAATTTGCCCGTTGCCCCCAACCTTCCAGAGTGGCAAGAAATTCTCTCGGGGCCCGGTTGTCGAGGCCTTTTTTAGACGACTTGGCGATGCCGGTAAAGATGTAGGGCATCAGGCCCGCGAACAGTACGCAAAGGTAGGCTGTAGTCATGACTGGGAATCTCCGGGTTATTGGAAGCGGGCTCGCCAGGAACCGTCGGTAAATTGCGACGCTGTTCTTGGTCGATTCTGAGGTTACAATAAATCGCAAATAGAATAACGGCAGATTGACTGCCTTCACATATTGCGGGAACAGAGGCCTCCTATGATTTACAAGACTCTCAAATTTGTTGTGCTCGGTTCGGTGGCGATGGCGTCGCTAGGGCTGGCCGGAGCAGTCTTTGCTGAAACCCGCTATGTGACTGATGAGCTGGAAGTGACGCTTCGCAGTGGCCAGAGCACCCGTAACAATATCGTTCGCATGCTCAAGTCGGGCACAGCGCTGGAAGTGCTTGAGGATAGCGGTGACACCGGCTACAGCCTGGTGAGGCTCCCCTCGGGTACCGAAGGCTGGGTCCTGAGCCGGTTCCTCGTGAACCAGCCCGTGGCGCGAGATGTGTTGCCCGACGTGCAGCGCCGGTACGCAGCGCTTGTGGAGTCCTCCAAGAGCACCAGTGCGAAGCTTAATGCCTCCAGCAGTTCGTTGAGCGGACTGGAAAAGGAAAGAGATACTCTTCGCAGCGAAAACGAGCAGTTGGCGAAACAACTCCACGAAGTGCGCGAAAAAGCCTCGGATGTGCTCAATATAGACAAGCAAAACAGCGCGCTGCGTCAGCGCGTGACCACTCTGGAAGGTGAAAACGACCAGCTGAGCATCCTCAATGAGGAATTATCCAATCGCCGGACCCTTGAATGGTTCATGGCCGGTGGTGGCGTGCTGTTCGTGGGCTTGTTGCTTGGATTGATTCTGCCGCGGATTCGCTGGCGCCGGCGTTCGAGTTGGGGCGACCTCTAGAAGAGGCCGCCCACTCAATCAGATTTTCTGGCCTGCCAGGTGCAGCCAGGTCTCGACTACTGTGTCAGGGTTCAGGGACATGCTTTCGATGCCCTGTTCCAGCAGCCATTTGGCCAGGTCGGGATGATCTGACGGCCCCTGGCCGCAGATACCCACGTATTTCCCCTTGTCCTTGCAAGCCTTGATGGCCATGGCCAGCATTTTGCGCACTGCCGGGTCCCGTTCGTCGAACAGGTGGGCGATTACCGCAGAATCTCTGTCCAGGCCCAGGGTCAGCTGGGTCATGTCGTTGGAGCCGATGGACATGCCGTCAAAGTGCTCAAGGTATTCCTCAGCCAGCAGGGCGTTGGTGGGTACCTCGCACATCATGATGACCTTGAGGCCGTTCTTGCCTTGCTCCAGGCCGTTTTCCTTGAGCAGGTCAATCACGCCCTTGCCTTCTTCGACGGTCCGTACGAAGGGCACCATGACCCAGACGTTCGACAGGCCCATCTCCTCACGCACCATCTTCAGGGCGCGGCATTCGAGCTCAAAACAGGGTCTGAACACCGGATCCAGGTAACGCGAAGCGCCCCGGAATCCCAGCATGGGGTTTTCCTCATGAGGTTCGTAAAGGCTGCCGCCAATCAGGTTGGCGTATTCGTTGGATTTGAAGTCTGACAGCCTGACGATGACCGGCTCGGGTTCAAATGCTGCGGCGATAGTTGAAATGCCTTCGGCCAGTCTTCTCACAAAGAATTCCACCGGGTCCGTGTATCCGGCCATCTGGTGGGTAATGGTCTCTTTCAGATCCACATCCAGTGAGTCGTATTCAAGCAGGGCACGGGGGTGTACGCCAATCATCCGGTTGATGATGAATTCCAGTCTTGCCAGGCCGACGCCCCGGTTGGGAATGCTGGCGAAATCAAACGCCCGGTCCGGGTTACCCACATTCATCATGATTTTCACCGGAATATCCGGCAGGGCGTCCAGCTGGATTTCATGTTGCTCGAAATCCAGGATGCCCTCGTATACAAAGCCTTCGTCACCCTCGGCGCAGGATATGGTGACCTCGTCTCCATCGGAGATCTTGTCGGTGGCGGTGCCGCAGCCAACCACCGCCGGAATACCCAGTTCCCTGGCAATAATCGCAGCGTGACAGGTTCGACCACCACGGTTAGTGACAATGGCTGAGGCGCGCTTCATTACCGGTTCCCAGTCCGGGTCGGTCATGTCGGCAACCAGCACATCACCGCTTTGTACACGTCCCATGTCCTTGATGTTGTCGATTACCCTGGCCGTGCCGCTGCCAATACGATGGCCAATGCTACGGCCCGAGATAATAACTTTGGAATGATTCTTCAGGCTGAAACGCTGGAGAACCCGGCCACTTCTGCTTTGCACTGTTTCCGGACGGGCCTGCAAGATATAAATCTTGCCGGTTTCGCCATCCTTGCCCCATTCGATATCCATGGGACGCTGGTAATGCTTCTCGATGATCATCGCCTGGCGGGCCAGGTTAATGACGTCATCTTCGGTCAGGGAAAAGCGTACTTGGTCCTCGTCGCTGACATCCACGGTTTTCACTGTGGAGGGATCGTTGGGATCCTCGTTGTAAATCATCTTGATGGCCTTGCCACCAATGTTTCGCCTCAGGATGGGGAAGTCCCCACGCTCCAGGGCGCGTTTCGATACGTAAAATTCGTCCGGATTCACAGCGCCCTGGACCACGGTTTCGCCCAGACCGTAGGAGGAGGTGATGAAAACCACCTCTCGGAAGCCCGATTCAGTGTCCAGTGTGAACATGACACCGCTGGAGCCCCGGTCACTGCGCACCATGTGCTGGATGCCTGCGGAGAGGGCAACCCGCTCGTGTTCAAAGCCCTGGTGGACCCGATATGCAATCGCACGGTCATTGAACAGGGAGGAGAACACCTCATGAATTGACTGGATAACCTGGTCCACGCCACGTACGTTGAGCACAGTTTCCTGCTGCCCGGCGAAAGAGGCATCCGGCAAATCCTCAGCGGTTGCCGAGGAGCGGACCGCGACAGAGGCATCGCCATCTTCGCGCATGGAATTGTAGGCGACCTCAATTTCTTCCTGGAGGCGGGCTGGAAGGGGGTTTTCCATAACCCATTGCCTGATCATCGCGCCAGTGCGCGTGAGTTCGTCTACATCGTCCACGTCCAGGTCTTTCAGAGCCTCCTGGATCCTGCTGCGCAGGTTCGCATTGTCCAGGAAGTCCCAGTAGGCCTGGGCGGTAGTAGCAAAGCCGCCGGGAACATCGACTCCCAAACTGCTAAGGTGGCTGATCATCTCACCGAGAGAGGAGTTTTTGCCTCCGACATTCTCGACATCATTCATTCCAAGCTGGTTTAACGAAATGACGTAACTATTCAACCTTCTATCCCCCTTGTATTATTCCAGCCGGCACTAGAGAATTCCGGCTTCAACAACTGACAACATTATAGCGGCTTGCAATGGTTCAGCGGACGGTATTTTTCATTTCTGATCAAACTGGCGTGACGGCGGAAACCTTCGGGCAAAGCCTTCTGACGCAGTTTGACGGTGCATCTTTTAACAGGATCACTATTCCCTTTGTGTCCAACAGGGAAAAGGCCGAGGAGGCAGTGCGGAAAATCAACCTCACTGCGGAAGCAGAGGGGCAGCGCCCGCTGGTCTTCAGTACCCTGGTTCACGATGATTTGCGCGATATGCTTCACGAGGCAAATGGCCTGTATCTAGACTTTTTTGACGCATTCCTGGCCCCGCTGGAGCGTGAGTTGGGAGTGAAGTCCTCCCATACGACAGGGCGGGCCCATGGCATGTCGGCCAATGTCGATGCATACAATTTCCGCATTGAGGCCACGAATTACGCACTGAACAATGATGATGGGGCGCATATCAAGGATTACGGCAAGGCCGATGTGATCCTGGTGGGTGTGTCGCGTTCGGGTAAGACCCCCACCTGCCTGTACATGGCTATGCAATATGGTGTTTTTGCGGCCAATTACCCCCTCACCGAAGAAGAGTTCGAGTCAGGCAAGTTGCCCGCCGCACTGGATTCGCATCGCAAGAAGCTTTATGGCCTCACTATTAATTCCCAGCGGTTGCGGCAGATTCGCAAGGAAAGACTGGATGGGGGGCGTTACGCTACACCCCAGCAAATTAGTTTCGAATTGCGCGAGGCGGAGAAGCTTTTCAAGAAATACGGCGTTCCCACCATTGATACTACCGAAATGTCGGTCGAGGAAATCGCCAGCACAATCCTTCAGCACACAGGTCTGGAAAGAAGATTCAGGCCCTGAAGAAGGCCGAAAATTGGCGCTGGCGCTGGCCCGTGTACCCTGTGATATATTTCGCCAATGCTTAGCGACAGTCTCATAGCCTTACACAGGCCAACGCAGCCCCGGACCTTCGTGGGACTGATGACGCTGTACGAAAGCAATTTCATCCGACTGATTTCGCTGTTGCCCAATTTCAAGGACATGCCCGCTGAGCAGGTTTCCCGGGCTGCCAACGACCTGCCGTTGTTCCTGAGCGTGCTTGATAAGGGCCCGTATACCACTACCTTGCACATGACCTACCTGTTTAAGGAGGGAGAGGACAGCGTGCCGGATCCTGACCTGACGGTACGTATTTATCATGACGCTCGAATGGTGGAGACTATGCAGTGTTCGACGTTTCATCGGCATCGGGTGCTGGAGCCGTATACCACCAAACCGGGTAGGGCATTGCATCAGCGCTGGCAGCGGAACATGATGCTTAATAAATGGCTGGAATACTGTGTTGATGTTGGGCACCGCTTTGACGGGGTTCACGGGCATCGGAAGACTTTGGGATGACGAAAAAGCACTCAGGTAGCGACGGTAAAGGTGAGGGCGAAGATCGCCTGATGCAGCTATTCTGGAACCGGGCCGCCCTGAAGAAAGAATTCCAGCGCCTGCGCGAACAGCGATACCGTCTTGAAGAAACCTTGAAGCAACAGCAGGCAGCGACCTTAAGCGCCGAGGCGCGGATGGAGTCCCTGGCCAAGTTGTTCGCTAATCCCGAGGCCGGCTTCAACGCAATTGTCTATTACCAGTTCCGTAACCTGTGGAATACCAGTGCGGCGGAACTGAAGAAGTTCGCGGCTGAGTTACATCGCAAGCGTGAAGAGAAGGAACGCCAGCGAGAAGTCATGATTTTCAATCGTGATCGAAACCAACGTTTGGCTAAACTGGCAGAAGCCATGCAGGAGATGATCACCGAGATTGCCCGGCTGCAGGGTGAGATAAAGCGACAGCATGCCAAGATGGAATCCATGCGCGGAATCCTGGGTTTTTTCAAGCGTCGTCCGCTGCAAGCCGAGATTGTGGCGGCCAATGCAAGGCTGGAGCCACTGACCACCAAATACGATGAACTCAATTCAGAACAATCCCTGATCGCAGGGGAGAGGCCACCCGAGTTCCAGGGAGTGGGGATAGTCGGAAAGCGCATGACCAACCTGGCGGTGATCGCCCTGGCCCAGCATATGCACAGTTATTACTCTGAGAAGGGACTTGCGAGCAAGGCACGAGACGCTGTGATCATGCCCATTGAAGAGATTCGCTATGGCACAAGGGACCAATGCACCAAGTTGATGGAATTGATTCCGATTGTCATGGCCGGGCTGAAGTCTGATCCAACCTTTTCCTCCAGGCTGAAACAAGGCGCCGAAAGCCTGATTGCGGCGGCCAAGTTCTTGACCGAAGAAGATACTATCCCGAGAGCTGATTCCCTGGACCAGGTGGCTCGCAATGCCTCGGTAGGTAGTTCTGACTCCTGCAACGTACTTGCACAGGACTTCTGGGACGTCTACTCCACGCTGATCAGATAGTCCCTTGCGCCCCTAGCCGGCCTTACGGTTGCGTTTCCAGCCCAGGGGCTGCCTGGCGGTGTGCATCACCTTGCTTCCCCACTTGGAAAGACCATCCAGCCAGATGTAGGTGGTAGGTACCACCACCAGCGAAATGATCGTGGAAAATGCCAGCCCGCCGATAATCGCTCGCGCCATAGGGTAGTAGGGCGGGCCGTCGCCACCGACCTGGGTACTGCCCATGGCCAGCGGTGCAAGGCCAAGAATTGTGGTGGAGACAGTCATCAGGATGGGCCGCAGCCGATCACGACCAGCGATCACAATCGCTTCATTGCGCGCCATGCCTTCCTTGCGAAGATTATTGATGTGGTCAACCAGCACAATTCCATTGTTCACCACCACACCGATCAGGATCATGATGCCGATGGAGGCCATGAACGAAAAGGTTGTGCCGGTGGCGGCGAAGAACCAGAACACGCCGATCACTGAGAAACCAATGGAGGTGATGATAGACAGCGGATAAAGCAGAGATTCGAACAGGGCCGCCATGACGATAAAGATCAGTGCGATACCCAGCAGGATATTCACTACCATGATTTGCTGGGTTTCATCCTCGCGTTGGAAACCCCGGCCGAATTTCCAGCTGTATCCCGGTGGTAATTCAAAGGTGTCCATCACCGCTTCCACCTTGGGGCGGATCTCGTCAAGACCGGTTTCGTCGGCAAGATTGCCGGAGATAACCACCGCAGTCTGTCTGTCCACACGGCGGATGGCCTGGGCTGCCGGAGCAATGTGGAAGGACGCCACGGTCCCCAGGGCAACGCGTTCGCCCATCCGGTTATACAGAGGTAGGTCGGCAAGTTGCTCCACGGATTGCTTGTCGTCCTCCCGGAACGCCAGGCGCACGGGAATGTCGGCGTTCTCGCCCCGGTACTCGCGCAGGAGTTGCCCCCGCATTGCCACCGCAATGGCCGAGGCCACCTCACGTGTAGTCAGGCCCGCAGCCTCCGCCCGGTCACGGTCCACGGATACCCGGATCTCGCGTTCCGCGGTGTCGCTGTCGGGACGCAGGTCCTTGAGGCCTTCCACACTGGCCAGTACCCGCACCAGGTCGCCGGTCAGTTCGTTCAGGTAGGCGGTGGAGTCACCCATGACCTGGATGCTGAAGCCGCTGCCGCCGCCATCCTGGTCGAACTTGAAACTGGGTTTGCCAATGATGATTTCCGGCATGTCCTCTTCAATGCGCTTGATGACTTCCTTGGTGGGCAGGGTTGCCACATCCTCGTCGGTAAGCAAGATGACCATTTGAGCCCTTTCAAGATCAAAGTAGCTGTACACCGAGGCGATATTCAGCTCTTCCTGTCTGTTGAACAGGAACTCTTCGACCTTGTTGACTGCTGTTTCCATGGTTTCCAGCGAGTGCTGGCCTTCGATGTGATAATCCATGAACAGCCGGCGCGAACTCTCCTGGGGGAAGGAGTCGAAATGCACCAGTTGCATGGGAATGAAACTGGTGCCCACGACAACCAGGATGCCCAGGGTGGTCCACCAGGGGTGATTCTGGGTCGCGCGCAGCAGGTTCATGTATCCGATGCTGGCTCTTTGCATGAGATTGCTTTGTTTTGGCACGGGCGGTGGCGGTACCCGGGCCGCCAGCATTGGCACCAGGGTCTGTGCGATCAGCAAGGAGGCCACCAGGGCGACAATAATGGTTATAGCCACGTGGCTGAGAAAGACCGTGATGTCCACCTTGGCACCAAACATGATTGGAGCGAAGACGATAATCGAGGTGGAGGTGCCAGCGATCACCGCCAGGCCCACCTCGTTTACCCCTTTCAGGGTAGCCGCCATGGGATTGCCCGGGTCCTTTTGCCGGTATCGGAACACGCTTTCGGTGACCACCACGGCGTTATCCACCAACATGCCTACGCCCAGCATCAAGCCCATCATGGACAGGATGTTGAGGGTCAGCCCGGTGAAGTACATGACGCCCAGGGTGATCAACAAGGAGAAGGGCACCGATGCCGCCACGATCAGCGTGGTGGTTACCTGGCGCAGGAACAGGTAGAGCACAACGATGGCAAGTAGAGCTCCGGCCGCGCCTGCCGAGAGCAAATCATTCAGTGAGTCCTTGACGTTCTCGGCCTGGTTGTCCAGGTCGAAAATCTTGATGCCACGCATTTGTGGCAATTCACCGATCTTCGCCACCTCTTCCTTAACCCGGTCTGCCACCTCGACCATGTTGGCGCCGGTGGCCTTGTAGACATTCAGGCCGATTGCGAAGTTACGGTCCAGGTGACGGCCGTAGTTACGTTCCTGGCCACGCATTTCTACTGTGGCGACATCCCGCAGCCTCAGGTTCTGGTCGTTAATGGCCAGGTCACGAATCTGCTCCAGGGACGTGAATTCTCCCCGGGGCCGCACGCTCAGCCGCTGCCCGGACTGGGTGATTCTTCCTGCACTGACGGAGAAATTGCTCTTTTCCAGCATCTGCAGAAGGGTGTTGATGTCCACGCCATGGGCTGCCAGCCGGTTGGAGTCCATCAGAATACGAATTTCCTTGGGTTCCACGCCCTGCAGTTCGGTGCGGGCGACACCTTCCAGACGTTCGATCCGTCTCTTGAGCAACCTGTCCAGCATCTCGTAACTGTCGCTGAGGTCGCGGTCACTGGATACGCGCAGGGTCAGCATGGGTTGGTCGCTGGTGGAGCCGGTAAATACCAGTACCCGGGTGACATCCGCGGGCAGTTGGTCGCGAATGGCATCCACCTTCGCCCTGGCATCGATGCCCTTGGCCGATACTTCCTGCTCCCAGTCGAATTGCAGGAATATCTGCGCCATGTTTTCAGTGGAGGTGGAACGCATCTCCTTCACGCCGGGCAGGGTGGCCAGGGCCTCTTCGATGGGCCGGGTGATCAGTTCCTCGACCTCCTCGGGAGTAGAGCCCTGGTAAGGCACCTGGATGAAAATACCGGGGAACTCGATGTCAGGGAGCTTTTCCAGGGGGAGCAGTTTGGTGGCAAGCAAGCCCACCAGCGCCAGGGCCAGGAAGAACATGACCGTGGTGACGGGTCTGCGTAGGGCGATCTCAGTATGTTTCATGACGCCTCCGCGCTCAGACTTGGGTCACAGTGCCGGTCGCCGTTTTCCAGACCTTCCTGTCCATCAGCGAGTACACCACCGGGATCACAACCAGGGTCAGCACCGTGGAAACCAGCAGACCACCGATTACCGTGATGGCCATGGGTGTGCGAACCTCTGAACCCTCGCCAAAGCCGATGGCCATGGGTAACAGGCCCAGTACC
The DNA here is from genome assembly GCA_937128475.1 of uncultured Chromatiales bacterium. Taxonomy (GTDB): domain Bacteria; phylum Pseudomonadota; class Gammaproteobacteria; order Steroidobacterales; family BM003; genus CAKZML01. The sequence goes on from CAKZML010000102.1 coordinate 22,941, forward strand.
GTGGTCAGCGTGGTCATCATGATGGGCCGCAGCCGCGCCTTGCCCGCGTTGAGTATGGCCTGGTGTTTTTCCATGCCCTCGGCTTGCTGTTGATTAATCATGTCCACCAGGACGATAGCGTTATTCACCACGATGCCCGCCAGCATGATGACGCCAATCAACGCCACCACATTCACGGTTGTGCCGGTCACGAACAGGGCCAGCACGGCACCCACCAGGGCAAGTGGGATGGTGAACAGGATCACGAAGGGATGAATCAGGGATTCAAACTGCGAGGCCATCACCAGGTAGACCAGGAATACAGCCAGGGCCAGGGCAAATTTCATGGATTCAAACGAATCCGCCATTTCCTCGCTTTGACCGGCTACGGTGGCGGCTATACCCGGGGGCATGGCAATGCCTGCCACCAGGGTCTGCAGTTCCTTGACTGCGGTGCCAAGGTCTCCATAACTGACGCTTGCGCTGATAATCGCCACGCGCTCCTGGGCAACCCGGCGGATTTCCGAGGGACCCCTGGCGACGATGACATCGGCCACTGCACCCAGGGTTACCGGACGGGCTGCAGCCGGATTGACGATCAGGTTGCGAATGTCTTCCACCGAGGCTTGCTGGGTATCAACACTGCGCACCAGTACGTCAATTTTCTTGTCGCGCCAGGTATAGCGGGTGGCGAGCTCACCGCGCACATTGGCGACCACGCGGTTGGCGATATCGCGAACGGGAAGGCCCAGCTTGGCAGCACGTTCCTGATCGAAAATGATCTGGATCTCCGGGCTGCCTTCCTCAATTGTGCTCTTGATGTCGGAATAGCGATCCGATCCCGACATGGCGCTGACGATTTGGGCGTTAATCCGCGTCAGCTGTGCCAGGTCATGCCCGGAAATCTGGATTTGCAGGGGCTCGCTGAAGCTGAACAGGGAAGGCCGCGAGAACTCATACTGCAACCCTGGTAACTGGCCCATCTCTGCACGCATGGCGTCCATGACTCGATTCTCGGCGGCGCGGTCAGCACCCTTTTCCAGGGTGATTGCAATGCTGCCCGTATGCTCGCCGGAATCCACTGGGCTGGCGTCCAGGCGGTTCCCGGTGCCTGCCACCGAGTAACTCATGGCGACCTGGTCCAGTCCGCCAGTGCGTTTTTGAATATCCAGCACGGTCCTGTCGGTTTCGGACAGGGGGGAGCCAGGAGGCAGTCGTATATCCAGGGTGAATTCGCCCTGGGATAACTGGGGTATCAGTTCGGTGCCAAGGCGCGGGACCAGGCCCATGGTCAGCACAAATACCCCGACGGCAGTCATCGCTACCAGGCCACGGTGATTCAGTGACCACTGGAGTATGGAGGGGTAAACCCGGGCCGTCGCATCATAGGCGCCGCGCAGGATTATCGAGGGAACCAGCAACAGCTTTCCAAACACCCAGCTGATGGCGCCAAACACCCAGCGGAACAGCCGGACGATAAAGGCGGTTCCCCGGGTGAAGCGACCCGGGGGGGTCTCGTCAATCTGATCTGCGTACCGTTGATTGGCGCCCAGTGCGGCCAGCATCGGGATCAGGGTCAGCGCAACCACCAGGGAAAACGCCAGGGCGAAGGACACGGTGAGAGCCTGGTCCTTGAACAATTGGCCGGCCACGCCGCTGATAAAAATCATCGGGAAGAACACGGCTACCGTGGTCAGGGTGGAAGCGGTGACCGCCATGGCCACGTCGGCAGTTCCCGAGCGGGCAGCTTCCAGGGTATCCATGCCTTCCTCTCGCTTGCGAACTATGTTTTCCAGCACGACGATGGAATTATCCACAAGCATACCCACGGCCAGTGCGATACCACCCAGGGACATGATGTTCAGGGTTACGTCGCTGCTGTACATGAGCAGGAAGGTACCGATCACGGACACCGGAATCGCCAGGCCGATGATCAGGGTGGCCCGGGCGTCCCGCAGGAAGCCATAGAGCACGATGATGGCCAGCAAGCCGCCGCCGAGTGCCGCGGAGGTGACCTGGCTGATGGCCGCCGAGATGAATGTGGACTGGTCGTATACGGTGCTCAGTTCCATGTTCTCGGGAAGGGACTCGCGCACCCGCTGAAGTTGTCCCTTGAGTTTTTCGGCGACCTGAACGGTGTTTGCATCGCCTTCCTTGTACACCGCGAGTTCCACGGATTCTCTTCCGTCTACCCGGGTGATGGCCTCACGTTCCTTGTAGCCCTGGGTGACGCTGGCGATGTCCCTCAGGTAAACCGGCCGTCCTTCCACGTTGGCCACGATGGAGTCAGCCATCTGTTCCACTGAGGTGAATTCGTTAATGGTCCGAACCAGGAAGCGCTGGCTGCCTTGTTCCAGGCGACCACCTGAGAGATTGACGTTCTCGGCCCTGAGTCGGGCAGCAATCTGGTCAATGCTCAGGCCAAGCTGGGACAGGCGGTCCTGGTCCACCTGGACCTGGATTTCGTCTTTGAGTCCGCCGCTGACTTTCACGGCTGCAGTGCCTTCCACTGCCTCCAGGTCGGTCTTTAACCTGTCCTCGGCGAGCCGGCGCAGGGCCTTGAGACGGCCCTCGCTGCTCTGGGCGCTGCCTGCTTCGGCCTTCTCCCTGAGGGCCAGGCGAAGGATGGGTTCATTGGAGGGGTCAAAACGCAGCAGCATTGGCCGGCCGGCTTCAAGCGGCAGCATCAACAGATCGAGTTTTTCCCGGACATCCACTCCCGCGATATCCATGTCCGTGCCCCAGAGAAACTCCAGGATCACATCAGACTGGCCCGATCGGGACACGGATCTCACCAGGCGAACATTCTTGATGATGCCAACGGTTTCTTCGATTGGCTTGGTGATGAGGTTTTCCACTTCCAATGGCGCACCACCGGTGAGTTCGGTGCGAATTGTAATGGTGGGGTAGGAGATATCTGGCAGCAGATTCAACTTCAGACGTGACAATGACACCATTCCAAACAGCACGATGGCAACGGTAAACATCGCAATGGTGACTCTTCTTTCGGTGGCGATTTCGATCAACCGGCGCATAGTTATTCCCTGTCTGGTTTATGGGCAGCCCTGGCCGCCCACTGATCCGTTTATTATTTGTCGTTTGTGTCGTCGCCGGTTTCTGGCCCGGCTTCGGGCTCGGGCTCGGAATCATTCCCGGCGACCGGGTCCGCTGATTCGTTGACCACATTGAGCTTGGCGCCGTCCTTGAGACCGGCCTGGCCCAGGATGACAAAGCGGTCTTCATCTCTCAGTCCGGCGAGTACCTCCACGAGTCCATCCCTGACGATACCGGTACTGAGAATTCGCCTAACGGCCACGCCGTCCTCGACTACGAATACGACCTCCTCATCACTGCTGGCCACAATGGCCTCGCGCGGAATCAACAGCGCGTTGTCGTGTACCTCGTGTACGATGTGCACCCGTCCAAACATGCCGGGCTTGAGCTCGCCAGTCAGGTCCTCCACCTCGATAGTGATTTTGAAGGTGCCGCTGGTCGGATCGACGATGGGGCTGACCCTGGCTACGACGGCGGGAAAGGATTTTCCTTTCAAGGCGTCAACTTCAATCAGCGAGGGTTGGCCGGCGCGAATCTTCCGATATTCCTTTTCCGGGGCATGCAGGTAAATGATCAGCGGCTTCAGTGTGGTGACGCGAAAGGTCTTGTCGTTGGCGTTGAGCGTATTGCCGACCTTGATGTAGCGAACCGAAACCACGCCGTCTATCGGCGCCCTGAGTTGCACGTAAGACAGTTCAAGTTTGGCCCGGTCATACCCGGCCTTGAGAGCGTCCAGTTCATATTTGAGATTTTCGAAAGCGCCGACGCTCACAAGACCTTTCTCATGCAGATCAAGGTTGCGATTGTACTCGCGGTCCAGCTTTTTCATGTTCGCTTCGGTTTGCGCAAGCTCAAGCCGCAAACGATCCCCGTCAAGGACGGCAAGTATCTGGCCCGCCCTGACATGGTCACCTTCCTCGGCCAGGATCTGGCGAACCTCGCCCCCAACCTTGGCGATCACATCTGCTTCGGCGAATGCTTCTATTGCCGCGGTGCCTGAATAGCTCGCCAACATGGAGCCCCGGGTAGGGCTTGCGACTTCGACCGGGACAGGCGGCGCTTCTTCTTTTTCGTCGCCATCCTTTTTTGCGTCAGGGTTGTTGCCCTGGCATCCGGTCAGCACCAGCACACTCAGGAGAAACAGACTCAGGAATTTAGGGGTCTGCATGTAGGCTTCCTTTATTAATCGTCTTGGTTCAAGGGCTAATCTATTATACCCGTCTCGGTTTAGCCGGCATTTAGCCGGGTATCCCCGGCAGCGGCCACGGGTGTACCGTCCCGGAGGCCGCGGCCACCGGATACGATCACGGTTTCATTGCTTTGCAGTCCACCCAGAATTTCCGTCATGCCCGCGTCGGTGATTCCGGTCTGGATGACGCGGCGCTTGGCTTCGCCGTCAGTCACGATGTAGACCACCGCATCGGTATCCTCGATAACGATAGCCCGCTCCGGGAGCAGTAAGGCGTCGTCATGGCGATCATAGGCAATCTGCACTCTGGAAAACATTCCTGCTGCGATTTCGCCCTGGCTTGCACCGATCGAAATTTGCATCCGGAACGTGCCGCTTGTCGGGTCCACGGTGGGGCTGATCCGGGACACAACGGCATCCTGCTCCAGGCCGGGCAGGGCATCAAACTGCAAGGATGCGGGCTGGCCAACGGCGAACTTGCCCAGTTCAGACTGCGGAACCTGGATGCGGGCCAGCAACGAATCGGGGTCGGTGATCCACATGACCGGGTTGCCCGGGTTGACACTCTGGCCGGGCTTGACCAGTCGGTTGACCACGATTCCTGAAATTGGCGCGGTGATCATGGTGTAGCTGTACTGAAGCCTGGCCAGGTCATGGGAGGCTTGTTGTGCCTCCAGGCGGAATTTCAAATCCTCGAAGTTGGTGGCTGCCACCAGGCCCTTCTCGTGCAGTTCTACCTGGCGCCGGTATTCTTGCTCGAGTTTGGCCAGGTTTGCCGCACTTTTCAGGGCGTCCAGGCGCAGGCGCTCTCCGTCCAGGGTGATCAGTAGGTCGCCAGCGGTGACGTACTGGCCTTCCTCCACGTGGATCTGGCGTATCTCACCGCCTGCCCGGGCGCTGACCAGGGCCTCGTTATCTGCTTCCAGGTTAGTGGTGGCCAGGTAGCGGGCGGAAATGCTGCCCGTGACCGGCTGGGTCATTTCTACGGGCAGAGGGGCTTGTTTTACCTGGGATTGGTCGAGTTCTACAGCTTCTCCTGTCCCGCAAGCCTGCAAGAAAGGTCCTATAAAAAGGCTGATAACCGGAATTAATTGCTTAGTTTTCATTGTCTTACTCATCCCTGTCCATGATTTCGACGAAAGCCTTATCAAGTAATCTAGTGTTGTAGTTAAGTATAACACTAAAAACTCTAATGGCAAGTCGAATTCTTCTGGACAGTGAAACTGTTTATTGGACAAGCACTTATCTCACCATCGCTGGTTTGTGTGACAGCGATGTAACGAGGAAGTTTCAGAATTTTTGGCCAGACAATAAAAAAGGGCCGGCGCAGTAGGCCGGCCCTTCAGACTCTGGGTTGGTTAGTTTTTAACCGTGCTCTTGACCGCCTGCGCTTTCCAGGGCTTCTGGGATTCGAGATTGATCATGTCGATCACAATCTGGGCCGCTTCATCAAGGATTACATCGGGCTCGTTTTCTTCTGTGTCTGCCAGGTCAGGCATGATCTGTCCGTGTGCCTGGGCTACCGCAGGATCCTCGCTGCTGTCATTGGGCTCCCCAGGGGAATCCGCTGAAAGCTCGGTGGTGTCTTCACCGCTCTCTGCCTTGAGCTTGTCTCTCTCGGCCTTACGCACATCCAGGTTTAATGATACGGATTTGCGCTCACGGGCTTCCTTGAAGGTGTCTATCTCGCCCAGCAATTCCTGGTAGGCCTTGTCGCTGGCTGCCCGGGCAATGTGGCTTTGATTAAGACGGGGCAGTTCATTGCTCAGTGTGGTATCGCCAGCTTTGAAGTTGGTGGGAGAAATCTGGTCCCATGGCATGGCGGTTTTCTGTGAGCTCTCACCAATCATTTCCGGATCAATTGCCGAGGCAAGTTCAATGTCTGGATTCACGCCGCGATTTTGTGTGCTGCCGCCTGTTACCCGGTAGTACTTGGCAATGGTCAATGTCAGCTGGCCAAAGCCGGGGCTGTCGGCACGTTTGTAACGGTCCAGGCTAAACAGGTTCTGAACCGAACCCTTGCCGAAGGTTTGCTGTCCGACCACCACGCCGCGCCCATAATCCTGGATTGCCGCGGCGAAGATCTCTGAGGCAGAGGCGCTGAAGCGATTTACCAATACTGCCATGGGGCCGTCATAAGCGACCTCGGGATCGGAATCCTTGAGAACCTCGATGCGACCGTTGGTATGACGCATCTGAACCACCGGACCATTACCGATAAACAAGCCGCTCAGGGACTGGGCTTCGCGCAGGTGACCGCCACCGTTGTTACGAAGGTCCAGCACCAGGCCGTCTATGCCATCGGCCTTGAGTTCCTCAACCAGCCTGCGGACATCCCGGGTGGTACTGGTGTAGTTTTCGTCGCCCTCGATCAAGGCTTGGTAGTCCAGGTAGAAACTAGGCACTTCCACGACGCCGATACGCAGGGTCTTGTCACCTCGTGGCAACTCGACAAGTTTTTTCTGGGCGGCCTGGGCCTCCAGTTTGATCTTGTCGCGGGTGAGTTCCAGCACGAACTGAGTAGAACCCGGTGCGGCATCAGCGGGCAGAATATCCAGCCTTACCTGTGAACCGCCGGGGCCGCGAATCAGCTGGACCACATCGTCCAGTCGCCAGCCGATAACGTCCACCATTTCCTCGCCTTCCTGGGCAACGGCGGTAATTCGATCATTTTGTTTCAGCGTGCCGTCAATGGCTGCAGGACCACCCGGGATCACATTCATGATCGTCACATAGTCGTCAATGAGCTGCAGAGATGCGCCAATGCCGTCATAGGACAGGCTCATCTGAATACGATATTCCTCGGTGTTCC
>CAKZML010000103.1 GCA_937128475.1 uncultured Chromatiales bacterium
CCGGCGGCACGTGGCACTGCAGGCAGAGTCCAGAGCCCTGGTTGGACTGCACCAGGAAATCCCCGAAGGAATTGTCATGGGCGTTATGACAGGAGGTACACTGCAACTCGCCGTTTGAATCCAGCTTCACGTGGGGTCCCAGGGCGCCAGGGGATCTCAGTTCACCATTCTCGCTGGCCAGGCTTTCACTGTATTGGAACGAAATCGGGTGATCGTCGCTAAGGTCAGTCCCGGTCAGGGCCCGGCCGGGCGGCATACGGCTATTGCCTCCTGACATGAGCACCGCACTGGAACGGTTAATCATTTCCCCCAGGGCGATGGTCCCATCGTGGCAACTCAGGCACAGCAAAGAGGACCCGGTGGGCTGCCCGGGCCGAGCCACTGCGGTACTGCTGCTGTACGGTTGATAAACTGCGGTGGGATTACGCCTGGACCACAGGGGCGCCACCTCGTCGCCGCCATGGGCGATATGGCAAAACTCACAAACACCGGCTGCGGTGGCGGCCTTCACGCGACCCGGACCGGTCGGGGAAAGATTGTGGGCACTGGAGGCCACGCCCTGGGCCGGCAATTGCCCCGGAGCGCACGCAAGGCCGAAGAACACCAGCATTACAAGCACACGCCTCATTCAGCCTCCCCCACGTAACGGAAAACCTGGATCCGCTTGTTATACGAGTCAGCCACGTAGATGGTATTCCCTCCGGCAATGAATACTCCGACGGGTAGCCAGAACTCCCCCAGCCCGTGACCCCGGCTACCGATTGAAATCATCAGCGCCCCGTCAGGGTCAAATATTTGCAGCGCGTGGAGCATTCCGTCTGTGACGTACACAAAACCCCGTTGGTCCACGGCTACTCCCTTTGGACGTGCCATGTACCCCATAGTGTTTCCCGGTCGTCCAAAACTGCTGATAGATTCACCGGCACCAGAAAAACGCTGAATGCGAAAGTTCAGGGAGTCGGTAACCAGAAGCTCACCCCGCTGGTCCTGCCAAAGATAGGTGGGATAATTCAGCTCACCCTGCTCCTGCCCCCTGCGGCCGAATTCTGAAGTCAGCACGCCCTGCTCATCCAACAGTTTGACAGACTGGGCCAGGGTATCCGTGACGTACAGACTGCGCTGCTCTTGGGACCAGACCAAGCCCGTGGGTTGCTCCAGTATAGCTCCCACATCGAACCGACGCAGCCGCTTGGCGCCCGGTGCAAGCTCGTAGATCGCCGCAAGTGTTGAGTCACTGACAAACAGACGGCCATCGGGGCCAAGAGCCAGCCCCACCGGCGACACGAGCGCTTCGCCGTCTGTCTCCGCCAGGCAATCGTATCGGTGCTCAGCCAGGTCGAAGCGATGAACGCAATGCCTACCCGGATCGGCAACGAATATCAGGCTGCCACTGGCGTTTGCCACCACCGCCATGG
>CAKZML010000104.1 GCA_937128475.1 uncultured Chromatiales bacterium
CGACTCACGATTCTGAGTAACCGACCTGGCCAACCGGGTGGATAAGCCTGGAGTTGGGGTTAATAGCAATGCCTGGAAAAACCCCTGCCTGAAAGAAGCTGGATTATTTAAAGCTAAGTTGTATTTTCTTGTCTAGACTCCCTTCCAGAGTATCCGCGTTCCTACCCAATGGAGAGGGCAATGCGAATCAACAAAGCTCTGGTAATGCTGGCGGCCTGGCCGTTGGCGGGGTGCGTGGGCGGTACGGCATATCCTGCCGCAGACATCGCCGCAGGCGTGGTTGCGATGGGCGCCATGGTTGCCGCCGGGGACAGGGCGTCCGCAGGGCCCAAAGGCTCGGCTGAAGATTGCTCGGCCCGAGGCGAGGATCCAGGTGTCTGTGATATCAATCGTGTAAGGGAAGCAGAAAAGCTGGTGGGATGGATGACCCGGGAAGAGAAGAACAAGAAGTTTGCCGCTGACTTTGATGAACATTTCGGCAAGACCCCGCAGGCCAGCATTCCTGATAGCCAATAGCACGACTCACTCCGTCACTTTCCTGTTTTCAAAGAAGCAGTTATCGCCCTGGCTTTGCGCAGAGGAGTTGGGGGTCCATCCCCGCATGCCATCCCTGGGCCGCCAACCAACCTTGCGGCGGCAGGCGCTCTCGGCGCAGGTGACAGCCCGCAGACAGCACCCGATACCCAGCATAGACAAGCCCAGGCTCAGCAGCTGAGCCAGCCGAGAATTAAGGGGACAGGCACCCTAATTATTTAGTTAGGGTGCCTGTCCCCTTAATTCTCCCCTTAATTGTTCCCATATAAAAAAGGGCCCGGCGAAAGCCGGGCCCTGTGGTCTTTGGTTTTTTGTGGAGGACTAGCGGGCCGGAGTGCTGACGTACTGGATGCCGCTTTCCCTGGCCCATTGATTGATGGGTTCGATGTCCTCGCGGGTTACCCGCTGCAGTTCCGATTCCAGGGTGGCCCAGCGGGCTTTCAGGTCTGCCAGTCGTTCCAGTGCACCGGCGCTTACCGGCGGGCCTGAACCGTCCATCACATCCAGTACGTGGTGAATCTGCCCGTCCAGCATGGTGGGCCAGCCGTCCTCGTCCTCCAGGGTTCCGTGATTTTTCTGGGTGATCTGATCTTCCCAGCCATCGATGGCAGTAATGGCACGGCTGCCGGCCTTGTGCAGCAACTCTGCGTCCGGGTAATCGGCCATCAGGGTCTGGATTTGGGAGCGCGACTTGCGGGCCGCCTCCAGGGTGGCCAGTACGTGCCTTAGCAGCACATTGACTTCGTCTACCCTGGCTTCCAGGGTTGCGACTTCCTCGTCACTGGCGTTAACCCTGGGGTCGGCGTGTACCGCGAAACTCGCTTGCTGGCTGGCGTCACCCAGGGTGACTTTCACCGTGTAGGTACCGGGGACTACCCGCGGACCGCTAAAGCCACCGGCGTACAGGGGCACCTTGTCCATGCAGGGCATGTTCTCCTGGCGTAAATCCCAACTCCATTTGTTCAGACCTTGTTCTAGGGTCGGGTACTTGAAGTCCAGGGGTCTGCGGGCGTCGGTGTTACGCAGTCGGCAGCGCTCGAAATCGCTTTCCTCGCTGGAGTAGCTGCGTACCACGGCACCGGAGGCATCCAGGATGTCGATGGCCAGCGGGCCTTCGACCTCGTCCTTGATGAAGTAGTACAAGGTAGCGCCATTGTCCGGGTTGGAAGCCTCGAATTCACCCGAGCGGCCGCCGCTGGAGACCAGTAAGGCGTCGGCAGGGGCAAAGACATGTAACGGCTTGTCGGCGATCTCAGGGGATGCCTGGCGCAGCAGGGACAAGTCATCCAGGATCCAGAATCCACGACCCTGGGTTGCCGCCACCAGTTTGCCCTGGCGTACGCTTAAGTCGGTGATCGGCACCGGTGGCAGGTTCAGGTCCAGTGACTGCCAGTCACCGCCGTCGTTGAAGGAGACATACATGCCGCCCTCGGTACCCGCGTACAAAACTCCCTTGCGTGTCGGGTCTTCCCGGACTACCCGCACGAAGTGGTCTTTCGGCAGGCCCTTGTCGATACGCTTCCAGCTCTTGCCGTAGTTGTCCGACTTGTAGATGTAAGGCTTGAAGTCGTTGAGCTTGTAGCCGGTGACCGCCAGGTAGGCGGTGGCCGCATCGTGGGGGCTGAGTTCGATGGCGTTGATCATCGCCTCGCCCTTGTGTTTCGGGCTCACATCCTGCCAGTTTTCGCCGCCGTCACGGGTCACGTGCACCAGGCCGTCATCGGCGCCCACCCAGATGGTGCCCGCCTCGCGGGACGATTCAACGATGTAGAAAATGGTGTGATAGAACTCGGCGCCCACCGACTCGTTGGTGATCGGGCCGCCGTTGGTGCCCAGGTGGCTCAGGTCATTGCGTGTCAGGTCCGGGCTGATCTCGGTCCAGGTTACGCCGCGATCGGACGTCTTGAGCAATTTCTGGGCGCCGTAGTAGATCACCTTGGAATCATGGGGCGAGATCGCCACCGGCGTGTTCCAGTTGGCCCGGTATTTCAGGTCCTTGGGATCCAGGCCGTAGACATACTGGGGATAGGGTTTGATCTCACGCAGTCGGTGATTCTCCACGTCGTACTCGGTGAGCGTGCCATTAATGGTGGTGGCATAAATCAGCCTGGGATCGTTTTCGTCGAACACGATGTGGGCGCTTTCACCACCACCTACCGGGAAGTAGTCCTCGCGGCCGATGCCGTTGTCCCAGGTGGCACTGGCGATGGCCACGGTGCTGTTGTCCTGTTGCCCGCCGTAAATGCGGAAGGGTGTGAGGTTGTCAGTGACCACACGGTAGAACTGGGCGGTGGGTTGATTCATCAGGGTCGACCAGGTCTTTCCGCCGTCCATGGTCACGCTGGCGCCGCCGTCACTGGCGTTGATCATGATGTTGCTGTCGTTGGGGTTAATCCAGTGATCGTGGTAGTCGCCATGGGCGGTGTCGACGCGGGCGAAGGTCTTGCCGCCGTCGATGGACTTGAGCAGCGGTACGTTTTGAATCCACACCGTATTCTCGTCGTTCGGATCGGCAGTGATGTGGTTGTAGTACCAGGCCCGGGACTGGATGACCCGGGTTTCGTTCATCAGTTCCCAGGATTCACCCGCATCGTCACTGCGCCACAGGCCGCCCTCGCCGGGGTGAGCCTCGACGATGGCGAATATCCGGTCGGGATTTGCCGCCGGCACGTCGATGCCGATCTTGCCAACCATCTCAGGCAGGCCGCCGGTGAGTTTGGTCCAGTTGTCGCCGCCGTCAACGGACTTGAAGATGCCAGCGTCTGTGCCGCCCGAATGCACGTACCAGGGCTTGCGATAATGATTCCACATGGCCGCGTACAGGATGCGGGGATTGGCGGGGTTCATGACCAGGTCAGAGGCGCCGGTGCTGGGGCCGGTCTTCAGTACCTGCTCCCAGGTCTTGCCGCCGTCCTGGCTGCGGTACACGCCACGCTCTTCGCTGGGTCCCCAGATCTGACCTTGTACGGCCACGTATACCAGGTCCGGGTTCTGTGGGTGGATCTTGATGCGTGATATCTGCCCGGCCTTGTCCAGCCCAATGTGCTGCCAGGTCTTGCCGGCGTCAGTGGACTTGTAGACACCATCACCGTGGCTGGTGGTCACGCCGCGTATGGGTGACTCGCCGGTGCCCACGTAAAGCACGTTATTGTCAGACTCGGAGACTGCCACAGCACCGATGGTGCCTACCTTGAAGAACTCGTCGGAGAGGTTTTCCCAGGTGGTGCCGCCATTCTCGGTTTTCCAGACACCACCCCCGGTGGCGCCCATGTAATACAGCCAGGGTTTGTCTGCTATGCCGGTGAC
>CAKZML010000105.1 GCA_937128475.1 uncultured Chromatiales bacterium
CGTGCCCGCGCCGAAACCGAGGGTGCTCAGGTGGTTGAGGTCTGTGCCGCCATCGAAGAGGAGCTGTCCCAGCTTGAGGACGACGAACGCCAGGAGTTCCTGACCGATCTGGGCCTGGACGAGCCGGGCTTGAACCGGGTCATTCGGGCCGGTTACACCCTGCTGGGCATGCAAACCTACTTCACTGCCGGAGTCAAAGAGGTCCGGGCTTGGCAGGTTCACAAGGGCGCCACCGCCCCGCAGGCGGCCGCCGTCATCCATACCGATTTCGAAAAAGGTTTCATCCGGGCCGAAACCATCGCGTTTGCCGACTTCATCCAGTACAAGGGAGAGGCCGGCGCCAAAGAGGCCGGACGCCTGCGTCTGGAGGGTAAGGATTACCTCGTGCAGGAGGCCGATGTCCTTCACTTCCGGTTTAATGTCTGAGCCATTTAGGCGTTGACAAAGCCTGAATATCGAGCGAAAATAACGGGCTAACTCTGGAGGGATACCCAAGCGGCCAACGGGGGCAGACTGTAAATCTGCTGGCTTACGCCTTCGGTGGTTCGAATCCACCTCCCTCCACCAGTTTTTTTGTTTTTGTGCGGTTCCAGCTTTGATGCAAAAGCGGGATTAGTTTAATGGTAGAACCTCAGTTTTCCAAACTGATCGCAGGAGTTCGATTCTCCTATCCCGCTCCATTAGACGTACAGTTTCACCGTTGTAGTTGTTACCGCTCACGTAGCTCAGTCGGTAGAGCACTTCCTTGGTAAGGAAGAGGTCGAAGGTTCGATTCCTTTCGTGAGCACCAGTTCCATCCAATTCGTCCGCGGATTGGCCTCACCCCACAATTTGCTTGAGAGATCAACATGTCAAAAGGTAAGTTCGAGCGTACAAAGCCCCACGTTAACGTGGGAACGATTGGCCACGTGGATCACGGTAAGACCACGCTGACGGCGGCGCTGACCAAGATTGGTGCAGAGCGTTTCGGCGGCGAGTTCAAGGGTTACGACCAAATCGATGCGGCGCCAGAAGAAAAGGCCCGTGGTATTACGATTTCGACCGCACACGTGGAATACGAATCGGCTGCGCGTCACTATGCGCACGTGGATTGCCCGGGTCACGCCGACTACGTGAAGAACATGATTACCGGTGCTGCCCAGATGGACGGCGCGATTCTGGTGTGCTCGGCCGCTGACGGTCCGATGCCGCAGACCCGCGAACACATCCTGTTGGCCCGCCAGGTGGGCGTTCCGTACATTGTGGTGTACATGAACAAAGCCGACATGGTTGACGATGCCGAGCTGCTTGAGCTGGTCGAGATGGAAATCCGCGAATTGCTGAGCAAGTACGACTTCCCGGGCGACGATACCCCGGTGGTTACCGGTTCGGCCAAGCTGGCGCTGGAAGGCGACCAGTCGGACATCGGCGTGCCGTCGATCATCAAGCTGGTGGATGCTTTGGACAGCTACATTCCTGAGCCGCAGCGCGATGTGGACAAATCGTTCCTGATGCCGGTCGAAGACGTGTTCTCGATTTCGGGTCGCGGTACCGTGGTAACGGGCCGTATCGAATCGGGCGTGATCAAAGTGGGCGAGGAAATCGAGATTGTCGGTATCCGTCCGACCCAGAAGACGACCGTAACCGGCGTTGAAATGTTCCGTAAGTTGCTGGACCAGGGTCAGGCGGGCGATAACGCCGGTCTGCTGCTGCGCGGCACCAAGCGTGACGACGTTGAGCGCGGCCAGGTGCTGTGCAAGCCGGGTTCGATTTCGCCGCACACCG
>CAKZML010000106.1 GCA_937128475.1 uncultured Chromatiales bacterium
CAATTCCGATTTGTATACCGAGGCAGGCAGTAGCAGCACGCCGCTGTCCTTTAGCAGGGATTTACAAAATTCTTCAACGCCATCGGGCCCGGTATATTTCGGGAAAGCGACACAGCCGCCTTTCGGTCGCTGCCATTCGAACAGCCCCGGAAAGTCGTTGAACAGGGCTTCCAGTTTAACCACGTTCTCTCTGACGATCGCCCGGTTGCGATCCAGGATCGTGTCCCGGTGCTCAAGGGCAATTACGGCCAGTCGTTCACTGGGTCCGGAGTTACAGATAGACAGGTAGTGCTTGTAACGCTCTATCTTCTGAAGAACGTCAGTATTCTTGCTTGCCACCCAACCGATACGCAGGCCTGGCATGCCGTAGGCCTTGGACATGACATTCAGTGATATGCCCTTCTCGTAGATATCCGCCACCTGGGGCATCCGGTCAGCGGCATCAAGTTCCACCCCCCGGTACACCTCATCAGAAAACAGATACAGATCGTGTTTGCGGCATAACTCGACCAGCGCAGCCAGGTCGTCATGAGCCATCAGGGCGCCGGTGGGGTTATGGGGAAAGTTAATGGATACAAGCTTGGTGTTGGGACGTATGGCCGCTTCAACTTCAGCGATATCCAGCTGCCAGTTACGTGCCTCATGCAACGCCACCCCGGTAACCTCGCACACCTCAAGAGCAATGGTCTCGGCGCTTTGATAGTTGGGTACGACCACGATCGCATGATCCTGGGGCGTGAGTAGCACCCGCATGGCTGCGTAGATGCCCTCTCCTGCTCCTGCCAGGCACAGCACGTGCTCGGCGCCCAGGCTGTCATAGGTGCCGGCGATAAGTTTCCGTAGATCGTCGGCGCCCCATGTCTGGGTATAGCCTAACCTCAGCTCAAGTAACTCTTTGCTGTCATGGGGATCAGCCAGCGACAGCAAATCTGCCAGGGACATGCTTTCCATATCCGAGGCGGTCATGTGATGACGCGCGGTGAATTCCCAGGTTGAAAAGAACGTCTCCAGCTCAAAATTTCGCATTCAGTATTCCTTCA
>CAKZML010000107.1 GCA_937128475.1 uncultured Chromatiales bacterium
TCCTCTCCAGAGCATAACTAATGAACACCCAAAAAGGAAAGAGTCGGTGACGACATATATATGGGAAAAGTTGAACAGCGCAACCGGTGCGCGTCAGGGCGTCCGATGGGGAACTGGTGTCAAAGCACCTTGCCGGGATTCATGATCCCCGAAGGATCCAGGGCAGCTTTGATCGTCCTCATCAACTGAATCTCCGCCTCACTTTTGTACACAGCCAATTCATCGCGCTTGAGACGACCAATGCCGTGTTCGGCCGAAATACTGCCACCGTAACTGGCAATCACTTCATGCACCGCGTGATTTACGCGCTTGGCCTGCTCCAAAAACACCGGATCGCGATCACCTTCCGCAGGACTCAGGTTGAAATGCACATTGCCATCTCCCAGGTGCCCGTAGGAGACAACCCGACACCCTGGAACCAGTTCTTTGACCAGGGTCGTGGCCTCGCGGATAAAAGCCGGCATACGACTCACCTGCACGGACACATCATGCTTGATGCTCGGCCCTTCGTGGCTCTGGGCCTCGGGAATATTCTCCCGCATGCGCCACATCGCCTCACGCTGGGCGCCGCTGTTGGCCAATGCGGCATCCTGGATAACTTCTGATTCCAGGGCCTCACCTAACAGGGTCTCCAGCAACTCCTGCGTCTGGGCCTCATCCGTGGCACATGATAATTCCATCAAGGCGTACCAGTCGTATGGCTGGTCCAGCGGATCTTTCACCCCGTCGATGTGACGGCAAGCCAGTTCCATGGCCAGGCGAGGTATCAATTCAAAAGTCGTTACCGCGTCACCACTGCGCTCTCGCAACATGGACAACAGTTCCACCGATGCGTCCAGGTCTCTCAGCGCGACCATCGCCGTGCCGTAGGAGCGCGGGGTCGGAAACAGCTTCAGCACGGCCCCGGTAATAATCCCCAGGGTCCCTTCTGCGCCAATAAACAGGTTCTTCCAGTCGTAACCGGTGTTGTCCTTACGTAAACCCTTGAGGTTTTCGACAATGCGCCCATCAGGCAGCACCGCTTCGATGCCCAACACCAGGTCACGGGTATTTCCATAGCGAAGTACGGCAGTACCGCCGGCGTTCGTAGACAGGTTTCCACCCAGGTGACAGGAGCCCTCTGCACCCAAACTCAGGGGGAAAAGACGCTGCACATGCTCGGCCGCTTCCTGCACCTGCACCAGGGTGCAGCCGGCATCCGCGGTCAAGGTGTAGTTCATCGGATCAACGCTGCGAATCTTGTTCAGCCGAGCAAGGCTCAAGACAATCTGTTCACCAGACTCATCCGGTGTCGCTCCGCCGCAATACCCCGTATTGCCACCGGCGGGCACCACGGCGGTGCCGGTTTCGGAGCAGAACTTCATGATCTGTGAGATCCGCTCAGTACTATCCGGTCGCAGCACCAGGGGTGTTGCGCCCTTATAGAGCTTACGGAAATCGACCTCGAAAGGTTCGACGTCTACGCGATCCTCGAGATAACCGCCCGGGCCTGCCAAATCCTTCAATCGAGACAGAATTTCATTACGCGTCAGCGTTGTCATAACAGGCCCAGCTACCAGGTCTTATTTGAACGGATCACGCAACACAATCGTTTCAGCTCGATCCGCGCCCGTCGAAATGATATCGATAGGTGCGCCAACCAGCTTCTGGATACGATTCAAATAAGCCTTTGCCTCTTCCGGCAAGTCATCGTAATTCGTAACGCCATTGGTGGTACCGGTCCAGCCGGCCATTTCCTCATAAATCGGGACACATTCAGCCAAATCCTCAGCCGATGCAGGGGGGCAGTCCAGGGTCTTGTCGCCAACCTTGTATCCCACGGCAATACGAATCGTTTCCATGCCGTCCATGACGTCCAGCTTGGTCACACAAATACCGGTCAGGCTGTTGTTCACCACGGCCCGGCGCATTGCCACCGCATCGAACCAGCCACAACGCCTGGGACGACCGGTAGTGGCGCCAAATTCGTGGCCCACACGGGCAAGATGCTCGCCCTGTGAATCAAACAACTCGGTGGGGAAAGGACCTGCCCCTACCCGCGTGGTGTAGGCCTTGGCAATACCGAGTATGTACGTCAGGTAAGCCGGACCCAGGCCACTGCCCGTGGCAGCGCCACCGGCAACCGTATTGGATGAGGTCACATAGGGATAGGTGCCATGATCAACGTCCAGCCAGGTGCCCTGGGCGCCTTCAAACAAAATGCTGCCACCGTCGGCGCACTTGCTACCCAGTTCGCCGGTAACATCGGCAACCAGCGGCCGCAGGCGCTCACCCAGCGCGGTCATCTGCGCAAGGGTTTCGTCGTAGTCGATCGCGTCGGTTTTGAAATAATTTACCAGCAGGAAATTATGGTATTCGAGAAGCTCCCGAAGCTTGGTAGCAAAACGGCTGGGATGCATAAGGTCATCAACCCGCACTGCGCGCCTGGCAACTTTGTCCTCGTAAGCCGGGCCAATACCGCGACCGGTCGTGCCAATGGCGCGAGCGCCGCGAGCACGCTCACGGGCCTGGTCCAGGGCAACATGGGAAGGCAGGATCAAGGGGCAGGAAGGTGACACGCCCAGCCTTTCCCTGACCGGAATACCCGTGGCTTCAAGGGCATCAATCTCTTCAAACAGCGCATCCAACGCAAGGACCACACCGTTCGCAATCAGGCAACGGACGCCATCACGCAGAATTCCCGAAGGAATCAGATGCAGGACAGTCTTCTTTCCTGCGATGACAAGCGTGTGACCCGCGTTATGACCGCCCTGGAACCTAACCACGGCATCCGCACGATCGGTGAGCAAGTCTACAATCTTACCCTTGCCCTCGTCGCCCCATTGGGCGCCAACTACAACAACGTTCTTAGCCATTCTATTTTGATGCCTCCGACGCACAACGCACGCCGTTTCAGCCCCTCACGAAATATAAAATAAGCAGGCCCAGCAACATACTGCCAAGACCCATCAAGCGTAATGCCCCGTCTTCAAGCGCGAGCATCCTGGCCAATGTTTTCTTCAAATGTCCGGGCGCCGCAAACGGCAGTAATCCCTCGATTACCAGTACCAGGGCCAACGCAGAAAACAATTCCGACCAATTCATACATTTCCACGCACAGGATTATCCGGTGTCAGGGGTTTCCCTGGCCGGCAGTATCCTGTGAGCTATTTACCGTCCGCGGACTTCAGGAAGCGGAAAAAGTCGCTATCCGGCTTGATCACCAGCAAGTCCTGGTCCGTTCCCACTGACTGACGATAGGCCTGGAGACTGCGGTAGAAGGAATAGAAATCCTCATCCTTCTTGTATGCCTCGGCATATATAGCCGCGGCACTTCCATCACCCTCACCACGAATCCGCTGAGCGTCACGATAGGCTTCCGCCAGCATCACGGTACGCAGGCGATCCGCTTCGGCGCGAATCTTCACGCTCATCTCCGCACCCTCGGCACGGAACTGCTTGGCAATACGAACACGCTCCTGGCGCATACGTTCAAACACTGAACCACTGACTTCGTCAGGAAGATCGATACGCTTTACCCGTATGTCCACGATGATGATGCCCAACTCAGCCGCAACCGACCGTGCACGAGCCATCATTTCATCCATCAATTCGCCACGCTCTCCTGCCACGACCTCCTGGATCGTGCGCTTGGCAAATTCTTTCCGAAGACTATCGGTGATGATCGCAAACAAACGTTGGGATGCCATCAACTCATCGCCGGCAGTGGAAATATAGAAACCGGTCACGTCGCTGATACGCCACTTGACAAAGAAATCCACCAGCACGAACTTGCGCTCACTTGTCAGGTATCGCTCGGGGCGATTATCCAGGGTCAGTATCTGGTCAGAAAACTTGATGACGTTATTAACAAATGGAACCTTGAAATGCAGTCCCGGCTCGAAGTCCGCGCGGATGATTTCACCAAAGCGGAACTTGATGGCCTGTTCGCGCTCGTGAACCACGAACACCGACATACTCAATACCAGGAACAGTGCGCCCAACACGGCCAGCAATCCGTATAAACGTGTTTGCATTATCTGGTCCCCCTGCTGCGACGATCACTTCCACTTCGTATCCCGGGATTTTCAGGGATCGCTTCCGCGGACTCTACGCTGTCGGTCGATCCGCCCATAGAACGGCCTCGTGATTCCAACAACTTATCCATGGGCAGGTAGATCAGGTTTCCGCTGCCATCGGTATCGACGATGACCTTGGACGCATTACCCAGAACTTCCTCTATCGTTTCCAGGTAAAGACGCTCACGGGTGACCCCGGGGGCCTTCTGGTACTCGGTCAGAACCGCCAGGAATCGATGGGCGTTACCTTGTGCCTCGGCGATCATCTCTTCCTTGTATGCCTGGGCTTCTTCCAATTGCCGCTGTGCAGCGCCTCGCGCCCTGGGCAGTATGTCATTCGAATAACCTTCTGCTTCCAAACGCAGGCGGTCACGATCCTCACGAGCCTTGGTGGCATCATCCACCGCAGCCAGCACCTGCTGAGGCGGCTTGGCGTCGATCAGGTTCAAAGACGTGACTTCGATGCCTGAACCATATTCGTCCAGCGTCAGCTGAAGCAGGTCCTTGGCCTTGACCACAAGTTCCTCGCGCCCTTCGCCCAACACGAGTTCTGCATTGGCCTTACCCACCACTTCCCTGATGGCGCTTTCGCTCACATCCTGGAGGGTCTGGCTGGGATTACGAATATTGAACAAGACTTTGTTGATGTCGGCATAACGGAACTGCACGCTCATGGCGATATCCACGATGTTTTCATCCGCGGTCAGCATCTGGGTCTTGTAGTCAAAGCGCTGGATGCTCGACACATTAACCTTTTCGACAGTTTCAATGGGCCATGGCCGCCAGTGCAGGCCGGGCATTGTTGTCCGGTTTGCCGCGCCAAAGCGCAGCACGACGCCCCGCTCCGATGCATCCAGCGAGTAAAACCCACCAGCAATCCAGGCGACCAGCAACAGGCCAAGGATGACAAGCACGCCTTTGCCGCCGCTATTCTTTCCCTCTCCGGAGCCTGATCCACCACCGCCAAAAATGGCGCCGAAGCGCTTCTGGAGATTACGGACGATTTCATCCAGGTCTGGGGGTCCTTCCTGACCACGGGGCTTGCCCCACGGATTCTCATCTTTTCCCGGTTCATTCCAAGACATAAATAATCTTCTTCCACTGATTGTATGGAGTACTGGTTCAGGCGCTGCCTGTCTGAACCCCCGATTGTAGGAAGCTGAGGTCTGCGGTACAAGGCGCAATATCAAATCGCTGGGGATCCAGGCCCTCCTTGCTGACAAGACGGGCCAGTTTGCGCCTTGGAATCACTACCTGTAGCGTCCAACCGCCCTCTTCCAGTTCGGTTTCACCCTGGATGGCCGACAAGTCATACAGCAGGGCCCTAATTCGACCCTCTCCCGACTCCAGGTGTAAATCGCCCCTGAGCAATTCCCCACCCAGGCGCTCGTGCAGCGCCTGGAGAAGCAAATCGAGGCCCTCGCCGGTCACCGCCGAGACAAATACGCTGCGCACCTGTCCCTGGCCATCCCGCTCAAGGCGCGGTTCATCACCAGAGAGGTCAATCTTGTTGAACACCAGGAGCTGATCCACGCTCTCTGCGCCGATATCCTCAAGCACTTCGTCCACCTGGCCGATTCTTTCTCTGCGCTCGGGATCATGGGCATCCACCACGTGCAGCAACAAGGTCGCGTCACGGGTCTCAACCAGGGTGGACTTGAACGCCGCGACCAGCTCATGGGGCAGGTCCCGGACGAAACCCACCGTATCCACCAGCACGGTTTCCAGCCCCGGGGCCAGCTCCAGCTTGCGCAGTGTAGGGTCCAGGGTGGCAAACAGCTTGTCCGCCGCGTAGACCTCTGAGTTGGTCAAGGCATTAAACAAGGTGGACTTGCCGGCGTTGGTATAACCAACCAGGGAAATAGTCGGTACTTCAGCTTTCTTGCGGGTGCGACGGCCCTGCTCTCGTTGCTTGTCCACTTGCTCCAGGCGCGCGTTCAGGGTGCGAATACGATTGCCCAGCAATCGCCTGTCGGTTTCCAGCTGGGTCTCACCCGGACCGCGCAATCCGATACCGCCTTTTTGCCGTTCAAGGTGAGTCCAGCCCCGGACCAGCCGGGTGGACAGATGGCGCAACTGAGCCAATTCAACCTGCAGCTTACCCTCGTGAGAGCGGGCACGCTGGGCAAAGATATCCAGAATCAAGCCGGACCGATCCAGCACCCGGCATTCCAGGTGACGCTCCAGATTTCGTTCCTGGCTGGGAGAAAGGGAATGGTTGAACAGCACCAGTTCCGCGCCGAGCTGCTTTACGGCAGCTTGAATTTCATCGGCTTTGCCTGTGCCAACAAAAAAGCGGGAATCCGGGCGGTGTCTGACGCAGGCGATGGTCTCAAGGGGATCAGCACCGGCTGAACGCGCGAGCTCTTCGAACTCGTCCTGAACATCCTTCGGTACCGCCTCACCCAGCCCAAGGTGAACGAGCAGTGCGCGCTCGCCACTACGAGGACGTTCAAACAATTGGGCTCTCCCGGGGCAGAAAGCCCCTAGTCAGCCTCGACAATTTCTTCGTCGCCCATAGGAACGCGGACATTCCGCGCAGGAACAACAGTAGAAATAGCGTGCTTATAGACCATCTGGCTGACCGAGTTACGCAGTAACACCACGAACTGATCAAATGATTCGACCTGGCCCTGCAACTTGATGCCATTGACAAGGTAAATTGACACTGGAACTTTTTCTTTACGCAGGGCGTTCAAAAAAGGATCTTGCAGCGATTGACCTTTGGCCATCGTTGTCTCCTTGATAGTTAACATACTCAGTATCCCCGGGGCAGCTGAGTTCAATTCTATCGATCGGTCATTACTTCCCGCCGACCGGACAGGAATTGTATCACAGGCTTGGACATCACCATCTACTAATATGGGGTTTATATGGCTTTTCCAGCCATTCCCACTGCGCGGTAAACCTGCTCGCGAGCCGCCGGATCCAGTGCGTCCAGGCAAACCAGATTCTGCTGGGATCGCATCCAGGTATATTGCCGCTTGGCCAGCTGCCGGGTGGCGGCCAATGCGCTGGCACAGGCATCATCCAGACTCTTGCCACCGCTCAAATGCTCCAACAGCTGCCGGTAGCCCACCGCCCGCATGGACGGAAGATCTGGCGAGAACCCGGGACGGGCCGCCAGCCCCCGCACTTCCTCAAGAAACCCCTGCTCCATCATCTGCTCAAATCGCTGGGCAATCAGCCGGTGCAACAGCTTCCTGTCCTCCAACCAGAGGGCAAATTTCCTGACCTCAAATGGCAAGACCTGGGATTCAGCCCTGGCGTGCAGGTCGGTCAAACTCTCACCACTGAGGTGATGAACCTCCAGGGCCCGTTGGATACGCTGAGAATCTGCAGGCTGAATTCTTTGGGCCGACTCGGGATCAACCTTGGCCAACTCTGCATGCAAGACTTCCCAGCCCTGGCCGGCAGCTCGCTCATCCAGTTGCCGCCGGTAGTCGGGATCTGCCTGGGGCAAGGGGGCGATCCCCTGCTCCAGAACCCGGTAATACAGCATGGTTCCGCCCACCAGCACAGGCACTTTTCCGGCCCGGTGGATGTCATCGATTGCCTGCAGGGCGTCCCGCCGGAACTCACCAGCGGAATAACTTTGCTCCGGATCCCGGATATCAATCAATCGATGGGGGGCACGAGCAAGGGTCTCAGCATCGGGTTTCGCGGTACCTATATCCATCCCCCGGTACACCAGGGCTGAATCCACACTGACAAGCTCGCAGTCGTGTTTCTCTGCCAGGTCCACCGCCAGGCTGGTCTTGCCCGAGGCCGTCGCACCCATGAGAAAAATCACCGTCGGACGCGAATCATCCATTGCTAGCGTCCGCGCAGGAACAACTTGTCCATCTCAGCCATGCTTATCTGGGTCCAGGTTGGCCTGCCGTGATTACACTGATCGGCCCTGTCTGTAGTCTCCATTTCTCTGAGCAAGGCGTTCATTTCATCCAGACTTAAACGACGATTAGCCCTGACCGAGCCATGGCAGGCCATGGTGGATAACAGCTCGTTACTCGCCTCTTCCAGGCGCCGGGTCTCTCCGTGTTCAGTCAAATCTGCCAACACATCCCGGACCAGTTGATCGACATCCACATCCCGTAACAGCGCCGGCACCTGCCGGATCGTAATACTGGATGGGCCAGTCCTGCCTACCTCAAATCCCAGCTCTGCAAACCATTCAGCCCGCTGCTCTGCCAGGTCCGCCTCGCGCTCCGAGACGGCAATGGCCAGCGGCACCAGCATGGGCTGCGCCTTGATCGCCCCCTCTGCCATGGATCGCTTGAGCCGCTCGTAAGTGATGCGCTCATGGGCCGCATGCATATCCACCACCACCAGGCCCGACTGGTTTTGCGCCAGGATATAGACCCCGTGCAACTGGGCAACCGCGAAGCCCAGGGGATACTCGGACTGCTCCGGGGGAGCAGCCACGTCCGGACCCTGGGCGGAGGGATGAAGATTTGCATAGGCGCGTATTTGCTCCCGCACCGAGGTACTTCCCCGGTGGCCAGCCTGGGGCGCCTGGCCACTGCCAAGCAAAAGACTCATTGGTTGCTGGGATGTCGGCACAGATACCGACTCGCCCTCAAACATCCGGGTAGGCGACTGCATGCCCGGGGACTCCGGAGCCTGAGATCCCGGTCTCGTCTGGGCCAGGGCCTGCTCGGCGGTGCGATACAGGAATCCATGCACCATGCGGCTGTCCCTGAAACGCACCTCTTGCTTGGTGGGATGGGCATTCACATCCACCAGCGCAGGATTCATTTCAATAAACAACACATAGGCCGGCTGACGACCGTGGAACAACACATCCCTGTAGCCCATTTTCAGGGCATGAGAGACCAGCTTGTCCCGAATCATTCGGCCGTTCACATAGACGTGCTGCAAGTCAGGCTGACTTCGAGAAAACGTGGGCAACCCCAACCAGCCCCACAGGCGCATTCCTGCCGCCTCGTGATCCACAAACAGGCACTGCTCGGCGAAGGCGCTGCCGCATACATCGGCGACCCGTTGTTCCCTGGCCGCCTGGTCCAGTGCGGCGGGCAATCTCAGCACCGGCTTACGCTGATGCAGCAGCCTGAATTCAACCTCGAAATTACCCAGGGCAAGTCGCCTGATCAACTTGTCAATATGGCCGAACTCGGTGCGCTCGGTACGCATGAACTTGCGCCTGGCGGGTACGTTGTAAAACAGGTCCTGGACGTCGATGGTGGTTCCCGGTGCATTCGCATCGGGCACCGGTTCGCTGATCACACCCTGGTCAGCCGACACTTTCCATCCATGCTCGGCGTCGGCCTGCCTGGAGGCCAGGCTCAATCGGGCAACCGAGGCAATACTGGGCAGCGCTTCTCCCCTGAACCCCAGGGTCAACACCTGCTCCAGGTCTTCCATGCTGGCGATCTTGCTGGTCGCGTGCCTGGCCAATGCCATGGCCAGCTCTCCCGGGGCGATGCCAATTCCATCATCGCGAACCCGGCACAGGCGCATTCCGCCCTGCTCAATCTCGACCTCTACCCTGGAGGCGCCTGCGTCCAGGCTGTTTTCAACCAACTCCTTAATCACCGATGCCGGGCGTTCAATGACCTCGCCGGCAGCGATCTGGTTTACAAGTTGGGAAGGGAGTTCTCGGATAAACATGGCGGACAGCAATCAGGCTAAAAGGGCATGATGCCCCAAGGGAGTGTCGCCGCCAAACCGAACCGGATCAGGTGGTGGGAATGCTCAGCACCTGGCCCACTCGAATCCGGTCATTGCGCAAGCCATTGGCGCTACGCAGGTTGCGAAGGCTCACGTTGTAACGATAGGCAATACCGGAGAGCGTATCTCCGCGCGCAATGACGTGTTTCTGGGAACCACCTGCAGGTCCCTGCACCTTCTGGGGGCCTTTCTGGGCCAGCAAGGTACCTTCAGGCGGCGCCTTGTTGAAGTAGTCCACCACGCCTCTGAGGATTGCGTCGGCCACCTTCTGCTGATGTGCGCTGGAACGCAGGTTCTTCTCATCGGTGGGATTGGAGATGAAAGCCGTCTCTACCAAAATGGAGGGCACGTCAGGTGACTTGAGCACCACGAATCCGGCTCGCTGGACCTCCGAGCGATGTAGCTTGCCAACCCCGCCCAATTCCTGCAAAACCTCTTTGCCCGCTTTCTCGGCTCCGGCTTCCGTCAAATCCCGGTACATGTCCAGCAAGGCCTGGGCCACCATGTCCTCTTGATCACCCAGGTTCACACCGCCCCTGAGATCTGCAGCGTTCTCACGATCCGCTAATAATTTGGCCGCTTCGCTGGTAGCGCCTTTGTCAGACACCACATACACCGAGGCACCCCGGGGCTGGGCACTGTCCACCGCATCCGCGTGGATGGAAATAAACAAGTCGGCGCCATTGTTTCGCGCCCTCACCATCCGGTCCCGCAGATTCAGGAATATATCGCCGTCCCGGGTAAGCACCGCTTTCATGCCAGGCTGCTCGTTTACCCGCTTGGCCAACTTGCGTGCGATCGCCAGCACGACATCTTTTTCTCGAGTGCCCTTGCGGCCACTGGCACCGGGGTCTTTACCCCCATGGCCGGCATCAATTGCAACAACTACATCACGACCAGCGCCCGCAGCTTCTGTGAATGTCTTCCTGGCAGTACGCTGGGACGAGGTGGACAGGTCAAACAACAAGCGATGTCCATAGCCGCCACCGGGAGCCAGGCGTGACTCGCTGGCCTTGGCGGTCTCACTCAGGTCCAGCACCACCCTCAGATCTCCATTGGCCTGGGTAGCGGTACGAATAGATCTGACAACGCCCCTACCGGTGGCGATCTTTGCATTGGACGCTACCGAGAATCCGGGCAGGTCAATTACCAGGCGATTGGGATTACGCAGGGTCATCAACTTGGGCTTGGCCGAAGCGGTCATATCCAGCACCACCCGGGTCTTGCCCTCATGGTCGGAAAGACGGACACCATCAAGCTGTCCACCGGCCCAAACCGACGATGGAACAAGACAACAGAAGAGGATTCCCGCTAAAACGCTACGCATGTGATCCGACCCACTAATCACGGAATATGACAAATGTAACTAACCTAACGGGAAGAAATCAAGAATAAATCCTATTAAATTAGCAAGATATGCGGATTACCTAGAATTTTTTGAATAATCGCCCCTAACATTCAACTTCATTGAGAGAGAATCCCGCATTTTTGCAGAAAATCCAAAAAATAAAGTTTATTCAGTTAGTTACAATCCAAGTGCCCGGGCCTGGCGAGCCACGGTCTCAAGCCAGCGCCTGCCCGGCTCACTGAAGGGAAGCACCTGCAACTGCCTGCCATCACCCTTGTAGGAGAACCGTAATTCCAGGTCAGGAGACGGCAGGACACCCTCTCCCCGCTCCGGCCATTCCGCGCAAATGATGGTCAACGGAGCAACCATGTCTTCCAGACCCAGGAATTCCAGCTCACCCGGATCCGAGAGCCGATACAAGTCCAGGTGCAGCACCGTGAACTCGCCAACGCTATAGGGCTCCAGCAGCGTATAGGTCGGACTGACCACCCTGCCCACGTACCCGGAACTCTGGATCATGGCTCTAACCCAGCTGGTCTTGCCCGCCCCGAGTTCGCCCTGGAGGGCAACACAAATAGGCCCTTCGCGACTCAATTCCATCAACGACCCAGCCACGGCACTGGCCAGCCTGTCGGTATCTTCAGGTCCCGGCAGGAACCAGGTGTTGTCAGTCTCGCTCATTCCGATCGTCCATTTTGACAAGGCCATTGAGCCACTTCCTCAGCGGCATCATCAAATCTCGTGCAAGCAGTCCTCGCTCTCCCCTGACCGCCGCCAAATCCCCGGCACAGGCATGAGCCAACACGCCCAGGCGTGCGGCCGCATCCAGGTCCTTGCACTGGGCGGCAAGTCCGGCGATCACCCCGGCAAGCACATCACCCATACCCGGTGCAGCCATTCCCGGGTTACCTCGATCGCATATCCAGGGATGCTCCCCGGCCTGGCTTACCAGGGTTCCGGCGCCCTTGAGAACCGCCACACCACCATAAGACTCGGCGATGCGCTGCACTGCCACCAGCCGGTCGTTCTGCACGATAACTCCGGAGGTGCCAAGCAGCCTGGCCGCTTCACCCGGGTGCGGGGTCAGGACCCAATGACTGCGCCGCACCGGTTGTTTCGCCAGCAGGTTCAGGGCATCGGCATCCAGAACCAGCGGCAAGCCCGAGGCCAATGCCGCGTTATACATCTGCTGGGACCATTCATCCTGACCAAGACCCGGCCCCGCCACCACCACATCAGCCTTATCCAGGGCCGCTTGCAAGTCCTTGTCCTTGCGCACACCCAGACACATAAGTTCCGGACGTCCGGAGAGCACGACAGGCACGTGCTCAGGCAAGGTGGCCACCGTGACCAGGCCGGCGCCAGAACGCAGCGCCGCCTCGCCAGCCAGGCACACCGCACCGGGCATACCCGGCCCGCCGCCGATAACCAGCACCCGGCCGTTATCACCCTTGTGAGCGGTACGCTGTCTTGGCGGTAACACCTGGCGGCGCAAATCAGGGGAAATTAACCTGGCAATAAAGCTCGAGTCCTCAAGCACCTTCTTGGGCACCTGCAGATCCGCAAACAAGTAGCGTCCCACACAGTCCGCGCCATTACCCAGGTGAAAACCCACCTTGCGTCCGACAAAGGTCACCGTCATGTCAGCCTGCACCGCGACCCCCATCACGGATCCGGTGTTTGCATTCAATCCAGTCGGGATGTCCGCTGCCAGCACTGGTCTTGAGCCGGCATTGATCGCCTCTACCACTTCCCGGAACAAACCCTCCAGGGGCCGCTCCAGCCCGGTACCCAGGATGGCATCCACGACCAGGTCGCACTGGTCGAGCGCCTCCGCACTCCAACCCTGGACCCTGCCGCCGTCTTTTTGCCAGTCATCGTAGGCTTCCCTGGCATCACCCTTGAGCAATACCGGATCACTAAGGGTAATAACTTTGACCCGGTAGCCACTGCGCCTGGCCAGGCGCGCCATCACGTACCCATCGCCAGCATTGTTGCCGGCACCGCAAATCACCAACAGGCTCCTGACCTTGGGGAAGTGATCAACCACCGCCTCCAACAGGGCCTGACCGGCGCGGCACATCAAGGTGTAACCGGGAATGCCGAATTCATCGATAGCGCGACGATCCAGCCCGCGCACCTGGTCGGCAGAAAATATTTTTTCTCCAGCGGATATCATGCTGACCATTATACTTGCCCCGAGGCTTGCCGGATTCGAATACTGCAATGAAATTTCAAGACAACACCAATTTACACCGCCTGGTCGAAAAAATTCGACTCTGGGGTGAGCAATTGGGCTTTCAGCAGATCGGCATTGCCGACATCGACCTGGGTGAGCACGAAGATCGCCTGAACCAGTGGCTTGAACAAGACATGCACGGCGACATGGACTACATGCAGCGCCACGGCACCCTGCGCAGTCGCCCCGAGGAACTGGTTCCCGGGACACTCCGGGTTATCTCCGCACGGATGGATTACTTGCCTGGCAAGGGCGCCGATCCGGAAGAACTGCTGCTGCAGACGGACAAGGCCTATATCTCTCGTTACGCCCTTGGCCGGGACTATCACAAGCTCATCCGAAAGCGCTTGCAACAACTGGCCGCCAGGATAGAACAGGAGATCGGCTCCTTCGGCTATCGCGTCTTCACCGACTCCGCCCCGGTCCTGGAAAAACCCCTGGCCAACAAGGCTGGACTGGGCTGGCAGGGCAAGCACACCAACCTGATAAATAAAAAATCCGGCTCATGGTTTTTCCTTGGGGAGCTGTACACGGACCTGCCCCTGCCGGTCGATGAGAAAGCCGACGATCATTGCGGCAGTTGCCGGGCATGCATTGATGTCTGCCCTACCGGCGCCATCATCGCTCCCTACCAGTTGGACGCCAGGCTGTGCATTTCATACCTGACTATTGAGCATCACGGCAGTATTCCCGAGAACCTGCGTCCCATGATGGGCAACCGGATCTATGGATGTGACGACTGCCAGATTTTTTGTCCCTGGAATAAATTTGCCCAGCCAACGCCGGAAAATGACTTTTCCCCAAGGCATTCGCTGGACTCACCTGAGCTGGTGGAACTGTTCGCCTGGGACGAGGAAACCTTCATGGCAAGAACCCAGGGAAGCGCCATCCGTCGCATAGGCCATGATCGATGGTTGAGAAATATCGCCGTTGCCCTGGGAAACGCCCCGGCCAGCCAGCAAGTGACAGATGCACTAGAATCAAGACGGGAACACACTTCAGCGATGGTCAGAGAACATGTGGAATGGGCCCTGGATCGCCACGCGACAACAGATTGAGCGGTCGAAAACCAGGGTGTGAGATCAACACCCCGGCCTTGCTTATGTTAAAAAGTGAGACTGGATACACACTTTATTGTGCTTACGCCAAGTATTCTCAGCTTAAGATACAATGACGGCCGAGCATAATCGGCAACCAGGATGGTGTGCACCCAATGCAGGGAAGTTCAAAAAGGGACGAGTTGGATACAGGCGCAATGACTGATAACAGCCCGACCGACCAAGTAGCCTCTACACAGAGCGAAGCTGCCCTGTTCGCGGGCCTGCGAATGTTTCGTGGGGTTGAGGAATACCTGGTGGCATCCTGCCTGGCCAGGACTACCCGTCGCGATATTGGCGAGGGAGAGACCCTGCTCTCGCCCGAGATCCCCAATCAATTCGTCTACCTGATCCTGTCAGGCCAAATGCGGGTTCACCTGGAATCACCCGATTCCCAGGCGTTTTTAACGCTGGAGGCTGGCGATTGCGCCGGTGAAATGTCCATCATCGAGGAAAAGGATCCTTCTGCCTGGGTGATTGCTGAAAGTGAATGTCACCTGATGGTGCTGGATAAAAAAATGCTATGGGAACTCATCGAGACATCCCATGCGTTTTCTCGAAACATATTGCGCGTACTCTCCTCCAGGCTACGCAATGATAACCAGGCGATTGCCGGCAGTTCCGACATGATTCGGGAATACCAGCGCAATGCCGTCACCGACGCACTGACCGAATTGCATAACCGTCACTGGATGGAAGATATGTTCCGGCGCAGGTTGACCCGTATGCAGGATGACGGTGTTCAAGCAACCTTCATGATGTTGGACGTGGACTACTTCAAGAACTTCAATGACCAGCACGGACACCTGGCCGGTGACCACGCGCTTTGCCACGTCGCGTCAGCATTGAGAGAGCATTTCCGACCCAGCGATATGATCGCCCGTTACGGGGGGGATGAATTTGCTGTGCTACTTCCGGAAACCGATATGGAAGAGGCTTTCTCCATCGCGGAACGCGTGCGCAAGGCAGTGCATGAGAGCCTGGACACCGACGCAGGGAGCGACGGCAAACCACCGATTACCATTTCTGTGGGAATTGCCTGCATGAAAGCCGCACATACTCTGGAATCGCTACTGAATGACGCAGATTCAGCGCTGTACCGGGCAAAACTTCAGGGCCGTGACAGAGTCTGTAGCTAGAACGCTGGTTACACCCGGTCGATAGCCAGGTTATCGATAAGTCTTACGGAGCCCAGGCGAGCCGCCACCAACACCACAAGATCTGAATCCGATGAAGACGGCGACGCAAGGCCATGTCGCTCGCGGATTGAAAGATAATCAGGCACAAAACCCAATTCCTCGAGCTGCCCCTTGCCCCAATCTTCAATGTCTTCCAGCGCGTCATCATCAGATTGAACTCGCTGGGCGACTTGCTGCAAAGTGGCATACAAACCTGCAGCAACCGGCCTTTGCTCCGGACTCAGGTAGCGATTACGAGAACTCATGGCCAGCCCATCATCCTCACGGCGTGTCGGAACCGACACTATCTGAACGGGAGAATTAAGATCTTCAACCATTCGACGGATGATGAACAACTGCTGGAAATCCTTCTCTCCAAACACCGCAACGGTAGGCTGGATAATATTAAACAGCTTGGTGACAACGGTCACGACGCCGACGAAATGCCCACTACGGTGTGCACCGCAAAGCACATCGGATATTCCTGGCACTTCAACAACCGCAGTTCCTTCCTTGCCATCGGGATACATTTCCTCAACCGAAGGCTCGAACAATAAATCCACATCAGCTACGTCAAGCAACTCCTGGTCTTGTTCCGGGGTGCGTGGGTAAGCAGCGAAATCTTCACTGGGACCAAACTGCAGGGGATTTACAAATACACTGACTACGACGCGATCGGCCAGGGCCCTGGCGCGATGCACAAGACTCATGTGGCCGGCGTGGAGATTTCCCATGGTGGGAACCAGGACAACACTTTCACCAGATGCGAGCCACTGCCTGATGACTTCCCTGGCCCCCGAGATGGTGTGCTGAATTTGCAAGGAGCTCATACTTTTATTCCGGCAATGGCAACAGGGCCATGGTAGTCAATCAGGAAAAACAGTGCTCTGGAGCAGGGTATGTTCCCGCCTTCACTTCAGCACAAAAGGCCTCCATGGCGCCCAGGGGACTGCCCCCCTCTATCATGAAGTTCTTCACAAAGCGCGGCTTGCGCCCGGGGGTAATATCGAGGATGTCGTACAGCACCAGGATTTGGCCGTCCACATCAGGGCCAGCACCAATTCCGATCACCGGCACATGCAGGTCCTTCGCAATCTGTGCGCCCAATTCCGAGGGGATGCACTCCAGCAATACAATGTCAGCACCTGCGTCCTGCAACATCTTGGCATCGCGACGCATGGCCTCGGCCGCTTCGTTTTCGCGACCCTGTACCTTGAAGCCACCAATCTTGTGCACCGACTGGGGCTTGAGTCCAAGGTGAGCGCACAGCGGAATATCATGTGAAGCCAGGTATCGAACTACTTCTACCTGACCGGCTCCACCTTCGAGCTTGACCATCTGCGCCCCGCCTTCCTGCATCATGCGAACCGCATTGGTCAGTGCTTGCTCGGGGGTCGAATAACTCATAAATGGCATGTCTGCCACGAGCAACGGCCTTACCAGCGTGCGGGCAACCGCACGGCTGTGATAAATAATGTCATCTACGGTCACCGGCACCGTGGTGTCGTAGCCCTGGATCACCATGCCCAGGGAATCACCCACCAGGACAAGGTCCACTCCGGCCTCGTCCACCAGGATTGCAAAACTGGCGTCGTAGCACGTCAAACAAGAAATCTTCTCGCCCTTGTTCTTCATACGCGCCAGGGTAGATACATTCACAGGGGGGCGTTCTGTGCCGCGTTGTTGAAGTTGCTTATACATTAGAGGCCTCGGTGAGAGCCGGCAGAATGAATCAACGGACAGCAAGATGCAACATCACTCATCGGCTACACCAGTGACCTGGTACCCGGGTTGAAGTAATGTCGCCCACCATCCACTTTGCATATTACGTCAAAGAGTTGTTCGTAGTCAGTTTCGTTCCTGACAAGGTCGATTTCTCCGGCGTTGACGATCAGTAACGGTGACCGATCGTAATCGTGGAAGAATCTTGAATAGGAATCCATCAGACGCTCCAGATAATCGCGCTTGATGCTTTGCTCGTATTCGATTCCGCGCAGGGTTATGCGCTCAAGGAGAACGTCCACAGACGCTTGCAGGTAAATCACCAGGTCCGGCTCGGGGGCATCAATTGCCAGCCGTTCGAATACCTGCTCGTAAAGCAGGTACTCGTCATTATCCAGATTCATCCGGGCAAACAGACGATCCTTGTCCAGCAGGAAATCTGAAACCCAAACCGGCTTGAACATATCCCCCTGACGCAATTCAGCCATCTGTCTTGCTCGCTGGAACAGGAAAAAGAGCTGGGTGGGGAAAGCGCCGTAACCCGGGTTTCGATAAAACTTCTCCAGGAACGGATTCTCTTCTGCCTGCTCCAGCAGAAGATCACTGCCAAAACTCGCCGACAGGCGCTTTGCCAGGCTGGTCTTGCCGACCCCAATCGGGCCTTCAATGACAATATATTTGCCAGTCTTGGAATCCATTAAATCAGGCTTTCTTCCAGGCGATGGAGATCATCTCCGGGGACCGCTGCGCGCAGCGACTCGACACTAGCGAGACCGGGCACTTTCAGCGAGGGCGCTATATCCGCGAGAGGATACAGGACAAAACTGCGTTCATGAATACCGGGGTGAGGCAAAACCAGTCTTTCGCCATTCATGACCACGCCAGCAAATACTAGCAGGTCCAGGTCTATGACCCTGGGGCCCCAGCGTTCCCCATCCCTCACCCTGCCCATCTGGTTTTCAATGCCTTGCAGGGCGTCGAGCAATTCCAGCGGCTCCAGAGTGGTCACCAGGCCTGCCACCGCGTTGACATAGTCAGGTTGATCCTGGGGACCCATGGGTCGCGAACTGTATGCAGGTGATACAAATACCAGGCGGGCATCGTTAACAATGCCCAGCAAGCTAACTGCTTTTCGCAATTGCTCCACGGGCTGATCCAGGTTCGCGCCCAAACCGACGTATGCGGGCGACCATCTCCGAGAACTAGGCATCGTTAGAAGGTGTGGCAGCCTTGCGAGGACGTCTGCGACGCCTGCGCTTGCGAGTTGCACCGGCTGGCTTATCGCCCCCGGACCCAATTTCCTTGCCTTGCTGCTCGGGATTTTTCGTCTGGATCTCCGTCCACCACTGGGCAGTTTCGGCATCCACCTCACCGGCCTGGGCTCTCAACAACATGAAGTCATACGCGGCACGAAAGCGCGGATGCCCCAACAGTCGCGAGGCGCGTTTTCCCTGCCTGTTCAAAAAACGGGGCTGCATTGCCAGCATCTCACGCATCGGAATGAAGAAACGGCGTGGGATTGAAACAAACGCCTGCTGGGCCGCGATCACTTCATCGCCTGCCTCGTTCAGGGCGGCGAACTCACTCATGCCACTGGCCAGCTTGGCCTGGGCCAATTCCCGGATGGGGCCCCAGAGCAGCACCGCAAACAGGAAAGTCGGGGTTACCGGCAATCCCTCGGCGATACGCGCGTCGGTGTTATTCAGTGCCTGCTGGATAAGGATACGGAAATCTCCAGCCTGCTCCTCGCCAAGCACCCGATCCGACTCGGGAAACAATACTTTGAAAAGGCCAAAGTGCTGCAGCAAATCGAAGGAAGCTGCGGCATGGCCGGATTGGAATAGCTTGAGAACCTCTTCAAACAACCTTGCCGGAGGAACCTGTTCTATCAGCGAGGCCAGCCTGTGAACCGGCTCCTCGGTGGCCGGATCCAGCCTGAATCCCAGCTTGGCGGCGAAACGTACCGCCCGGAGCATCCTCACCGGATCCTCGCGATAGCGGGTTTCCGGATCGCCAATTAACCGGAGTATCCCATCCCGGACATCCTGGGCACCGCCGCAATAATCCCAGATGGAGAAATCGGCGATGTTGTAATACAGCGCATTTGCAGTGAAATCACGGCGCCAGACGTCTTCGTCAATGGTCCCGTAAACATTGTCCCGGATAATCCGGCCGCCATGATCCAACTGGTGGTCAGGATCGGTTTCCTCAATGTCGTCGGCATTCGCCCTGAATGTGGCGACCTCGATATATTCACGTCCAAAATGCACATGAGCCAGGCGGAATCGGCG
This sequence comes from uncultured Chromatiales bacterium, assembly GCA_937128475.1. Taxonomy (GTDB): domain Bacteria; phylum Pseudomonadota; class Gammaproteobacteria; order Steroidobacterales; family BM003; genus CAKZML01. Next base: position 19,625 of record CAKZML010000107.1, read on the forward strand.
CCCGATCAGCCGGCTGTTGCGGAACAACTGCTTTACTTGTTCCGGATGCGCATTGGTAACCACGTCGATATCCTTGGGCTCACGCCCCAGGAGCAGGTCACGCACACCACCACCGACCATGAACGCCTGGTAGCCTGCTTCCTTGAGGCGGTACAAGACCTTCAACGATTCTCTTGATATACCGGCCCGGGAAACATTGTGTTCGGGCCTTGGAATGACGACGGGGTTTACTCGCCCGGTGTCAGGTTGCTCAGACTGCAATATGACGGCTCCACTTGAGCTTATTAAGAAGGACCGTATAATAGCAGCCGCCGCACCATGCGGTACGATTCTTTAAAGCAATCGTCTGCGCTCCCTTCGTCTAGTGGTTAGGACTCTGGCCTCTCACGCCGGCAACAGGGGTTCGAATCCCCTAGGGAGCGCCATTTTTCCCTCTTCCGTGTTTTGCTGCCAGTCCGGCCAGACCGACTTGATGCTGCCCCCAAAGCATTTTGACCGGCGTCCTATCCCGGACTGCCTTCTGCCGATGCCCACCTGGCCGCCCTCGTTCCAGCCCCTGTGCCCCGTCCTCGCCGAACCCACCGGGCAACCTGCTGTATCGAACGAAACACGATGTATGACCAGGCGCAGCTGGTGAGCCTGTCAGTGGGAGACACTGGTAAGCAAATCAGGACCCACCACAACAGGACTGGAATAATGCATCCGCTAAACAGCAAAGACCTCACAATCAATGAGCGTGAACACCTGGATGAACGGGCCGCCATCCTGGAGTTCGACGCGGGCTGGCCAAGAGTGATTGCAGAAAGTGAGGCCGGTCGGGCCATCGCTCGCCAGCGATGGTTGCAAGACCAGGCTGGCACTAACGGCTGGATTCTCCCACCGTCAATAACAGCTCATATTGAGCCCGGATAATCACTTGCCCGGTTATCCAAACGCGCCACAAAATTTTCGGCAAACCCACCTCCTCCAGCTGGCCGGATAACAACGGTACTGAGCTGCACAGCACTGCCGAAAATTCCGAGACCAGGGACGCAAGCATGCGACATAACACCCGCCCCGGCATGCCCCGGGTATCCAGGACTTCTCCCTGGGCATCAGACTAACTCCAAATTTATAGTCTGCAAAAAACTTGCGTTTTCAGTGAGTAAGGATTAATAAGTGGTGTAGATTATGCAGCGACGTCGATAGGCCTGTGAGAAGTGAATCTTCATAAAGGCTCAACGAATAGAGCCGCGAACAAGCTAAGAAGACATTGAAATAATAAAGCTATAACTTACTGATTTATAATATAAAAAAACCTCTCATGGCTAAGAATCTGGAAAAACTTTACCTGGCGACCCGCACGCTTGTGGGACCCGGCCCCATTAAGCAAAGGCTCGCTGAAGCATTTGAGGCCAATCTCGAAGACCTGGATATGGGTGAACTTCCAGAACCTATCCACAATGAATTCAAAGAGTTATTTGATGAACTTCATAGCATTTCTCCAATAAATGGGGAAAGTGTTATCTGGGCGAGCGTTCGCAAAATGTCCGACAAGGATGCGGATCGCTGTGCGGAAAAAATCGTCTATCTTTATGCCTCGGTGACCAGTCCCGGCACCGCCGTAGCCTGATTCGAAAACACACTGTGCGGTCGGCGCCAACGCCAATTCAGATGCGCGCGCTCCTTCTCAACTGATACCATACGAGTTCGGTTCGGACCGGACCGCATTCGCCCTCAATCTGCTCCGCCCGACTCCACCCGGAGACTCGACAATTGCCTGACCACCTCGCCCAACCACTCCACCCTGTCGTTAAATTTCCCCGTCGACTGGGAGCGCTGCTATACGACAGCCTGGTGCTTGCCGCCCTGTGGATGCTGGCTACCGCCCTCCTGCTCGCCCTCATCATCCTGACCGGTGGCGAGAGCATCGAGCAGGGCGCCCCATGGTTCCAGCTCTACCTGATGATTATCGCGGGGGGATTCTTTTGCGGGTTCTGGACCCACGGAGGGCAAACCCTGGGCATGCGCGCCTGGCGAGCGAAACTGGAGACCGACGACGGGCAGGCGGTGAACTGGTCAAAGGCAGGCATCCGCTTCCTTGCAGCGCTGCTTTCTATCGCTCCTTGCGGAATGGGATACCTGTGGGCATTGGTGGACCGGGACAGGCTGACCTGGCACGACCGGATTAGTGGAACCCGGGTGGTCCTGATTACCGTCGCCGATATGGAAAAAGCAGCCCGAGGCTGACCAGGAACCAGGCCACCTAGCGAATACGGGATATCCCGATCACCGTAACCAGCATCAGTACAAGGGACGGTATGCTTGCCACCAGGATGGGGTTCAGGTCGAACACCTGGCCACTGCTGGCCAGGGTACGGTTGGCAAGGAAATAGAGCGCACCAATCATTATGCCGATGAGCAGCCGCACGCCTCCTCCGGAACTGCGCAGGCTGCCGAACACAAAGGGCACGGCCAGCGTGGTCATCACGAATATCGACAGCACTCCCGCCACTCGAAACCACATGATGATGTCGTAGCTCTTGGCGTCCAGGTCATTCGCCCGTAAATAATTAGCGTAGCTGTGCAGGTCCTGGGTCGACATGGTCTGGGGACGCACCTCGGACAGGTCCAGCAACTCGGGACTCAGGCCGGGACCAAGCGGCCGGATCTCTTCCAGGCTGGCCACCACGGAACCCCCGTCAAACCTGGATTCAGCCAGTTGATCGAGGTGCCAGCGCCCATCCGGACTCAGGCTGGCCCCTTCTGCACGCCCCATGCTGGTTAGATTTCTATCCTGGTCAAAACCGAATACAAAAACGCCACCTTCCCAGTTCCCGTCGGAACGGGTTCGGGCATTGATAATTTGCCCCTCATGCTTGATCCAGACGCTTTGACGATTATCAAACTGGACATCTGCGTGCTTGGCGATGGTCTTCTGTGCCAGGGCGTAATGCTCCAGCGGAGGAGCAATAAACTCACCCAGCGCGCCGGTGAACACGGTCAGGATTACTCCAACACCGAATGCAGACAAGGCCAATCGCCATGGCGAGACTCCGGCAGCACGCATCACGGTTAGCTCGCTTTGCGCCGCCAGGCGACCCAGGCCCATCAAGCTCCCCATCAAGGCTGCCACCGGCATCATGTCGAAAGTCTGGGTCGGCAACATCAACAGCGAGTAGGAAACTGCGTTCCATACGCCAAACGATCCCTTGCCCACATCGTCCAGTTCTCCAAGGAACACCACGAATCCGGTAAGGGCAATCAGCACTCCCAGCACAAGGAAACTGGCTCCGGTTATGGCCTTGAGAATGTAGCGATCGAGAATATTCATGCCGCCACCGGCCTGGCCCGCCGCTTGAAAAGCCTCTGGAATATCCGGGACTGGTTAGCCAGCATAAGCACTCCCACGCCAGCCATCAGTACATGCACCCAGATCATGCCGAGCAACGGATGTATCCGACCATCCTCCATCCAGGAGCGGGAAACGCCCAGCATGTTCGAGTACAGCATGTAGACCAGGATGGCTAACAGAATCTTGGCATACCGGCCTTGCCGCGGGTTGGTACGCGCCATGGGTACGGCCAGCAGGGTCAGCACAAATATCATCACCGGACCGGAAAGTCTCCACTGCAACTCGGCCATGAGTACCGGGTCATCACTGCCCAGCAACTCACTGAATGGCAGCATTTCAGTCTTGTCCAGCTTGGCCTTGGAGATGGCTGGACGCAGGGGCACGCCCTCCTCGGCAAACTCCATCAGATTGAATTCCGGCGACCCGGGAACCCCTTCGTAGCGTTTGCCATCGAACAGCAACATGGTGCGCCAGCCGTTTTCATCGGCCGGGGTCAGTTTGCCCTGGCGGGACACCGACACCTCGACACGATCTTCGTTGCGGCGCTGAATAAACACATTTGACAGGGTACCGTCCTCAGCCACTGCCTCGGCGAAGAAGACCGTCTTGTTGTCTCCATCTGAATGGAATCGTCCCGGCTCCAGGCTACCGAACTCCATGGTTTCCTGGGCTGAATAGCGGGTAATCTCCGCCAGGCGCAGGGACCAGGGCGTCACGGTCGTCGCCAGCCAGCCAATCGTCATCGCCAGAACCGCAGCCAGCAGGATCAGGGGACGATACAAGCGAATGGGCCCAATGCCGCAGGCAAGCACCGCAACCATCTCGCTATCCCGGTACATTCGGCCGAGTCCCAGCATGATTGCCAGCATCAAGGCCACCGGAATCAGCACTGTCAGGAACTGGATAGAGGTCAGACCCAGCAGCACCGCCACCGCATCACGAGGCAGCTCACCAGTGGCTGCTTTACCCAAAACCCGGGCAAACTGATTGGTCAACAGGATGAAAAGCAACACCACTGTTACCGCAATCCAGGTGAGTAACACCTCACGCAGAATGTAGCGATTAAGGATTTTCAAGCCTCAAGCCCCATATTCGCCCTTCGCCCGTAGGCCCTATTGAAGTAAACTAGCGGTCTTTCGCGGCACTGCTGTCAATTCTGAGCAACCCGTTTCGCGTCGGCCTGCAATATTCGGCAAGTTTAGCGGCTCCGGGTTTCTCATGAAACAAGAAAGCAGAAAAGCGCCCATATATCAGTAGGCACGACAATAACAAGACATGAGGTTTGAATTATGAATTTCTTTGCCAAGAGCGGTTCTGCTGCCAAGCAGCGTACCGGCTGCGCCATTGTAGGCGTGTACGCCAAAGGTAACCTGACCGAGGCCGCAGCGGAGCTGGACAAGGCGAGCAAGGGATTAATCTCAAACCTGTGCAAAAGCGGAGATTTCTCTGGCAAGCCCGGTGAGACCCTGCTGGTTACCAACCTGGTGAAAATGCCTTGCGCTCGCTTGCTGCTGGTAGGACTGGGCCCCAAGGCCAAGCTGGACAAGCGCACCCTGACCACCGCATTGAACGCCGGCATCGCCGCCGCTTCAAAAACCGGCGCCGCAGATGCCATCAGCTACCTGACCCACGGGACCGACGCATTGGTCGCACCGCTGTACGCAGGACGAATGACCGCTGAGGCATGGCATAAAGCCAGCTACCGCTTCCTCGCTCACAAGACTGGGCCAAAGCCCCCAGCACCGAAGACCAAGCGCCTGGGTATCGGCATGGACAGTCGTGGAGCCGCCAACGCGGCACTGCGCGGCGCCGAACAAGGCCTGGCCATCACCCAGGGCATGGCCCTGACCCAGGACCTGGCCAATACCGCTGCCAACGTCTGCACCCCGTCGCACCTGGCCCGTGAAGCCCAGAAGCTGGCGCGTGAGCACAAGAGCCTGACAACTGAAGTAATGGGCCCGGCAGAAATTCACAAACTCAAGATGGGCGCGTTTGAATCAGTCGCTCGTGGCACCGAAGAACCCGCACGGCTGATCGTCATCAAGCACAAGGGTGCAGCCGCGTCGAAGGCACCCGTGGTCCTGGTTGGCAAGGGCATCACCTTTGACACCGGCGGCATCTCGCTGAAGCCGCCGCCTGCCATGGACGAGATGAAGTACGACATGAATGGCGCTGCCTCAGTGATCGGCACCATGCGCGCCGTGGCCCTGCTGAACCTGCCAATCAATGTGATTGCGGTGGTTCCGTCCTGCGAAAACATGCCCAGCGGCAGAGCCACCAAGCCTGGAGACATTGTCACCAGCATGTCCGGCAAGACCATCGAAATTCTGAACACCGATGCCGAAGGCCGCCTGATCCTGTGCGACGCACTTACCTACGCCAAGCGCTTCAAGCCCAGCGAGATCATCGACGTCGCCACCCTGACCGGTGCCTGCGTAATTGCCCTTGGTCCGTTCCTGACCGGCCTGATGGGTAATGACGACGAGTTGGCCGGCGAATTGCTGGCTGCCGGCAAGCGCGCTGGAGACGAAGCGTGGCACCTGCCCATCGGCAAGGACTACGAAGAAACCCTGAAGAGCAACTTTGCGGATTTCTCGAATATGGGCACCCGTGAAGGCGGCGCATTGATTGCCGCCTCCTTCCTGTCCAAGTTCACCCAGGGTCAGCGCTGGGCGCACCTGGATATCGCCGGAACAGCATGGAAGAGTGGCGCTCAGAAAGGCAGTACCGGACGTCCGGTTCCGCTTCTGATCGACTTCCTGTTGAACAAGGCTGGCATATAAGCGTGGAGTCAGAGTGACCCGGGTCGATTTTTACATTTTGGCTGAACAGGCTTCTGGAGATGGTGTTCGCACAGCCTGCAGGATTGCCGAGAAAGCCTATCGCCTGGGTCAGCGGATCTTCCTGCACACGGATTCTGCGCAGTCCGCCGCCTCGCTGGATGATCAACTATGGACGTACCGGGATGGCAGCTTCGTCCCCCACGCCATAGTTGGCTCGGAGGCCGCTGCGAATTCGCCGGTGATCATTGGCCAGGGAGAAGAGCCGGACCCGGAACATCGCGACCTGCTGATAAACCTTGCTGAGCAGGTGCCGCTGTTTTTCAGCCGGTTCGAACGGGTTGCCGAAATCGTGGGTGGCAATGAAACCACCCGGAAACAAGCCCGGGAACGCTTCCGCTTCTACAGGGATCGCGGGTATCCAATGAACACGCACGAGTTGGGCTAGGCCATGTCGAAACGCAAAAACAAAGGGCGCGACAACAAGGCTGCAAAACGTATTCCCATACTTACCGACACGGTAGTAATTCTGCCCCATGCAGTTGAATCCATGCTCCAGGCCGAGGTGGCCAGCCAGGCACAGGCCCAGTCGGAATCTGAATCCGGATTCGAGTTTGACCCCGACGTCCTGGACGACATAGGCAGCGAGACACCTGAGGCAGCCAATGAATCATCCGAGGCGATCAGCGAACCGGCCTGGCCCAGCGAGCAGACCCTGGAAGAACTGCGTTCCAACCTGACGACCCAGACCATCGACCTGGCCAGCCAACTAATGCATGGTGCCGTGAGAGAAATGGAAGCTGCCCTGCTGGAGCAGGTGCTTGACCGCCTTAAGGAACAACTGCCTTCACTGATCGACGACGTATTGAATGAACAACTGGCTGCAAACGCCAGCCAGACAGAAGAATCGAACTAGTCACCCACCCCAATCCGGACCGCCCCGGCACGTGTGAATCAAGAAATGGATAAAGCTTACTCCCCCCAAGACATTGAAACCCGTTGGTACGAGACCTGGGAAAAGGACGGGCACTTCGTCCCCTCGGGCAGTGGTGATCCGTATTGCATCATGATCCCGCCTCCCAATGTCACGGGCACCCTGCACATGGGGCATGCGTTCCAGGACACCATCATGGACACCCTGACGCGCTTCCACCGCATGCAGGGAAAGAACACCTTGTGGCAGCCAGGCACCGATCACGCCGGCATCGCCACCCAGATGGTGGTGGAACGCCAGCTCAATGCCCAGGGACTGAATCGTCGCGATCTTGGTCGCGAGGCATTCGTGGAAAAAGTCTGGGAGTGGAAGGAAGAATCCGGTAACACCATTTCACGACAGCTGCGCCGCATGGGCTCCTCGGTAGACTGGAACCGGGAACGCTTCACCATGGACGAGGGGCTGTCAAAAGCCGTCCAGGAAGTATTTGTCCGGTTGCACAAGGAAGGCCTGATCTACCGGGGCAAACGCCTGGTTAACTGGGACCCGGTCCTGCACACCGCGCTATCCGACCTGGAAGTGCTCTCCCAGGAAGAAGATGGCCAGCTTTGGCACCTGCGTTACCCCATCGATGGCAGTGACGACTCGCTGGTGGTCGCCACCACCCGTCCGGAGACCATGCTTGGCGATACCGCCGTGGCGGTACACCCGGATGATGAACGCTACACCCACCTGGTGGGCAAGCACGTGCGCCTGCCCCTGAGTGATCGCTTGATCCCCATCGTGGCCGATTCCTATGTGGATCCCGAGTTCGGCAGCGGCTGCGTGAAGATCACTCCTGCTCATGACGTGAACGATTACGAAATCGGCAAGCGCCATGACCTGGAAATCATCAACATCCTGACCGATAACGCGGAGATCAACGATGACGCTCCGGAAGCGTACCGGGGCATGGACCGTTTCGATGCGCGCAAGAAAGTCGTGGAAGACCTGGAGGCCCTGGGCCTGCTGGTGCGCATTGATGCCCACAAGCTCATGGTCCCCCGGGGTGATCGCAGCGGATCAGTGGTCGAGCCCTACTTGACCGACCAGTGGTATGTGCGGGTCGAGCCCCTGGCCAAGGAAGCCATCGCCGCGGTGGAAACCGGCAAGATTCGCTTTGTCCCGGAAAACTGGTCCAAGACCTATTACGAGTGGATGAACAATATCCAGGACTGGTGCATCAGCCGCCAGTTGTGGTGGGGACACCGAATTCCTGCCTGGTATGACGAGGAAGGCAATATCTACGTGGGCCACAGCGAAGATGAGGTCCGCGCCGAAAACAAGCTGGGCTCAGAGATTGCCCTGCGACAGGATGAGGACGTACTGGATACCTGGTTCTCTTCTGCCCTGTGGCCCTTCTCCACCCTGGGCTGGCCGGAACAAACCGATGCGTTGAAGACCTGGTACCCCACCTCGGTGCTGGTTACCGGCTTCGACATCATTTTCTTCTGGGTCGCCCGGATGATTATGTTTGGCCTGAAGTTCATGGATGATGTTCCCTTCAAGGAAATCTATATCCATGGCCTGATCCGCGACCAGGAAGGACAAAAGATGTCCAAGTCCAAGGGCAACGTGCTGGATCCCCTGGACCTGATCGACGGCATCACCCTGGAAGACCTGGTCGCCAAGCGAACCACCGGCCTGATGCAACCGCACCTGGCACCGAAGATTGAAAAGGCCACCCGTCGTCAGTTCCCGGATGGGATACCCGCTTATGGCACCGATGCCATGCGATTCACCTTTGCCGCACTGGCCACCACCGGACGCGATATTCGCTTCGACCTGGGCCGTATAGAAGGCTACCGAAACTTCTGCAACAAGTTGTGGAATGCCGCGCGCTACGTGCTGATGAACACCGAGGACCGGGACTGCGGCCTGAAAGGCGAGGTGGAACTGAGCCTGGCCGACCGCTGGATCCGTGCCCGCCTGGCCGAGGCGATTAAGGAAACCCGCCGGGGATTTGGCAACTATCGTCTGGACCTGGCGGCCCAGGCCAGTTACGAGTTCACCTGGCACCAGTTCTGTGACTGGTACCTTGAGCTTTCCAAACCCATCCTCCAGTCAGAATCCACCACCGCGGCACAGCGTCGCGGCACCCGCCAGACCCTGGTCATGGTGCTGGAAGCCACCCTGCGGATGCTGCACCCGGTCATGCCGTTTGTAACCGAAGAAATCTGGCAAAAGGTCGCCCCGCTTGCTGGCAAGACCGGTGACACCATCATGCTTCAGCCCTACCCCGGGGAAGACGAATTTGCCGACGACCCCGAGGCCCGGGAACACATGGAATGGGTGATGGGTTTTGTCCTGGGCATCAGGCAGATCCGTGGCGAGATGGATATTCCTCCCGCACGTGAATTGCCGGTACTGCTCCAGGATGCATCGGCTCACGACCAGGAACTCTGGCAGGCTCACGGTGCCTATTTGCAGAGCCTGGCAAAACTCGAATCAGTAGATTTTCCAGAACCCGATAGCGAGTTGCCGGCATCGGCCACCGCATTGCTGGGCAACATGAAATTGCTGGTCCCCATGGCGGGCCTCATCGATGTCGCTGCAGAAAGGGCCAGGCTGGAAAAGCAGATCCAGCGCGTTGAAAAGGAACTGGCCAAGTGCGATGGCAAGCTGTCCAACGAGCGCTTCATGAGCAAGGCTCCCGAGGAAGTCGTTCAACAGGAACGTCAACGTTCCGAACAGTTCCGACAGGAACTGGGTCATCTCAGGGATAACCTGGAACGACTGGCTGATCTCAGCTAATAATCCAAGGCCCGGTCTGCCAAAATCAGTCCGGGCCTTTTTCTATCAGGGACACTACCGGGCAACAGGGAACAGATCTATGAGTCAGGAAAACACCGGGGCGGTTAATCCCGCCGAGAACCTCGCGCTACTTAACAAGGCGCTGGAAACCCTGAATCGGATTATCCTCGACAAGGACCGGCAACTACGTCTTGCGGTGGCCTGCCTGCTGGCCCGTGGCCACCTGCTGATTGAAGACATGCCGGGAGTAGGCAAGACCACCCTCGCCCACGCACTGGCACGGATCATGGGGCTGAGCTATCAGCGAATTCAGTTCACCAGCGACCTGTTGCCCGCCGACATTCTCGGCGCATCAATTTTTGAGCAGGACTCCCAGCGTTTTCGTTTTCACAAGGGCCCGGTGTTTACCCAGCTAATGCTGGCCGATGAGATCAACCGCGCCACGCCCAAGACCCAGAGTGCCTTGCTGGAGGTGATGGAAGAACACCAGGTCACCGCCGATGGCGAGACCTACCCGCTGCCGGAGCCATTTTTTGTAGTCGGCACCCAGAACCCAACCAGTCACATCGGCACCTTCCCCCTGCCCGAGTCCCAACTGGACCGTTTTCTCATGCGCATCAGCCTGGGATTCCCGGGTCAGGCGCTAGAGCGCGAACTGCTCAGGGGCAACGATCGCCGGGAGATGATCGCGGAAACCGCCCCGGTGCTAAAAACCGAGCAACTCCTGGCACTGCAAAAACTCGTACCCGGGGTTCACGTTTCACCGGCCTTGCTGGATTACTTGCAGGCACTGGTATTGCATACCAGGCAGCTACCCCAGCTGGCGCCGGGGATGAGCCCAAGGGCAGCCATTGCCTTGATGCGCGCCGCCCAGGCCTGGGCAATGATTCACGGTGAGAGCGCGGTGCTACCTGAGCACGTGCAGGCTGTATTCCCCGGAGTCGCCATGCACCGGATGGCGGTGACCGATTACAGCGCCTCGCCGGATGAACAAGCCCGGGCAATCATTGAAGCGGTCGCTATTCCCTGAGTCATCCGGGATGCTCCGCGTATTCAGCACAGCACTTAACGCCACGCGGACCCGTTTCCGGGGCCTGGTAGCGGGCTGGGCCCGACGCCGCCAGGGCACTGACAGCCTGCCCCGCACCCTGCTTCGCAACCGGCTGTATATCCTGCCAACCAAGGTTGCGATGGTGTTTGGCGGCATCCTGTTTGTGATGCTTCTTGGCTCCATGAATTACAGCAACAGCATGGGGCTTGCACTGACATTCATGCTCACCAGCCTCGGCCTGATTGCGATGCATAACTGTCACCGCAACCTGCTGGAGTTGGTGGTGCATAGCGTGTCCGCTGCCCCGGTATTCGCCGGAAATACCGCTCACTTTTGCGTGCGCATCCGCAACGCCTCTCCCCGCAAGCGCTACCAGGTTCGTGTGCGCATCGGCGATCATTCCAGTGACGTGCAGGACATCCCCTCTGCCAGCACCTCGGATTTCATTGTCCAGGTGCCCGCCCAAAAGCGTGGTGTGCTGCGAGTTGGACGACTCAGCGTCACCAGCACTCATCCGTTTTCATTCTTTCGCTGCTGGACCTGGATGCACATGGACATGGAGTGCCTGGTCTACCCGCAACCGGCCGCGGCGGGCATCGCCCCACCCCAGACCGATGTGGACGTTGGCGGCGCCTTGCATGAAGGCCCCGGTAATGAAGATTTTGCCGGACTGCGCCCCTATCGACCCGGAGACTCTCCCAGGCATATCGCCTGGAAAGCCTTTGCCCGTGACAACACCTTGCTGGTTAAGCAGTTCACCGGCACCTCCCTGACCACCCGCTGGCTGGACATGGAGCACGCGCCTGGCCGGGACGTGGAGCAGCGACTGTCCCTGCTGTGCCGCTGGGTGCTGGCAGCCGAGGCCCAGGGATTTAGCTATGGACTGCGCTTGCCGGGCCTGGCCGTGGAGCCTGGCTGTGGTCGTGGACAACAAGCGCGCTGCCTGGAAGCCCTGGCCCGTTATGGCGACCCTGCACGAGGTGACCTCAATGTCCGTCACTAGGCAGCAATCAACCGGACCGCAAGCCCTGGAATCCAGCGCCATTGCCTGGGTGATTGGCGCCCTGTGTATGACCCTGCTGCCCCACGCACCTTACCTGCCGGTGTGGACCCTGCCCATGTTCCTGCTCACCTCGGGTTGGCGTTTCTGGCTGGCACTTAAAGGCGGCGAACTTCCCTCGCGCTGGATCCGGCTGGTACTGGCCACCGGTGGATTTATCCTCGTATATACCAGCCAGCGAGGAATCAACGGGGTCGCCGCAGGCACAACCCTGCTGGTGGTGATGATCGGGCTGAAGATGCTGGAGACACGCACCCGACGGGACAGCATCTTGTTACTGGTGCTAGCCTATTTTCTTATCCTTGCCTCCTTCCTTCGTGAACAGGGCCCGGTGCTGGCCGCCTACGAAGCGCTGGCCACCTGGGCTGTCACCAGTTCGCTGCTGCAGGTAACCCGCTATGGCAGGCTGCTGCCACCACGCGAGACTCTGAGGATCGCCGGCCAACTCATGCTCCAGGCCCTGCCGGTCATGCTGATCCTGTTCCTGCTGTTTCCGCGGATACCCGGGCCGTTCTGGGCGCTGCCCAAGGCCTCAAGCTCAGGCGTCAGCGGTTTGAGCGAGGAGATGAGTCCCGGCACCCTGGCCCAGCTTTCGCTTTCCGATGAAGTGGCCTTCCGGGTGAATTTCGTTGGCAAGGCCCCGCCCTCCAGTCGCCTGTACTGGCGCGGTCCAGTGCTGGATAAATTCGATGGTCGCAGCTGGAGCAGATCCAACTGGTCGGCCCTGCCCGCGGACATGTCCAGCCTGGCCTATCAAGGGCCGGCTACCGACTACACAGTCAGCCTGATGCCCAACGGCAAGCCCTGGCTACTGGCTCTGGACCTGCCATCCCAACCGCTGCCGCCCAACGCACGCTTGAACCGGCAACTCCAGCTGGTCAGCCTGAAACCGGTCAATGACAGACTCAGTTACACGCTGAGCTCCTACCTGGATTACCAAACCCTGGGGCCGCTCAGCAAGCGCGAAACCAACGCCTACACCTACCTGCCCGATGGCAGCAATCCACGCAGCCAGGCCCTGGCCAGGCAAATGCGAGGGCAAGCTGCCAATGACACCGAATTCATCCAGGCGGTGCTACGCAAATTTAACCAGGAACCCTATGTTTACACCCTGGCCCCCAGGCTGCTGGACATGCGTAACCCCAGTGATGACTTCCTGTTCAACACCCGGGAAGGCTTTTGCGAGTATTACGCCTCGTCCTTCGCGGTACTGATGCGCGCGGCAGGCATACCCACCCGGATCGTGACCGGCTACCAGGGCGGCGAGGCCAATCCCTTTGGCGACTACATGGTGGTGCGCCAATCCAGCGCCCACGCCTGGACCGAGGTCTGGCTGCAGGGACAAGGCTGGATCCGGGTAGACCCTACCGCGGCGGTGGCCCCGGAACGCATTGAACTGGGCCTGCCTGATTCCCTGAGACTGGGAGATCCGATGCCCGGTGGGCTGATGCGAAGTGTGGCGATCCTGGCCGACATACGCATGGCCTGGGACCTGGCCAATGCCAGGTGGGACGAATTCGTACTGGGCTATGGCCCGGAACTGCAGATGGATCTGCTCTCGAAGTTCGGGTTGAACATGCCCAGTCCAGTGCAACTGGTATTAATCATCTTCGCCCTGGTCGGCGGATTCCTGCTGTTGCTCACCCTCTACCTGGCCCGCCACTACCGTCCGCAAACCCGGGACCAGGCACTGGTGCTGTACAGACGCTTTATCAAGAAGCTGGCAAGAGCCGGCTATGACGCGCCGATGTACGAAGCACCCAAAGACCTGGCCAGCAGGATTGGCGCGCAACAGCCGTCCATACAGAGCCAGCTGAACCTTGTTGTGGACAGTTATTTGATAGCCCGGTATCGAAAGACCGAGCGCTATGAATTGGCGCTGGAACAATTACGCAAGGCCGTCCAGGAATTCAAACCCTGATCCGGGGCTTCTCTCCCATCCATTCCCCCTAGGAGGAATGCACCACTTTCACCCGGGTCAACACGGCAGCACCGATCAGGAACAACGGCAGGATGGCAAGAATAGACAGCCTGGGGTTATGGCTTAACAACGCCACCACACCAACGAAAACCGGACCCAGCACCGAGGCGAATTTCCCAAGCATGTTGTAGAAGCCGAAAAACTCGCCGGTTTTATCCGCCGGGATAATACGTGCGTATAAAGAACGACTGAGGCTTTGCACCCCGCCCTGCACCAGGCCGATGACAATGGCGAGGCCGAAAAACTCCCAGACCTCGACAATCCTGGACGCCCAGATGGTAGTCAGCATGTACACCGACAGGGCAATCAATATGCCTCTCTTGACTCCAACATACTTGGCGGCCCAGCCGAAGAACAACGCCGAGGGGAACGCCACGAACTGGACCAGCAATAGAGCCAGCACCAGTTGAGAGGATTCAAAGCCCAGCCGTATTCCGTAATCCACAGCCAGCTTGATGATGGTGTAAACACCGTCGATATACAGCCAGTACGCACACAGGAAAATCAGCACGGGCTTAAGCTCACCAATCGCCCGGGCAGTATCCATCAATTGCTGGAACCCCGCTCTAACCGCCCCAAGTGCGGGTTTTTGGTCCACCGTGGGCGCCTCTTCCACCCACAACAGCAACGGCACGGAAGCGACCAGCCACCAGATGGCGACGGTCAAAAAGGACACCTGCACCGCCTGGGTGGCATCGGCAAGCCCAAACCAGGCCGGCTGCAAGGTCATGAGCACATTCACCGCAAACAAAATGCCACCGCCCAGGTATCCCAGTGCGTATCCATAGGCTGAGACCATATCGAACTCATCGGGCTTGGCCACGTCCACAATCATGGAGTCGTAGAAAACATTGGAGCCGGCGAAACCTACCGTGGCGCAGACGTAAAGCAGTACCGCCACCGCCCAGTTACCCTGTTGTACAAAATACAGGCCGCCACTCATGACGATACCCAGGGCGGCGAACACGAACAGGAATTTCTTACGGCTGCCACCGCGATCTGCAATCGCACCAATAATCGGCGCCAGCAGGGCGACCACCAGGCTGGCGATGCCATTGGCAAAACTCAGCCGCGCCGTGGTCAGGCTGCCATCAGCGCCGACACTCCAGAACCCATTGAAGAACACGGGGAAAAACCCCGCCATCACGGTGGTCGCGAAAGCCGAGTTGCCCCAGTCGTACAACGCCCATGACAGCACGGGCCGACGGGTAAAGACCGAGCTCAAGCGAAATGTCTCGCCGCCAGGAGTTTCCCTGTCGACAATCGTGAGGCAAGCAATACACCCATGAACTCACACTCCATTTTCGATCCTTGTGCTGGAAGGCGTCCGGTCGGAAGTCTTGTGACACGTCGACGCCAGATTGAATGAGTTCCGAGTGTACCCTTGCACCGGGCTTTAATCACTGGCGATTCATCCAGGCTAATCGGTCGCCCTCGAAAACGGCAATAGCCCGCTGGAAATGTGCGACCACTTTCCACCAGGACCAGACTGAAAGAAATCGCTTTATTATCAAGATTCCAGACGGCCACGCTGATGAGGCGGTTATCCGGCGGCCTTCAATTAGAAATCACGAAAATGCCGTTTGCCATCCAGCGCCTTTTGATACTCGTTTTTGCTCAATATGTTCTCGCCTAACTGCATGTCGGTTTTACAAATCGATTTTATGAAAGCCTCCATGTTTTCAGTACTACTTAATACCTCATCAGTAAGGTAGTTAACATCCACGTTGATGCAGACCGCTGCAACAAGACCATCGGGGTCCCGAAATATTGGAATCGTCGTACATTTGAATTTGCGTGCGCCAATATTGAGTTCGTAATTCAGTTTGTCCTGCTTCAATTCTCTTCGAGTCTTCAAATCAAGCACCAAATTGGTAGCAGGCGCCCCAATTTCTCGACCCGTGACGTTGTTCCTGATGCACGAAAGCGCGTGCATAGGATTCGTAAGATCATGCAAAATAATCTCGATCCCGGTGTCCGGAAAGCTTTCTCCAATAAGCCTTACAATCCGATCAAAATTCCTCAGAAACTTATCTCTGTCATTTTTGATCTTGGCGCCGTCATAGCGGTTGTATAGCTTCTTGTAGCGACGCTTTGCGACAGCTGATAATTTGTTCTCAACATCACTCTGATTCCCAACCAGAATGAGTTGGCGGGCAGCAATATTATTGCGATGCTTCAGCAGGTAATCTACAGCCCGGAGAAATTTCACGTCATCGAAAAAGACGGATTTCGTCTCATCTATCCCAAACGGATAGAAGTCGTACTCTTCCAGGTTTTGCCCGTTCTGTGACTGCCGTTCGCGGTAGATTCCCCAAAGGTAGCCACCGGCCACCAATACTGCAGAAGCAAGTAGATTTATCGCGAGTTCGGCAAACATAAGTCGGGTCTCCACTAAACAATACTGAACCGAAGTTCGAAAAGTTATGGGTTCCGGCCCTTTCCCATCATGTGTCAAAATCGGACACTGGAATCAGTCTAGTACAGTATTGCAGGAATGTCCGCTTTGGGTCGTAAGCCGGCACTCGCGTTAATGCTCTCCAAGCTCGATGACGCGTCGCCTCAGACGCCCAACTGTCCTGCATCGAATCACAGGCACTGGATATGGATGCCAATTCTTGTGACTTCGTTACAATGCTCGAAAGTCACTCAGGATCACCGATATGTCTCAGCCTGTTCCCCAGGTTCTCGCTGCAAGTCTTACGCCACTGACTGCGGACAAGTCGATAGACAATGATCGCTACGCAGGTCACGTGAACGCGTTGTTGAAAAACGGCTGCGATGGCGTGTTGTTGTTTGGTACAACCGGAGAGGCAAACTCCTTCACGGTAACCGAACGCCAGGCAGCCCTGGAGTCTTTGCTTGAGGCAGGCGTTGCACCCTCGACGCTGATGGTTGGCACGGGTTGCTGTGCCCTGCCGGACACCCTTTCCCTGACCCGTCACGCGCTTGAGCTAGGCGTGCACCGGGTACTGGTGCTGCCACCGTTTTATTACAAGAACGCCAGCGAAGACGGCCTATTCAATACCTTCGCTGCATTGATCGAACAGTTGGACAACCCTGCCCTGCGACTGTATCTGTACCACTTTCCCAAGATGGCAGTGGTGGCATTCACACCGGAGCTGATTGCCCGACTGGCAGAACGTTTTCCAGAGCAACTGGCCGGCATCAAGGACTCCACTGGAAATCGCGAGCACACCATGATGCTCAACTCCCGCTTTCCGTCACTGGAGGTGTTCGCCGGAAGCGAGATGTTCTTGCTGGAATACCTGCGCGCCGGGGGTGCCGGCTGTATCTCGGCTACCACAAACCTGACCGCGGGCCTGGCGGCAGTGGTGCGTGACCACTATCACTTGCCTGATGCGGAATTAGACCAGCAACAGTTAAGTGCAGTGCGTAGCGTGTTTGAACGCTATCCCATGATTGGTGCGTTAAAAGGTCTACTGGCGATGCAGACCGGGGACAGCGGGTGGGAACACCTGCGGCTGCCACTGTCGAACCTGGACAAGGACAGCGTGGCGGAATTACGCCACGCCTTGTCGGAACTTAACTTCCCTGGTCAGGCAGATTGATCGGTCAGGCCCAGTCGGCGTGATCCCGGGTGTCGCTGAAGGTCACATCGGGCCAGCGCTCCTGGGTCAATGACAGGTTGACCTGGCTGGGGGCGATATAAACCAGTTGTTGCTTGTGGTCCAACGCCAGGTTGTCATGGGCTTTGCGCTTGAACTCGGCAAATATCTTGGGATCATCGCATTCCACCCAGCGGGCCCGGTTCACAGGAACACTTTCGAATATGCATTCCACGCCGTACTCATTGCGCAGGCGGAAAGCCACCACTTCAAACTGCAACGGTCCCACAGCGCCAAGAATCAGGTTGTTATTGCGCAGTGGGCAAAACAGCTGGGTCGCACCCTCCTCACACAATTGCTCCAGGCCCTTGCGCAGTTGCTTCAGGCGCAACGGGTCCTTGAGCACCGCACGGCGGAATAGTTCGGGTGCAAAATCCGGGACTCCCTGGAAGGTCAGTCTCTCGCCCTCGGTGAAAGTATCCCCCACGTTGATGGTGCCGTGGTTGTGCAGCCCGATAATGTCACCGGCATAGGCTTCCTCGGCATTCTGCCGATCAGAGGCCAGGAAGGTGATCGCATCCCCTACCCTGATTTCCTTGCCCAGGCGCACATGCTGCATGCGCATGCCCTGGTGATAGCGTCCCGAGCAAAGGCGCATGAAGGCGATGCGATCCCGGTGAGCCGGATCCATATTCGCCTGGATCTTGAACACGAAGCCGGTCATGGCTTCCTCGGTGGGCAACACTTTGCGCTGGATGCTTTCCCGCGGCTCTGGCGAGGGCGCCTCGGCGGCGAAGAAATCCAGTAACTCACGCACCCCGAAATTACCCAGGGCGGAACCGAAAAATACCGGGGTCTGCTTGGCAGCCAGGTAGGCTTCACGATCGTAGTCCGGACATACCTCGGCAACCAGTTCGATTTCCTCGCGCAGGTGAGCTTCCCGATCACCCAGCAATGCCTTTGCCTCCGGTGAGTGCAAGTCCTCGATGATGGTTTCCTCACCAAGACGGCCCTCCAGGCCCTCCTTGTACTGAACCATGCAATTACGGTGCAAGTGCATCACGCCTTTGAGATCGCGGCCCATGCCCAACGGCCAGGTGACCGGGGTACAGCTGATACCCAGCACCTGCTCAATCTCATCGAGCAATTCCAGGGGTTCGCGGCCTTCCCGGTCCAGCTTGTTCACAAAGGTAATAATCGGCGTATCACGCAGGCGACAGACTTCCATCAGCTTGATGGTTCTGGCCTCTACGCCCTTTGCGCAGTCGATCACCATCAAGGCGGCATCCACCGCGGTCAGGGTGCGGTAGGTATCCTCGGAGAAATCCTCATGCCCGGGGGTGTCCAGCAAGTTGAACACGCAATCCGCATAGGGGAACTGCATGACCGAGGTGGTCACGGAGATGCCTCGCTGCTGCTCCATGGCCATCCAGTCAGAGGTCACGTGGCGGGTAGCCTTGCGTCCCTTGACGGTTCCGGCCAACTGGATAGCACCACCGAACAACAACAATTTTTCGGTAAGCGTGGTTTTACCAGCATCCGGGTGAGAGATGATGGCAAAGGTCCGGCGGCGTTTAACTTCCTGCCCAATATTTGGCATGTGGGTTCCGTGCAAAAGCGGGGATTCTACCGAATATCGCCTGCTCACTGCGAGCGATAGAGGTGTGGGGTCAGGCCAGAACAAGGTCCCTGGCGAGAATAAGAGCGTCTTCACGATCGCCACTGGAGCGATAGTAGTCCTTACGAATGCCGATTTCGACAAACCCTTCGGATTCGTACAAGGCAATGGCCGCCTTGTTGCTGGGACGGACCTCAAGAAAGACCGTCTCCGCCTGTTCTGCCCGGAACAAGGCCATGGCATGGCGCAATAACTGCCGACCAAGGCCCCTGCCGCGCAGCTTGTCGGCCACACACAGGTTCAGCAGATGTCCCTCGTGAACGGCCACCGACACCATGTAATACCCCTGGATGCCGTCCTCGGTCTCCAGCAGGAAACCGTAGTAACCCATGCGCAGACAGTCGCTAAAGACTAACGGGGTCCAGGGAAAGGCATAGCTGGCTCGCTCCAGTTTCACCACCGCTTCCACGTCCTCGGCGGTCATGGGGCGCAAGCTAAGTATGTCCTCGCTACGTACCGCGCTCACGAGGCAGGCTCACTGCATGACATAGCCAGGCGCAAATCATCCCATGACTTGCGCTTCTCGCTGGGTTTACGCATCAAGTAGGCGGGATGATAGGTGACCACCACGGGAATAGAGGTGGCGGCGTGCACATGGCGTATGCCGCGTAATCTTCCCACTGGAATATCCGTCTCCAGCAAGTGGTGGGCCGCCACGCGCCCCACCGCCAGGATCAGGCTGGGCTTGATCAATTCGATTTGCCGGACCAGGTAAGACGAACAGGCTGCCAGCTCATCCTTGTGCGGATCCCGATTTTCCGGCGGACGGCACTTGAGCACATTAGTGATAAACACCTGTTCCCGGGTATGGCCCGCGGCCTTGAGCATGGCGCTGAGCAATTGCCCTGTCGGACCCACAAATGGTTCGCCCTGCTGATCCTCGTCAACTCCGGGAGCCTCACCCACCACCAGCCATCGCGCCTGCTTGTCACCCACTCCGAATACTGTCTGGGTGCGACTTTCGCACAAGGTGCACTGGCGACAGCCAGCCACTTCCTCGCGAAAGGAAGTCCACTCGACAGGCTCGCCGTCGTTTCGAACCACTTTGAGCTCGGGTGGTTTCGCAGGTGCCTTTGCCCGGCGTGCCGGAGCAGTCGCCTCAACAGGGGTGACCGGCAAGGTTACCGGCGCTGGGGCAGGTTCGGGTGTCGGCCGGGGTGTTGGCTCGGGGGCCAGGGACTCCGGAATTTCTTCGGCCTGGGCAGACCCCTGCCTGGGGACCCAGGCGCGAATTCCCATCGCGTCCAGGTAGGCCAACCGATTGGACGGTCCGGCCACCGGAGCTACTGCTCCGAATCAGCGGGTGCGCCGCGCTTGCGATTTCGGCGAATCAGCCAGAATATCGGACCCACAGAAGCAAACCCGCCAAACAGGCAGAACAACACCAGCGGCGGGTTAACGGCGATCAACATGAATATCGCGGGAACCAGCAACAAGGTGGCAAAGGGTACTTTGCCCCCCATGTTGATGTCCTTGAAGCTGTAGTACTTGAAGGTGCTCACCATCAAGGCGCCGGCCGCAGCGGTGATGAAGAACGCCAGGGCCAGGGCGCCAAGTCCGCTGAGTTCCAGGTCATAGGACAACCACACCATGGCTGCCACGACACCGGCAGCCGACGGACTGGGTAATCCTTCAAAGTATCGCTTGTCTGCAATCCCCACCCGGGTATTGAAACGCGCCAGCCTCAAGGCTGCGCCAACGGTATAGAAAAATGCGGCCAGCCAGCCCAGCTTGCCCCAGGCCCAACCATACTCTGCCAGCCGGGCAAGACCCCACTGGTAGACCACGATGGACGGCGCCAGCCCGAAGCTCACCATGTCAGCGAGGCTATCGTATTCCTTGCCGAAATCACTCTCGGTACTGGTCATGCGGGCAACCCGCCCGTCCAGGCCATCCATTACCATGGCGACAAAGATAGCCACGGCGGAATTAGCGAAATTGCCATCTACTGCCGCGATAATGGCGTAAAAGCCCGCGAACAGCCCTGCGGTGGTTAGCAAATTGGGCAGAAGGTAGATGCCTTTGCCTCGCGCGGCCGAACCATTGTTTTCAGTTTCTTTACTCATAGGCAATCATTTTGCCACGCAAAGCCAACATTTGGCAGGAAAAGATAGCCCTTTTCCTGGCCCCCGGGCGAGCCCGGGTCAAGACCCTCCCCGACCGGGGATGCTCACCGCGCTGGAGACAACAGCCGTTGGGCGGATACAATAAGCTCTTTTACCGTCAGCCGGAGCCTAGTCTCGCCCATGCGCTTTTCCCAATTCCCCCTGAACACCCTGAAAGAAGTCCCGGCCGATGCCGAGATCATCAGCCACCAGTTAATGCTGCGAGCTGGCCTGATCCGCAAGCTGGCATCCGGCCTGTACAACTGGATGCCCCTGGGCGTTCGGGTATTGCACAAGGTTGAGCGCATCATTCGCGAAGAAATGAACCGAGCCGGCGCCCTGGAATTATTGATGCCTGCCGTGCAGCC
>CAKZML010000108.1 GCA_937128475.1 uncultured Chromatiales bacterium
GCGCTGAGGCAGGTAATTACGATTATGGCGTGTCCGTAGGGGACTGCGAAATGGATCCCAGGATCATCGTAACTAAGTAAGAATTTACTGGCGGGGTGTGCTGGGCGTCAGGCGACGACCCAGTACACCCAGGCCGCAATGGTCACTGCGGCGGCAAGATTCATGAATACGCCAGCCAGTAACATTCTCCACAACGACGCGCCGCGCATCTCGCCAAATACCAGGCCATTGACCCCTGTTGCCAGGGGGCTCATGAATGCGCAGGTGCATGATAGCGTGACTACCAGCATCGGGTAGATCATGCCGCTAGCCACCGCACCCTGGGCCTGTATGGTCTCGAACATTCCCAGTTGCACTACCGTGTTACTCAGTGCCTCGGTGGCAAATGAGGTGGTCAAGGCAATCACCACCATCGACCCAAGGCTCTGCAAGTCGCTCGGGAGTGCATTGGCCAGCACCCGTGCGATTGCCTCCACGGCTCCCAGCATGACCAGGGTCGTTGCCAGGATTACGAAGCCCAGGACGAAAAGCATTCCTCGCAGGGGCAGGTTGGAAATCACATCCGATGCTCGCAGCAGGGGCGAGGATTCTGCCTGGTCGTTAGGGAAGGGAATCACGAATAGCCCCAGGACCAGTATGACAGTCAAGGCGATGGTAAGACCCAGCACCAGTTCCTGTTGCCAGAAGTTCATCGCCGTTGAAAGCGCGAAGGCGCAGATGAAAAAGACCGCAGCCATCCACAGTGCGTGACGCTGGGAGCGGCATTTTGGGGCGGTCCAATTTTCGAGAATTTCTACTTTCTCTGCTGCATGACGACCAGCGAGGGTGAGCATGATGACCGCCCAACCCATGACGACCAGCATGGCTGCCAGGGGCAGACCCCACAGCAACCAGGTGTTGAAGCGTAATACGCCCTCACCCGGAATTCCTTGCAGTGCTGCGTAAGCCACGAGGATGCCGTTGGCCGGGGTGGCCGTGATCGCGCCAACCCCGCCTATGTTCGCGCCGTAGATAACCGACAAGGCGAGGGCGGTTGTCACCCGGGCCTGGTGATCTTTTCCGTGCTGGTGCCATTGGCGTTGCAGCAAGGTGATGATTGGTAAAACGGTTATTGCCGTGATTGCATTCGGGATAAGAACCGACAAACAGGCGGAGAGGCTTATCAACAGAAATATAAGTGTTGCGAAGTTCAGTTCACGGGTGACCAGGTTGTGAACGATTCGTTCAGGCAGCCGGGATACCACGAACAGCCGTGACAGCAGGAACCCGCAAAAAAACAGCAGGCCTAGTTGGGCGGTATCCATGGTGGCTTGCGTCTCCCTGGCTGTGTAGCCGATAGTGCAGCCGGATGATGAACTGCCAAGTATGGTTCAGGATCGGACTTCCGGGCTGTCCGTAATGGCCCTGACCCAGGCGTGTAAAAGCGAGAGCTTACTCGTATATCGCGTACAACTTGCGTACTTCGCCCAGGGACTCCCAGGTGCCCTTGAAGCCCGCCTGGACAACGAAGCTGTCACCGGCCTTGACGTGTTCTGCCTTGCCCTGTTCGTCGGTAAGAATGGCCTCTCCGGTCAGCATGTGGACAAATTCCTGCTCGGTATAGCTCACCGGCCACTTGCCCTTGGTGGATTCCCATATACCCGCAAAGAAGTGCTGATCCGGGGACTCGAAGAAATTCCGGGTGGTAGCCTGGGGTTCACCTTCCAGGGGGTTGTTAACGGGGCCGGTGCTCACATCCGGAGTGGCGCTATCAAAACGAATAATGCTGGTCATGGTCGGTCCGTTTGTCTGGGGCGATAGTTTCCCGCCGTCTTCGGAAGGGGCGGGGTGCTCGCCAATGCTATCTGCTCCCGGGATATTTTAAAACTTGGCGTAGATATTCTGAAGGCCCCGACCCGCTGACTTGAGTTTGTCGAATGCATCCCCATATTTTTTCTGGGTGTGCGCAGGATAAAGACAGATGGCAAGTCACAAAATTGATGAAAAGGGCGTCTTGTTGAGTTGCACGGCGTGTGGTCAACGAAATCGCCTGTCCTGGCAGCGAATTAACGAGTTGGGACGGTGCGCGAGTTGCAAGAAAGCCCTGGCGAGACCCTCTCTTCCCCTGGAGGTCGCCAGCCCCGGGCAGTTTTCCTCCATGCTGGCAAGTTCAGCCTTGCCGGTGCTGGTGGACTTCTGGGCGGCCTGGTGTGGTCCTTGTCGTTCGCTGGCGCCTGAGTTGGAGAAGCTGGCGGCGGTTAGCGGTGAGGAGTTCCTGGTGGCCAAGGTGGATACCGAGGCGTTGCCCTCGGTAGCGGCGCAATTTGCGATCCGCTCTATTCCGTCATTGTTGTTGTTTGGCAGCGGGCGGGAAATCGCTCGCAGCGCCGGAGTTCAACCCGCCGGGGCCTTGCGAAACTTTGTCCACAAGGCCCTGGCGGATCGGGTCTCTACTTAGCGGGCTTGCGGAAGCGCAATGTCATCCGGTCGCTTTCACCAATTGCCAGGTACTTGTCCTGGTCCTGTTCACCCAGGGTCAGGCTGGGCGGCAGGGTCCAGACGCCGCTCTCGTAGTCCTTGGTATCCTTCAGGTTGGAATTGATTTCCGAACTGGCTTCAAAAACCAGGCCTGCTGCCTCGGCCAGGGCGATAACGTGGGCTTGAGAGACATAGCCTTTCTTGGCGCTCTCAGACGGGTCGGCACCCTCGGGGGCCCGGTGCTGTACCAATCCGAGCACGCCGCCTGGCTTGAGTACCGCGGCGATGGCGCTGAACACATCTTTCTCAATGCCCGAGTTGATCCAGCCGTGAACGTTGCGGAAGGTCACCACCATGTCGGCAGACCCATCCGGGCCCAGTGAGGATTTCTCCGGCGGAAGCCATTCAGTGACCTTGACGCTGCCATATGCTGCGGGGTTTCCGGCGACCTTTTCCATCAGGGCCTTGTGCAGCCGCGGCCGGTAGGCGGGGCTTGCGTCCATGCCAAAGCTGGCGGCCACCAGGGTGCCTGTGCCTTGCAAGGCGGGTCCAATGATTTCCGTATACCAGCCACCACCGGGCCATAGTTCCACCACGGTCATATCGGGCTGCATGCCGAAGAACTCCAGCGTGTCCCAGGGGTGTCGCTGACTGTCCCTGGCGATGTTCGCCTCGGAGCGCTGCTCACCGTGAATGACATCATTGAGTCTGGCTGCCATGCTCTGGTCGTCTGCGGAGGCAGAGATTGAAAAGCCCTGCAGCGCCAACAGGCCCAGTGCTAAGATCGGTGTCATTCTTGATTTCATTCAGTTCTCCCTAATTGAATTGTTCTGTCGACACTGAATATAGCAGCCCGTAGAGGGCAGGGGGAATGTGTTGGCCGGTTCCCTGGCGAAAGGCTTTGAATACACGGGTGCATAGGAGGCAACGTGGCGTTTGACACATTTCCTGCAGTAGTGACCCATATCCGTATGGTGACCCCAACCGTGCTGTGCCTGGGTTTCAGGCGCCAGGACGGGCAACTCCTGGATTTCAAACCGGGTCACTTCGTCAATGTTCATTTCCAGGATGAGGACGGCGAGACCCATCGCAGCTATAGCGTGGCGAATCCACCGGGGGAAGATCATTTCGAGATTGCCGTGGCGCCAGTGGAAGATGGCAGGGCGACGCGTTACCTGTTTGGCCTCAAAGAAGGCGACCAGGTGGATATCAGTGGCCCCTACGGTCGTTTTGTCTTGCGCGAGGAAAACCATGACAGGTATGTGCTGGTAGGCACCGGTACCGGCATCACGCCTTATCGGGCAATGCTGCCCCAGTTGGCGCAACGCATGCAAAACAGCCAGGCCAGGGTGGAGGTGTTAATTGGCGTGCGCAGCCGTGAGGAGTTCTTGTTCGCCGAGGATTTTCTTGCCGCCGCCCAGGCGACGCCGGGCGTCGAATTGCACGCCAGGTACAGCCGCCAACTGCCCGGGCAACCCCATGCATGGGAAAGCCAGGGATATGTCCAGGGACTGTTCGAGGGGATGGAACTGGATCCCGAGCGGGATATTGTCTACTTGTGCGGCAATCCGAATATGATCGATGAAGCCGTCGCCTGGCTGAAGGCCAGGGGGTTCCCGGTGAAGCGCATCAGGCGCGAGAAATACCTTTCCGCAAACGCCTGACACTCTTTTCGTGAGACCGGGGCGGGAACGCCCGCACCCGGCATCACTTTTTTCTAGCTGTGTATGGGCTTGTAGCGAATCCGGTGGGGCCGGTCCGCTTCATCACCCTTGCGACGCTTGTAGTCCTCTGCGTAGTCCTGGTAGTTACCCTCGAACCACACCACTTCACTGTTGCCCTCGAAGGCCAGGATATGGGAGGCGATACGATCCAGGAACCAGCGATCATGTGAGATAACCACAACGCAGCCGGGGAAGGCCAGGATAGCGTCTTCCAGGGCTCGCAGGGTTTCAATGTCCAGGTCGTTGGTGGGCTCATCGAGCAGCAGCACGTTGCCGCCGGAGCGCAACAGCTTGGCCAGGTGCACCCGGTTGCGTTCACCTCCGGAGAGCAGTCCTACTTTCTTTTGTTGATCTGCACCGCGGAAATTGAAATGCCCCACATAGGCGCGTGACGGGGTCTCGTAGTTCCCGATTCGAATGATGTCCTGGCCGTCGGAAATTTCCTCCCACACGGTTTTATTGTCGGACAAGGAATCCCGGCTCTGGTCCACGTAGGCCAGTTGCACGGTGCTACCCAGGGTGATTTCGCCGGAATCGGGAGTTTCCTGTCCTACCAGCATGCGGAACAGCGTGGTCTTGCCGGCGCCGTTAGGTCCAATGACACCCACGATGCCACCGGGCGGCAGGTCGAAATTCAGTCCGTCCAGCAGCAATCGGTCTCCGAAGCTCTTGTGCAGGTCTTTGGCCTGGACCACCACATCACCCAGGCGCGGGCCCGGCGGGATATAGATTTCATTGGTCTCGTTGCGGCGCTGGAATTCCTGGGAGGCGAGTTCCTCGTACTGTTTCAGGCGCGCCTTGGACTTGGCCTGGCGGCCCTTGGGATTGGTGCGCACCCATTCCAGTTCGTGTTTCATGCTGCGAACCCGGGCGGCTTCCTGCTTTTCTTCCATCGCCAGGCGCTGTTCTTTTTGTTCCAGCCAGGAGGTGTAGTTGCCTTCCCAGGGAATGCCGTAACCCCGGTCAAGTTCCAGGATCCAGCCGGCCACGTTGTCCAGGAAGTAGCGATCATGGGTTACCGCTACCACGGTGCCCGGATAGCTTTCCAGGAAGCGCTCAAGCCATGCCACGGACTCGGCGTCCAGGTGGTTGGTGGGCTCATCCAGCAACAGCATATCGGGCTTGGACAGTAGCAGTGTGCACAGCGCGACCCGACGGCGTTCGCCACCGGAGAGCTTGCTTACATCAGCATCCCAGGGCGGCAGGCGCAGGGCGTCGGCTGCCACTTCCAGGGTGCGCTCCATGCTGTGACCGTCTGCTGCCTGGACGATATTTTCCAGATCTGCCTGCTCCTTGGCCAGGGCATCAAAGTCGGCATCGGGTTCGGCGTAGGCCGCGTAGACCTCTTCGAGTCGGGCAAGGGCTGCCGTGACATCGCCCATGGCCGCTTCCAGGTTGCCTCGCACGTCCTTGGTCTCGTCCAGTTGGGGTTCCTGGGGCAGGTAGCCGATCTTGATTCCGGCCTGGGGACGGGCCTCGCCTTCGATCTCGGTATCCAGCCCCGCCATGATGCGCAGCAGGGTGCTTTTACCCGAGCCATTGAGGCCCAGGACGCCAATCTTGGCGCCGGGGAAGAAGCTCAGGGAGATATCGCGCAGGATAAAGCGCTTGGGCGGCACCAGCTTGGCGACGCGATTCATCGTATAAACGTATTGAGCCATGGAGTTTTGCTTCCGGGAAAACCGTCAATTATGGATAAGCCAGGGGCTCATCGCCAGCCTCGTGATGCTCTCTTGTGGCCGCTACCGGCCCCGGTGATGAGGATATTCGTCACTTTGGGGGCTTTCGGGGGGCCTCACGGGCCGCTGGCTGCGGTACAATCCCGCCTTTGGCCCATTGACCTTGATGATGTCCCATCGCCCCTCCGGGCAGGTGACTACGGAGACTTTGCATGTTCGACCGAAAAATGACCATTGCCGGCTATGACGATGAACTGGCGCAATGCATTGATAAAGAGCGTATCCGCCAGGAAGAGCACATCGAGCTGATCGCCTCGGAGAACTATGCCAGCCCCCGGGTCATGGAGGCCCAGGGTTCGGTACTGACCAACAAGTATGCCGAGGGTTATCCGGGCAAGCGCTATTACGGTGGCTGCGAATTTGTGGACGTGGCCGAGACCCTGGCCATTGACCGGGTTAAACAGTTGTTCGGCGCCAGTTACGCCAATGTGCAGCCCCATTCGGGCTCCCAGGCCAACGCCGCTGTTTACCTGGCATTGCTCAAGCCCGGCGAAACCGTTCTGGGTATGAGTCTTGCCCATGGCGGTCACCTGACTCATGGCGCCAAGCCCAATTTTTCGGGCCAGATTTTTAATGCCGTGCAGTACGGTGTGAAACCGGATACCGGCGAAATCGATTACGACGAGGTACGTGCCCTGGCTCTTGAGCACAAACCGCGCATGGTCATCGCCGGATTCTCTGCCTATTCTCGAGTGGTGGACTGGAAGCGTTTCCGCGAGATCGCCGATGAAGTGGGCGCCTACCTGATGGTGGACATGGCCCACGTGGCGGGCCTGGTTGCGGCCGGGTTGTATCCAAACCCTTTGCCCTATGCGGATGTGGTCACCTCGACTACCCACAAGACCCTGCGTGGTCCCCGGGGTGGTGTGATTCTGGCAAGGGAAAACGATGTCATTACCAAGAAGCTGAGTTCCCTGGTGTTCCCGGGCACCCAGGGTGGTCCCTTGATGCACGTGATCGCCGCCAAGGCAGTGGCGTTCAAGGAAGCCCTGCAGCCGGATTTCAAGGAATACCAGGAGAAGGTGGTCGCCAACGCACGCAAGATGTGTGAAGTGCTGACCGAACGCGGATACCAGATTGTCTCCGGTGGCACCGATAATCATTTGCTGCTGGTGAGCCTGGTGGACAAGGCGATTACCGGAAAGGATGCAGACGCTGCACTGGGACGCGCCTATATCACGGTGAACAAGAACACGGTTCCCAACGACCCGCGCTCTCCGTTTGTGACCAGCGGCTTGAGACTGGGTACTCCTGCGATTACCACCCGGGGCTTCGGTGAAGCCGAGGTGGTGCAGTTGACGGGATGGATTTGCGACATTCTTGACGACATCGAGAATGATGAACTCAACGATCGGGTGCGTGGCCAGGTGCTGGAGCTTTGCTCACGGTTCCCTGTCTACGGTGACTAGGCCCCGGTTCGGTTTGCTCTTGCCTCGGTAAGCTCCCATGCATTGTCCTTTCTGCGCTCATGAAGAGACCAAGGTGATCGACTCCCGGCTGACCGGTGAGGGATCGCAGATTCGTCGCAGGCGGGAATGTCTGGATTGTGGTGAACGATTTACGACCTTTGAGACGGCCGAGCTTGTGCTGCCTTACGTGGTTAAGCGGGACAATACCCGGCAGCCGTTTGACCAGGGCAAGTTGAGAGCCGGAATTACCCGGGCGATGGAAAAACGCCCGGTGGGCAGTGACGAGGTTGAGGCGGCGATTAATCACATCATTCACAAACTGCGGGTGGCAGGCGAGCGGGAAGTGCCGGCGCGAATGATTGGCGAGTTGGTCATGGAAGAGTTGAGGGCCCTGGACGAGGTCGCCTACGTGCGATTCGCCTCGGTGTACCGCAGCTTCCAGGACCTGGATGAGTTCAGGGACGAGATCGAACGATTGAGAAAGGACCCGAGTTCGGGCAACCGTCAGCAGTTACCACTGTTGCCGGAAAACAAGCGCCGCTAGGCGCCGGGCAGATCGGTTACCCCATGAATAAGTTCAGCGAACAGGACAGGCAGTTCATGATGCGGGCTGTGGAATTGGCCGGCGGCGGCCTGTATTCCACCGATCCCAATCCCCGCGTGGGATGCGTGGTGGTGAAGGATGATCGCATCGTGGGTGAAGGCTGGCACCAGCGTGCCGGTGAGCCCCATGCCGAGGTGTTTGCCCTGGAAGAGGCCGGTGAG
Source organism: uncultured Chromatiales bacterium (assembly GCA_937128475.1). Classification (GTDB taxonomy): domain Bacteria; phylum Pseudomonadota; class Gammaproteobacteria; order Steroidobacterales; family BM003; genus CAKZML01. The sequence continues at coordinate 8,095 of CAKZML010000108.1, forward strand.
GCCGCCCGGGGTGCAACGGTCTACCTGACCCTGGAACCCTGTTCCCATCACGGCAGGACGCCGCCTTGCGCCGAGGCCCTGGTAAGGGCTGCACCGGCACGGGTAGTGGTGGCCAGTCGCGATCCCAACCCCAGGGTGGATGGACGCGGCCTGGCAATGCTGGAGGCCGCGGGGATAGTCGTACAGACCGGTCTTGGCCGGGAACAGGCCGAGGCACTGAATCCGGGCTTCATCAAGCGCATGGCATCTGGCCGCCCCTGGGTGCGGGTGAAGGTTGCAGCAAGTCTGGATGGCCGTACCGCACTGGCGAATGGCGAGAGTAAATGGATTACCGGTGAGGCTGCCCGGCAGGACGTCCAGCACTGGCGTGCGCGCAGTTCGGCAGTGATTACCGGCAGCGGCACCGTCCTTGCCGACGATCCGGGACTGGATCAGCGCCTGGACGGGGTGTCCAGACAGCCCCTGAGAGTATTGCTGGATAGTGAATTGCGGACACCGGCGTCGGCCAGGACCCTGGGCTTGCCCGGTGATGTGCTGGTTTTCACCGCCGAAGGCAATGACGGCTCAGCGCTGGAAACCGCCGGAGCGCGGGTTGAATGCCTTCCGGCAGGGCCGGGTGGATTGAGCCTGGCGGCGGTGGTGGATCGCCTGGGCGAGTTGCAGATGAACGAGGTGCTGGTGGAAGCCGGCGCCACCCTGGCAGGGCGTTTCCTGTCCGAGGGGTTGGTGGATGAACTGGTGGTGTACCTGGCGCCCTGCCTGTTGGGAGACCTTTCCCGGGGAATGTTTGGCCTGGGCGAGATCACAGCGTTATCAGACCGAGTACAATTACGGATTTTAGATGTGGCCCGGGTAGGCGAGGATTTGCGCCTCATCGCACGGCCGGACGGGAAAAACTGATGTTTACGGGAATTATCCAGGCAATTGGGCGTATTGGCGCCATGGAGTCTCGAGGCGGTGATGTCCGTCTTACTGTGAAGGCTCCGGGATTGGATTTCGCCAGCTGCGCACTGGGTGACAGTATCGCGGTAAATGGCGTTTGCCTGACGGCTGTGGAACTGGGTAGTGATTATTTTGCTGCCGATTGTTCCCGGGAAACCCTGCAGGTCACGACCCTGGGGAATTTGAACCCCTCAGATCCCGTGAACCTGGAAAAGGCCCTCTGCCTGGGCCAGCCCCTGGGTGGGCACCTGGTGAGCGGTCATGTGGACGGTATAGGCAAGCTTGTTCAGCGCAGTGACGATGCACGATCGGTCAGGCTGAGGTTTGAAATGCCCGACGGGTTAACCCGCTACGTGGCGAAGAAAGGTTCTGTGTGTATCAACGGGGTGAGTCTTACCGTGAATGCGGTGAACGCCAATCGTTTCGATGTGAACATCGTGCCGCATACTCTGGAGGCAACCACCCTGGGTGACATCACCTCAGGTGACCAGGTGAATCTCGAGGTAGACCTGGTGGCGCGCTATCTGGAACGACTGGTTATGCCAGAGGGTTCTGAAAGCGGACTGGATTTGAGCAAGCTTCGCGACGCGGGCTTTGTAAAGTAATTAATCACGATTCTGATCGAATATAAGGAAAAGCTTTGAACAATATTCAAGAAGTCCTCGCCGATTACCGGGCTGGCAAGATGGTCATCCTGGTTGATGATGAAGATAGAGAAAATGAAGGCGATCTTCTGATGGCCGCCGAGATGATCAGGCCTGAAGACATTAATTTCATGGCCCGATTTGGTCGTGGCCTGATTTGCCTGACCCTTACCCGTGATCGCTGCCGGCAGCTTCGCCTGCCGTTGATGGTTCGCGAGACGGACCAGGAGCATGGCACCAACTTCACCTTGTCTATCGAGGCCTCCGAGGGTGTGACTACCGGCATCTCTGCCCATGATCGCGCCCAGACGGTATTGGCGGCAGTGACCCCTGATGCCAAGCCTGAGGATATTCGTCAGCCTGGTCACGTGTTTCCGCTGATGGCCCAGCCCGGTGGTGTGCTTACCCGTGCGGGTCATACAGAAGCGGGTTGCGACCTGGCTCGTATCGCCGGAATGAAAGAACCCGCTTCGGTGATCGTGGAAATTCTCAACGACGACGGCACCATGGCCCGTCGGCCTGACCTGGAAAAATTCTCCGAGCAGCACAACATCAAGATCGGCACCATCGCCGACCTGATTCACTACCGGCTTGAAATCGAGAACACCATCGAGCGTATTTCACACCAGAAGATCGAAACGGAATTCGGTGAGTTCGATCTGTATTGCTACGATGACTATGTTCACCGGGATGTGCATCTTGCCCTGGTCAAAGGTGATCCTGGTACCAAGGATCCGGCCCTGGTGCGGGTTCATGTGCAGGATACGCTTAGTGACGTGCTGGGCGCGAAGAGTGAAACCCTGGGTTGGCCGCTGCGAAATGCAATGCGCCAGATCGCTGAATCCGAGAGCGGTGTGGTGGTGATTTTGCGTCCCCCCGAGACACCTCGTCAGCTCATGGATGCGGTCCAGGCATTGATGTCCCAGAAGAAAACCCCGCGCAAGGACACGGGGGAGGGTACCCGGGTACTTCGCACCTACGGTACCGGTGCGCAGATACTCAGAGACCTGGGTGTGACCAAGATGCGCGTGCTTAGTGCCCCCACCCAGATGCACGGAATTTCCGGTTTCGGCCTGGAAGTGGTGGAATATGTTGATGAACATAAGCCCAGTGAGGCCTGATTGATGGATAAGCTCAAGCAGTTTGAAGGTGACTTGCAGGTACGTGACCTGCGTATCGTCATTGTCGCGTCGCGTTTTAACGAGTTCGTGGTAGATAGCCTGGTCAAGGGCGCTATCCGCGCGCTGCGCCAGCACGGCGCCCAGGACAACGACATTCACGTCGTGCATGTGCCTGGCGCGTTTGAAATGCCCCTGGCCGTGAAGCAATTGGCTGCGTCCCGGCGCTATGACGCCATTGTGGCGCTTGGTGCGGTGATTCGCGGTTCTACTCCGCATTTTGATTTTGTTGCCAGTGAGTGCACCAAGGGTGTCGCCAGTGCCAGCATGAGCTACGACGTGCCGGTGGGCTTCGGCGTGCTGACCGTGGATACCATTGAGCAGGCTGTGGAGCGTGCGGGTACCAAGGCCGGTAACAAGGGCGCCGAGGCGGCCATGTGTGCCGTTGAAATGGCTAATCTGCTGCGCCAGCTGGAGCGCTGATAGTGTCTGACAACAAGACCAGGCGTGCTCCCTCCGGGCGTAGCAAGGCCCGGGAATTGGCCATGTGGGCCCTGTACCAATGGCAGGTGGCAGGCACGGACGAGCGGGAAATTTATAAGCAGTTCCTGATTGATACCAAGGGTTCCAAACTGAATCTGGATTACATCGCCGGCCTGGTGACTGAGTACATCGAGGAGATGGAAAATGCCTCCCTTGATGATTTCAACCCACGCTATTTCTCGGGTGCTGATCCCAGGTATTTCAAAGAACTGATTTTGAAAATCCCGCCCCTGTCTGACGAATTGGACGAGGTGCTCTCGGCCTTTGCTGATCGCCCCATCGATCAACTTGATCCCGTGGAGCGCAGTATCCTGATGATCGGCGTCTACGAGCTGCGTGATCGCCTGGATGTTCCCTACCGGGTTGTGATCAACGAGGCGGTGGAGATGGCCAAGTTTTACGGTGCCGAGGATGGACACCGCTACGTGAATGCGCTGCTGGATAAAGCCGCAGGCGAACTTCGCAAGGTAGAGCAGCAAGCCCCTCGCAAGCCACGCTGAGATTGAGCTAAGGAGCCTCTGATTTATTCTGGGCTTAGCAGATTGGGAGTGAAAAAAGTCAGATTCAAGGCGTAAATCCCACGCGATAGTGGTGCTATCGTGAAGATTGGCAACACAGAAGCTGGATTTTTTGGCCCCAAGATACAAGTTCATGAATATATCAGAGACTCCCTAATGCCCTTAGCCCTTCCGCTTGAGCGCCAACACCTGCATACCCGGGGAGTTACCTCTTGAGTGGACTTAGCGAAAGCCAGGTAATTCAACTTCTAAGTGAATACGGCGGTCTCCAGCGTCCGGACGTGGTGCTGGGTATTGGTGACGACGGGGCGGTGCTCCAGCCACCCGTAGGTCAGCAGCTTGTGCAGGTCGTGGATGCCCTGTTCGAGGGTGTGCATTTTCCCCGGGGCATGGACGGTGAGGATCTTGCCTGGCGGGCGTTTGCTGTAAATATCAGCGATATCGCCGCCATGGGAGCAGAACCGGCCTGGGCCACGCTGGTGCTTTCCATGCCTGCTGCCGAGGAATCCTGGGTGCGAGCGTTTGCCCGTGGTCTCGGAGACTGCACCCGGCAGTTCAATATTTCCCTGGTAGGCGGCGATACAGTACGAGGCCCCCTGGGCGTGTCGGTACAGATCACCGGTTTCGTTCCGACGGGTCAAGCCTTGCGTCGGCAGGGTGCGGCCGAGGGCGATGGCATCTATATCACCGGGCGTACCGGCCTGGCTGCGGCCGGCCTGGCCTGCCTGCAGGGTGAAATTCAGCAACAGGATGAACCTGAGCAATGGCGTCAACGATTCCTGCGACCCGAACCGCGCTTGCGCCAGGGCCGTGATCTGAGAGGAGTGGCCAGCGCCTGCCTGGATATATCCGATGGGTTATTGCGTGACCTGGGCCGTTTGCTTGAGGCCAGTTCAGTAGGCGCGACGGTTTTCCTGGAGAAGATTCCTGGACTGGATGAGTTGTCTGCCCTGGTCGGTGAGCAAAGAGCTGTGTCCCTGGCGCTTACCGGTGGCGATGATTATGAGTTATGTTTCACCGTGCCCCGCGAGCATGAGGCCAGGTTGGCTGAACGGGTGCGGGAGTGGTCGTGCGAATGCACGCGGATCGGTGAGATTTCCGGAACCGAGGGTATTCGACTGATGAAGGATGAGCGGGAAACCCCTCTTCCTGCCCCAGGATTTGAGCATTTTTAAGCATGAATAAATCAGTTTCTCCCAAGACAGTATTCACCGATCCAGTGCACTTTCTTGCATTTGGTTTTGGCAGTGGACTTGCGCCCTGGGCGCCGGGCACCGCAGGCACCCTGGTGGCGGTATTGCTGGAATGGCCCATGCGCTCACAGTCGCTGGAACTTCGCTTGCTGGTTGCCGCTGCAATGTTTGCGGTGGGAGTCTGGATTTGCGGTGAAAGCGCCCGAAAGCTGGATGCTCATGACCATCCGGGCATCGTGTGGGACGAGTTCGCCGGGTATTTTCTTACCATGGTGCTGGCGCCCGAGGGCTGGATATGGAGCCTGGTTGGTTTTGCCCTGTTCAGGTTTTTCGATATTCTCAAGCCTTGGCCAATCCGAGAGATCGATCACAGACTGGGTGGTGGGATTGGGATTATGGTTGACGATACTTTCGCGGGAGTGTTCGCAGGAGTCATCTTGTGGGGCATCGCCCAAACCCTTGTTTACCTTTAACGGATTTCCGAAGAAGTGCTAATTTGAGCCAGAGTAATAAAGGCGAGATACCAGACAAGATTGGTAAATACGTCATCATCAACGAAGTGGGTCGTGGTAGCACAGGTAGAGTGTTCCTTTCCCATGATCCCTATTACGGGCGTGATGTGGCGATCAAGGTATACAAGAACGAAGCTTCCGACGAAGACGACAAGTCACGTGTTGCCCGGAAGATGTTCTTCAATGAGGCCCACATGGTGGGCAAATTGCAGCATCCGAACATCCTGCCAATTTTTGATGCAGGTGAGGAACAAGGGCGGTATTACGTGGTCACCGAGCATGTGCACGGGGCCCGGACACTGGCCTCTTACACCAAGCCCGGAAATCTGCTGCGCGTGGATGATGTGGTCGAGATCACCTACAAGTGTGCCAAGGCCCTGTCCTATGCCCATGGACGCGGTGTGATCCATCGGGACATCAAGCCTAGCAACCTGATGCTGACCCTTGATAACGATGTGCGCATCATCGATTTCGGTATCGCAATCGTCAAGGATGCCGATGTGTCGCGTATCCAGGGCATCGCGGGCTCACCCAGTTACATGTCGCCGGAGCAGGTGCAGTCTGATGAGATCACTCATCGTGCAGATTTGTACGCCCTGGGCGCCACCATGTACGAGTTGCTGACCGGTGACCGGCCATTCAAGGCCAATAACCTGGGCAAGTTGCTCCACCAGATTGTGTATTCCACACCGCCGCCCATCCACACGCTGCGGGCGGAAATCCCCGAGGAACTGGAAAACATTGTCTCCAAGGCGATGCAGAAAGATCCCGAGAATCGCTTTAAGAACGGCAACGAGTTTGCCGCTGCCCTGACTAAGGTGTTTAAGAACCTGCGAAGTCAAAATGACACGGTGGACCGTCAGGAACGCTATGACACACTGCGCAAGCTGAGATTCTTCCACGAATTTTCTCACTCTGAAATCTGGGAACTGCTGCGAGCCAGTGAATGGCGTGAGATGGAGCGGGGCGAGGAAATTGTCCGGGAAGGCGAAATGGATGACCGCTTCTACGTCATCGTCGATGGCGGTGTCGGCGTGGAACGTTCTGGCAAGGAAGTGGCGATACTCGGCCAGGGCGATTGTTTCGGCGAGGCCAGCTACGTCAGCGGCGCCCGTCGAACTGCAACGATCCGTGCCACAGAACACGTTGCCCTGATCTGTGTTAGTTCAACCCTGCTTGAACAGGTTTCATCTGCCTGCCAGCTGCGATTCAATCGCGTGTTCCTGCGCTCATTGATCCGTCGCCTGCAACGCATGGACGGCGTGGCAGCATCTTCGGACAAGCTCTCTGCCTGAGGCCAGGCATCCATTCGGATGCCTAAATCCAAACAGGCGAATCAATCACTGAATTAGTGTTTCCCGTGGGGAAAGCGGGGCCTTGCGCTGGAAGCGCCGGGCCCGGGGCATGTGTGCCTCAGGCGTCCAGGTCCTTGTCTTTTTCGATCAGGGCGTAAGCCGAGTGGTTGTGGATGGACTCGAAATTCTCAGATTCCACGGTGTAGCCACGCACCCGGTCTTCGTTGTTCAGGCGAACAGCGATGTCGCGCACGATATCTTCCACAAACTTCGGATTGTCGTAGGCGCGCTCAGTGACGTACTTTTCATCCGGCCGTTTGAGGATGCCGTACAACTCGCAAGAGGCTTCCTGTTCCACGATATCCACCAGTTCTTCCAGCCACATAAAGCCGTCGATCCTGGCCGAAATGGTGACGTGGGAACGCTGGTTGTGGGCGCCTCGATCTGAAATTTTCTTTGAACAGGGGCAAAGACTGGTTACCGGCACAACCACCTTAAGAGTCAGGGCGTTCTTGCCGTCCTTGTGTTCGCCAAGGAACGAGGCCTGGTAGTTCATCAGGCTTTTGACGCCCGAAACTGGCGCAGTCTTGTTGATGAAGTAGGGGAAGTCCATCTCGATGTGACCGGCATCTGCATCCAGGTGCTCGGTCATTTCCGAGAGCATCACGCGGAAGGACTTCACTGAAATCTCGTGCTCGTGGTTGTGGAGGATTTCCACGAACCGTGACATATGCGTGCCCTTGAAGTCCTGGGGCAGGTTCACATACATATTGAACCGGGCAACCGTGTGCTGGTCACCACCGGCGCGGTCACTCACGCGTACCGGGTGGTAAATATCCTTGATGCCAACCTTGTTGATTGGGATGCGGCGAGTATCCGCGCGGCCCTGCACATCTTCGATTTCGGTGTCGCTGGCGCTGGGGGCCTTGGAGTCCTGATTCATCAGTAGGGTGTCCTCAAAAATATGTAAGACCAGGCGATTTCGGCCTGGATTCATCGGCATTGAGATGGGCGCATAGTGAATATTTAGACCCATTTTAACTCATTGGTTCGAGTTTAGCCCGGGCCCGGATTCAATTTGATCCTATTGTAACGAGGAATTGTCGGTTTGCGTAGGCATCTGCTCTTGCGCGGGGGCGTGTCTATGGTCATGATTCCACTGTTAACCAACGATATTGGGATTACCGTGGCAAAAAGCAAGACCGACGATCTGGATTTCGAGGCGGCCATGGCCGAACTGGAAGGCCTGGTAGAGCGCATGGAAGCAGGAGATCTGCCCCTGGAGGAGACTCTCAAGCAGTTTGAACGGGGGGTCACCCTGACTCGCCAGTGCCAGAGCGCACTCAAGGAAGCGGAACAGAAAGTCCAGATTCTGAGCGGGTCCGGCGAGAATGCCAAGGCGGAGGATTTTGAGTCCTCTGACGAGTAACCTGGTAGTCGGTTGACATCGCCTAGGGTAGGGCTAGAATCAATTGAGACCTTTAGACCTGTTCTAAAGAGCGATTTCTCCCCTGTTTAATTGATTTATAAAGGAGACCTGAAATGGACTTGAAGGGTTCAAAAACTGAACAAAATCTGAAAGATGCGTTTGCTGGCGAGTCCCAGGCGAATCGTCGCTACCTGTATTTCGCAGCCAAGGCTGACGTGGAAGGCTACAACGATGTTGCCGCTGTATTCCGCTCAACCGCTGAAGGTGAGACGGGTCACGCCCATGGTCACCTGGAATACCTGGAAGCCGTAGGCGATCCCGCTACCGGCCTGCCCATCGGCCCTACAGATAACAACCTCAAAGCAGCGATTGCTGGTGAAACCCACGAGTACACCGATATGTACCCGGGAATGGCCAAGTCAGCGCGTGATGAAGGTTTTGATGAAATTGCCGACTGGTTTGAGACGCTGGCCAAGGCCGAGCGTTCACACGCCAATCGCTTCCAGAAGGCTCTGGATAGCCTGGAAGACTAGGCAAAACGTTACTGCTGATGCAGTTCGGGTGGGGGTGACAAGGTTTGCTCCCACCCACTTCTAACTTTCCTGGGAGGCAACATGGCCACGTCAGGTGGAAGCCGCAGGGAGGGTAGCCTGGAGGCACCCACCCGTCATCCGTTGGATTGGAAAAACCCCGACTTTTACAACGAAGAATCGCTTTTCAAAGAAATGGAGCGGGTTTTCGATATTTGCCATGGCTGCAGACGTTGCTTCAGCCTGTGTAATTCCTTCCCCACCCTGTTCGATGCGGTGGATGAGTCCGAGACTATGGAGCTGGACTCGGTTCCCAGGAAGGTTTACTGGGACGTGGTCGACCACTGTTACCTGTGTGACATGTGCTACATGTCCAAGTGTCCCTATGTTCCTCCCCACGAGTGGAACCTGGACTTTCCCCACCTGATGCTCAGGGCCAAGGCCAAGCGATTCAAGGATGAGGGTGCCTCCACCCGGGACAAGATTCTCAGTGCCACCGATGTTGTGGGGCGACTTGCCGGTATACCGGTGGTGGCCCAGACCGTTAACGCGGTTAATCACAGCAAGGCCGGACGTAAGCTGCTCAATGCAACCATGGGAATCCATGAAGACGCCCCGATCCCCGATTATGCGGCCCGGTCCCTGAAGTCACGGATGAAGCACGTGCCTGTACTGGGGAATGATCCCCAGGAAGCCGGTCCCACCCGGGGCAAGGTTGCCTTGTTTGGCACCTGCTACGGTCGCCACATACACCCGGAGCTTGGCGAGGATATCGCCGCGATTTTCCAGCACAACGGTATTCCGGTTCAGATGGCGCCGAAGGAAAAGTGCTGCGGCATGCCCAAGCTCGAGCTGGGTGACCTGGAAAGCGTGGCCGCGAACAAGGACGTGAATATTCCTGTCCTGGCTGCCCTGGTCGACGATGGCTGGGATATCGTCGCGCCTATTCCTTCGTGCGTGCTGATGTTCAAGCAGGAACTGCCGTTAATGTTCCCGGACGATGAGCAGGTGAAAAAAGTCCAGGCGGCGATGTTCGATCCTTTCGAGTACCTGATGCATCGACACAAGGCCGGTTTGCTGGATACCCAGTTCAAGAAGGAACTGGGCAACGTGTCCTATCACGTGGCCTGTCACCTGAGAGTCCAGAACATTGGCCTGAAAACCCGCGATGTATTGTCGCTGGTTCCGGGTACGACGGTGGATCCTATTGAACGCTGCAGTGGTCACAACGGCACTTATGCGGTGAAGCAGGAGTTCCACGATTTCTCCGTGAAAATCGGCAGGCCGGTTGTGCGCAAGGTCAGCGATGCCAAGCCCGATTATTACGCCAGTGATTGTCCAATGGCCGGCGAGCAGATAGGTCATGGGCTGGAGGGCGATCAGCAACCCACTCATCCCTTGCGACTGCTACGCATCGCCTACGGGATATAGATACTACGGTTGGTCGCGAGCCAGCCAGACGAAACAGCGGAGAGAATTGACGTAATGGAAAAATTGCAGATCAGTGAGTTGTACAGCCTGGAGCAGTACCACCGGATTCGTCCGGATTTTCGTAGCAAGGTGATGGCCCACAAGCGCAATCGAAAAGTTTCCCTGGGTGAATACGCAACCCTGTATTTCGAAGACACCCTGACCATGAAGTACCAGGTGCAGGAAATGCTCCGGGTGGAAAGAATCTTTGAGGAAGAGGGCATCGTGGAGGAGTTGGAAACCTACAATCCGCTTATTCCCGATGGCAGCAATCTCAAGGCTACCTTCATGCTGGAATATGCGGACATCTACCAGCGGCGCCAGGAACTGGGGAAGCTGGTGGGTGTGGAGGACAAGGTGTGGGCCAGGGTCGGCGACTTCGACAAGGTATTTGGTATTGCCAACGAGGACCTGGAACGCTCCACCCAGGAGAAGACCTCATCCGTGCATTTCATGCGTTTCGAATTCACTGACGAGATGGTTGCCGCGCTCAAGCAGGGGAGTGACCTGGCTTTCGGCGTGGATCATGAGCACTGCAAGAAGTCCGTGAATCCAGTGCCGCAAGCCACCAGGGAAGCGTTGCTGGCTGACTTTAATTGATGCCTGCAGTGGGCCGGATTCGTGCTGATCGCCAGATTGGCTTGCAGCGGTCATCGCCTACAACTATTGGTGGCAAACGAAGGTCGCCATGGGTGGCCCAAAGTGGGTTAGAATCCGCCCATCTTGTTAACCCCAGAATGATTGGCAAATGAGTCGAGACTACAACGCCTCTGACATTGAGGTACTTAGCGGACTGGATCCGGTTAGGCGCCGCCCCGGCATGTATACCGATACGAGCCGGCCGAATCACCTTGCCCACGAGGTTGTCGACAACAGTGTCGATGAGGCTCTCGCGGGACACTGCAAGTGCATCGACGTGGTGCTTTACAAGGATAACTCCCTGCAGGTCAGCGACGATGGTCGCGGGATGCCGGTAGATATTCACCCGGATGAGAAAATCCCCGGTGTGGAATTGATCCTTACCCGTTTGCATGCCGGCGGCAAATTCTCCGAAGGTAATTACGAGTTCTCCGGCGGTCTGCACGGCGTGGGCGTATCCGTGGTCAATGCCCTGTCGAAGAACCTGGAGATCTGGATTCGTCGCGGTGGCGCCGAGTACAACATGAGTTTCCGGGGTGGGGAAAAGTCCGGCGAGCTGGATGTGGTCGGCAAGGTAGGCAAGGCCAATACCGGCACGACCATTCGCTTCTGGGCTGACCCCAAGTACTTCGACACCGACAAGTTTTCTGTCTCGCAGTTGCGTCACATGCTCAAGGCCAAGGCCGTGTTGTGCCCCGGGCTCAAGGTGACCTTCAGCAACGAGAAGACCGATGAGAAAGAGGAATGGCTGTACCAGGGAGGGCTGGACGAGTACCTGCTGGAATCCCTGGAAAAAGCCGAGTTCCTGCCGGAAGAGCCGTTTAGCGGCAGCCTGAAAGGGGCGCGGGAGGCAGTGGACTGGTCACTGGTCTGGATTACCGAGGGTGAGCGGGCGGTTAGTGAAAGCTACGTGAACCTGATCCCCACCGCCCAGGGCGGCACCCACGTGAACGGCCTGCGTTCGGGCCTGACCGAGGCGCTGAGGGATTTTTGCGATTTCCGTAATTTGCTGCCCCGTGGACTGCGCCTGGCGCCCGAGGATGTCTGGGATCGGGTGAATTACGTGCTGTCGGTGAAAGTCACTGAGCCGCAGTTTTCCGGGCAAACCAAGGAACGGCTGTCCAGCCGGGAATGCGCCGCCTTTGTGCTGGGTGCGGTGAAAGATGCTTTCGCCCTGTTTTTGAACCAGCATCCGGATGCCGGCGAGAAGATTGCCCAGTTGGCCATTTCCAATGCCCATAGTCGCTTGAAAGCCAGCAAGAAGGTTATTCGCAAACGGGTGGTGCAGGGACCTGCCTTGCCGGGCAAGCTGGCCGATTGCACCAGCCAGCAGCCGGAAATGTCCGAGTTGTTCCTGGTGGAGGGTGATTCTGCAGGCGGATCCGCCAAGCAGGCCCGGAATAGGGAAACCCAGGCCATCATGCCCCTGCGAGGAAAGATTCTTAACACCTGGGAGGTGGATTCACAGCAAGTGCTGGCCTCCCAGGAAGTCCACGATATTGCGGTCGCCCTGGGTGTGGACCCGGGCAATCCGGATATTTCCGGTCTGCGTTATCACAAGGTCTGCGTGCTGGCCGACGCCGACTCCGACGGACTGCATATCGCCACCTTGCTGTGTGCCCTGTTCCTGCGGCACTTCCGGCCGCTGGTGGAGGCGGGGAACATTTACATCGCCATGCCGCCGCTGTTCCGGGTGGATGTGGGCCAGCAGGTGTTCTACGCCCTGGATGATTCGGAACGTCTTGGAATCCTCGATCGCATCGAGGCCGAGAAGCTGCGTGGCAAGGTAAGCGTGACCCGATTCAAGGGCCTGGGTGAGATGAATCCCGGCCAGTTGCGCGAGACCACCATGGCCCCGGACACCCGGCGCCTGGTGCAGTTGACCATCTCCGGTTCAGACAATACCGAGCAATTGATGGACATGTTGCTGGCCAAGAAACGCTCCACCGACCGTCGGGCGTGGCTGGAGGAAAAGGGCAACCTGGCTTCGGTATAGGCCGGCGAATCGCCCATTGGAATTGCCAGGACCCGACCGGCACGGTCGGGTGACCTCAGAGAGTTAAAAACCATGGAAAATCAGGAACTGAATTTCGAGGGTGTTGAGCAACAGCCGCTCAAGACGTTTACCGAGAAGGCCTATCTGGACTACTCGATGTACGTGATCCTCGACAGGGCGCTGCCCCACATCGGTGACGGCCTCAAGCCCGTGCAACGCAGGATTATCTACGCCATGAGCCAGCTGGGACTGGCGGCAACCTCCAAGCCCAAGAAGTCAGCCCGTACCGTGGGTGATGTGATCGGCAAGTTTCACCCCCATGGTGACTCCGCCTGTTACGAAGCCATGGTTCATATGGCCCAGCCTTTTACTTACCGCTATCCGATTATTGAAGGCCAGGGTAACTGGGGTTCTACAGACGACCCGAAGAGCTTCGCGGCCATGCGTTACACCGAGGCCAAGTTGCATCCCTATGCGGCGGTGTTGCTCGCGGAACTGGGCCAGGGAACCGTGGATTGGGCACCCAACTTTGATGGCACGCTGGAAGAGCCGATCATGTTGCCGGCTCGCCTGCCAAACTTGTTGTTGAACGGGGTGACCGGTATCGCGGTGGGTATGTCCACTGACGTACCACCGCATAACCTGCGTGAGGTCGCGGCCGCCTGCATTCACTTGCTTGAAAAGCCGTCGGCCTCGATTGATGACCTGTGCGAATTTATCCAGGGTCCTGATTTTCCTACCGGCGGAGAGATCGTCACCCCGTTGTCCGAAATACGCCAGATTTATGTCAATGGTGGCGGCTCCCTGCGGATGCGTGCCACGTGGAAAAAAGAAGACGGTGACCTGGTCATCAGTGAACTTCCCTACCAGGTATCCGGGAGCAAGATTCTCGAGCAGATCGCCAACCAGATGCGGGCCAAGAAACTTCCCATGGTGGAAGACCTGCGGGACGAGTCTGATCACGAGAATCCGACACGCCTGGTGGTGTCGCCCAGGTCAAACCGGGTAGACGTTGACGCCCTGATGGCCCACCTGTTTGCCACCACCGACCTGGAACGCAGTTACCGGGTTAACCTGAATATTATCGGCCTTGATGGTCTGCCCAAGGTGCATGACCTGAAGCGCCTGCTGAGCGACTGGATCAAGTTCCGTACCACGACTGTTACCCGTCGATTGCAGTTCCGCCTGGATAAGGTTGAGCAGAGACTGCACATCCTGGACGGCCTGTTGATCGCCTTCTTGAACATCGATGAAGTGATCGCGATCATCCGTGCCGAGGACAAGCCCAAGCCGGTATTGATGAAGCGCTTCGGACTCAGTGATATCCAGGCAGAATCCATTCTCGAGTTGAAGTTGCGCCACCTGGCCAAGCTCGAGGAAATGCGCATCAAGGGCGAGCAGGAAGAGCTGGCCGAGGAGCGCGATGCGTTACAGAAAGTACTTGGCAGTGCAGCGCGTTTGAAGACCATGATCCGCAAGGAAATTGCCGACGACATGGAGAAATACGGCGACGATCGCAGGACCCGTATTATCGAAAGACCGGCTGCCCAGGCGATTGATGAAACCCAGCTGATTTCCAGTGAGCCGATGACAGTGATCCTGTCCAAGCGCGGCTGGGCAAGGGGTGCCAAGGGTCACGAGATTGATCCTGCGAGCCTGGGCTACAAGTCCGGTGACGAATACCTGGGGGTGAGCAAGGGGCGCAGTAATCAGCAAGTGGTGTTCCTGGACAGCACCGGTCGAACCTATTCTCTGCAGGCTCACACCTTGCCTTCGGCACGTAGCCAGGGCGAGCCCCTGTCGGGAAGATTCAATGCGCCGGACGGCGCTTCCTTTGCCGGGGTGCTGATCGCCGATCCTGATGATCTATGGCTGATGGCCAGTGATTACGGATACGGATTCATCGTGAAGTACGGTGACCTGTTGTCCCGCAATCGGGCCGGTAAAGTGGTCCTCAAGCCGCCGGTTGACAGTGTGGTGCTTCCGCCTGCCAGGGTGCCGGCGGGTGAGGGTAACTGGGTGGTGGCGGCGACCAGCGAGGGTTACCTGTTGACCTTCCCGATGGCCGAGTTGCCCCAGCTCAGTCGTGGCAAGGGCAACAAGATCATCAATATTCCGTCAAAGAGACTGAAGTCCGGGCAGGAGAAAGTGGTGTCCGTGGCAGTGATTGGCCCCGAGAACAAGCTGGTGGTGTTTAGCGGGCAGCGGCATATGCGCCTGGGCTATCACGAACTTGAGCAGTACGAGGGTAACCGTGGCAAACGCGGCTCATTGCTGCCACGGGGTTATCGCAAGGTGGACAGGCTGGCCGTCGAGTAAAGACGGCCTTACAAGGTGCTGGTACCCAGGATGACTTCGGGTTCCTGGACGTAATAGCCTTGCATGTACTGTACGCCGCACTGCCATAGAACGGCCATGGTATTGGCGTCTTCCACGCGCTCCGCGATGCTATGTATGTCTTTTTCTTTCAGCGCCAGGACAAGCGCGGTCACCCAGGCCTGGTTTTCTTGATTGTTGGCCAGGCCCTGCATGAGTGAGCCGTCGATTTTTGCGTAATCCGCCCGCAGGTGCTTGAGCAGGCGAATAGAGTCGTTCGCGGTGCCAAAATGCTCCAGGGCAAAATACACGCCGACCTCTCCAAGGCGGGTGGCCAACGCCAGGGTTTGCTTGAGATGTTTTCTAGCCACGCCCTCATCTACCTGGATGCACAGGGCGCCTGGCCCAAGGCGTGCGGCTTTCAGCTTTTCCCCGATCCACTTGGGCAGCGACTCATCGATAACTGACTCGGCTGAAATTCGGGCAAATACCCGCGAGGCTTTTCGGGTCACGCAGAATTGCAGTGCTTCGCCCAGCACAAAACGGTCAATCGGCTTGATCAGGCCATTTCGTTCTGCGGCCGGAATGAAGTTCGAGGGCAGCACTTCGTTACCCTTGTCATCGGTCATTCTAAGCATGACGTCGTACATGTCGTGTACTTCGTCGGTGAGACTGGCAATGGGCTGATGCACCAGGTGGAAGCGGTTATCCATCAGTGCACTCTTTACATGGTTCACCCAGTGCTTGTCGAACTCAATGGCCTGGGTATCCTGGCTCACGTCCATTTCGAAGATATGGGTGCTGTCGCCCCCATTCTTGCGGCAGGTTTCATTGGCCTGGTCGGCGTGATTAATCAGGCGCTCAAGGCTCTCGCTAAAGTTTTCGACTTCGGCGATACCGATGCTGCAGGTAGCGGAAATAGATTTGTCACCAGCTTCGAATACGTGGGTGCGAACCCGGTTGCCCAGGTTGCTGGCCCAGGCCAGCACATCTTGCCGGGTGCCGCGATTGATGTAGGCGACGAACATGGTTCCGCCGAATCTGCCGTACAAATCGCCACTCACCACGGAGTCACGCAACAGATTGGAGAAGCTTATCAGTACGTCCTCGCTGCCCAGTGCGCCGATGTTGTTAATGATGTCCCGGAAATTGTCCACGGTTATGTAGAGCAGGGCGGTCACGCCTCCCCGGGCAGGTTGTGTGAGGCGCTTGGTCAGGTGTGAGATGAAATGCCGCCGGTTGTAGAGGCTGGTGGTCATGTCCAGCTTGGCGAAGCGCTCCAGTTTCTGAGCCGGTTCCTGCTGCTCGGCCTTGCGGGCGGGAATGCACATGCGAACACAGGCTTCCCCATCAAAGTCTGCCATGCTCAGTTTCAAGACCATGGAGAGTGATGAGTTGTCGCTTAAAAGCCCTTGTGCCTTGAGATCGTGGTCGTTCCACTTGCCCTGCATGCAGGCCACCAGGGCTGCCTTGATCGCGGTGTGATTCTGGTTGTCGAACAGATCCATCACCGGTGTTCCCACCAGGGGTTCATCTTCGGGATATCCAAATAGCTCCATCCAGGCAGCATTGGTGCCGACAACTATTCCTTCGCTGATCTGGGCAATAGCATCCGCCGAACCTTCCAGGAAGCTGTGCAACTGTTCCTTGTACTGGCTGGCCGCACCCAGCGTCTGGTTAAGAGCGCGTTCAAGACGGAAGCCGCGAAGCTCCCGGGTGGCAACCGCAATCAATCTATCGGTATGGGTCAGGGTTACCGTGTCCTTGGCACCCTCCCGCATTGCCTGGGCAATGATGTCTTCGTTCAGGGTGCTACGCACTTCCAGGATGGGTACTCCCGGCGCCCATGAATTCCTCAGGTCTGCCACGGTAGGAATCCGGATCCCGGAATTATCGGTGAACAGCATGATCATCTCGGGATTGACCTGGCCCATGGCTTCGGCCAGGTCGTCGGTGCTTGAGATCAACGTGCAGTGAACCGGATGTCCCCCTGTACGAAGGATTCGGTTGACCGATTCCGATTGCTCGGGCGTCTTGGCGATGACGATTAATGGAACACCGGCTTCCTGATTCAATTCGTGTTCTCCGCGCGGGCTGGTAGGCCGCATATACCATATGCGACCGGGCATGGATTGTTGGTTTTGGAGTGTATCACCAGATGCGCCCGGCGGGGGACTTGGGAGGGTACCTATGGGGTTGTGATTTGCTGGCCTGCTATTGAGATGACCTGATTCATGGAAACTTGGTATTATTGGCGGCTTTCACCGGGGCGCAAATTCCCGGAACAACCGTGTTTTGACAGGATTCCATGCTATGGCCAGCTATCAGACCAGCGAATTTCGCTCCGGATTAAAATTTTTGCTTGATGGTGATCCTTACACCATTGTTGAAAATGAATTTGTAAAACCGGGTAAGGGCCAGGCTTTCAATCGGGTGCGCATACGCAACCTGAAGAATGGCCGGGTAGTGGATAAGACCTTCAAGTCCGGAGAAAGCGTGGAGGCCGCAGACGTGGTTGAGACAGATATGCAGTATCTGTACAGCGACGGTGAGTTCTGGCACTTCATGAATCCTTCCTCATTCGAGCAGTATGCCGCTGACGCCACAGCCGTGGGAGACAGCGTGAAATGGTTGAAAGAAGAAGATATCTGCCTGGTTACCCTTTGGAATAATTCACCCTTGCTGGTGTCGGCGCCGAACTTCGTGGAATTGAAAATTGTTGAGACCGACCCGGGTTTGCGTGGTGACACGGCCCAGGGTGGTGTGAAACCTGCCCGCCTGGAAACCGGCGCCTCGGTACGTGTGCCCCTGTTCCTGGAAGAAGGCGAAATCATCAAGGTGGATACCCGTAACGGCGAGTACGTCTCCCGGGTCAAAGAATAATTCCGGATCCACGGACTATCCCATGACTACACAGACAAGTTGGCACCCCACGGCTTCCGTGGAGGTGCTACGTCTGCGTGCCGGAATGCTGGCCCGCACCAGGGCCTTCTTTGAGCGCAGGCAGGTAATGGAGGTGGAAACCCCGGTGCTGTCGGCGGCCGGAACCACGGATGTGAACATCCATAGCTTGAGCACCCGTGTCGCGGGTCAGCCCGGTTCCCTGTATTTACATACCTCTCCAGAATTCCCGATGAAACGGTTGCTGGCCGCCGGATCGGGGGATATCTACCAGATTGCCAGGGTATTTAGAGACGGCGAGAGTGGACGTCGGCATAACCCGGAATTCACCATGCTGGAGTATTACCGGCTGGGAATGGATCACCACCGCCTGATGGATGAGGTGCAGGAGCTGATGGGGGAATTGCTGGGTGACGGCGCCGAGCCCCTGCAGTGCCAGCGACTGACGTATCGGGAGGCATTCATGCAGGCTGTAGGCCTGGACCCGATGGTCGCCGGGCGACAGGACCTGCTTGATGCCCTGGCCCGTCACCAGGTTGAGCTACCCGGAGAACCTCTCACCGATGCCCAGCTGAGCGATTTGCTCATGGGAACCCTGGTTTCGCCGGGCCTGGGTAGGGATCAGCCCTGTTTCGTTTACGACTTTCCGGAAGACCAGGCGGCCCTGGCCAGGATACGACCAGGCAACCCGCCGGTGGCCGAGCGCTTCGAGTTGTTTTACCGGGGTATGGAGTTGGCCAATGGCTTCCACGAATTATGTGACGCCGACGAGCAACGGCAACGCTTTGCCCGGGATAATCTTGTGAGACAGGAGTCAGGCCTTCCAACGGTGCCTGCGGACGAGAATATGTTGCAGGCCCTTGAACAGGGTTTGCCTGCCTGCGCCGGGGTGGCTATCGGTTTTGATCGCCTGGTCATGCTGGCCGCCGGTGCGGATCAGCTGTCTGATGTGCTGGCTTTCGCTATCATGCGAGCCTGAGAGTCACGTTCACACTACGGATACCTGCTGTATGAGTTTTCAACTGGCACTGCCCGATTACACTGATCCGGATTTTTATTCCCAGCTGACCGCCCAGGCCGGCGCCCTGCTGACCGGTGAAACTGACCAGGTGGCCAACGCGGCCAATATCTCGTCACTGCTGTTTAATGCATTGCCGGATATTAACTGGTCAGGATTTTATTTTCTGCGCGAGTCTCAATTGGTCCTGGGTCCCTTCCAGGGCCTGCCTGCCTGTGTACGCATCAAGATGGGGCAGGGCGTGTGTGGTACCGCTGCTCAAACCGGGCAGACCCAGTTGGTGCCGGACGTACACGCCTTCCCCGGCCACATTGCCTGTGATGCGGCCTCGCGCTCGGAGATCGTGGTGCCGTTATTCCGCGATGGCAAGGTGATGGGAGTGCTGGATGTGGACAGCCCCAGTGCCGGACGCTTTACCGAGAGAGACCGGGCCGGGCTCGAAAGCCTGGCCCGCTTGTTCGAAGACTCACTGGCTGGCTGAGGCCTTGCCGGTGGTAGCCAGCAGCTGACCCATCTGGATGGGGCTGCCTGGCTGGAGATCATCAAGCCAGTCGCACTTACCCTTGGGCATCAGCAGGATCACCGTGGATCCCATGTTGAAGCGTCCCATTTCCTCGCCCTGTACCAGTCGAACAGGCTGTTCTGCCTGGTAGCTGGTGCGAGTCAGGGTGTCGGGGCCGCCGGGTGTGATTTCTCCCGCCCAGACCGTCTCGATGCTACCCACGAATATTGCCCCCACCAGTACCATGACCATGGGGCCGTGTTCAGTCTCGAATTTGCAGACCACCCGCTCATTGCGGGCGAACAAACCTGGCACGCCCCGCACGGTGGCCTCGTTCACGCTGAACAGCTTGCCCGGAATATAGGTCATGGTTTGCAGGTTGCCGGTCAACGGCATGTGAATACGATGATAGTTTGACGGGGCCAGGTACAAGGTGGCGAACTCGCCACCCAGGAATTCGTTGGCCAGTTCCTGGTCGCCCCCCAGCAGTTCGCTGACCGTGTAGGTTGTACCCTTGGCCTGCAGAATCCGGTCACCATGTATGTCGCCCAGTTCGCTGACTTTTCCGTCCACCGGGCTGGCCAGGTTATGGGTGCCAAAGGCCACTGACCGCGCATCGTCATCCAGGCTGCGGGTGAAGAAATCGTTAAAAGACGAATAATCCTCGGGCTGGGTGCGCTGGGCTTCTGACAGGTCTACCTTGAACTGACCCACGAACCAGCGAATTAGCAGGTTCTTGATCGCGGGAATTTCGATGCGCATAACCCAGTGGATAACGCGAGACAGGGCGTGCTGGGGCAGCAGGTACTGCATCGATACAAATAGCCATTCGCCAAGAGCTGAAGATTTTTTCTGGATCATTACGCTTGCCTTGATAAGTCTAGTGGCCGCCGCCGGAGCGAACGGGGGCCGTAATATGCAATTCACTGCCATCAGAGAATGACAGTTCAATTAATACTTTGTCGCCTTCGGAGAATTGCCTGCCCGGTGCTATGAGCATCATGTGGCGGCCGCCCGGTACGAAACGCAGCGCCTCGCCGGCTCCCAATACCAGGGAGGTTTCCTGGCGCATGCGACTGACACCGTCCTCCATCACTGAATTATGGAATTCCACGGCAGCGAAATCCGGGCTGCTGGCGCCGGTGAGGGTCAGCTCGAAGGAGGAGGGGTTATGCAGAATCATGTAGCCGGCCAGCATGCTCATGCCCGGGGGTGGTTCGCGCACCCAGGGGTCTTCGGCATAAGGAGGCTGGGACGATTTTGCGCATCCTGCTGCGCTGACGAGGACTAACAGGAAAATGGACAGAACACGTTTCATGATTGCTCTGCCATGAACTCGACGATCTTGCGGTAGTCGCCGGCAATGCCTTCAACGCTATGGGGTGCGGAGATAATGGCGTTAAGTTCGGCACCGGGGTTAAGCATGAAAATTGCAGCACTGTGATCCATGCTGTAGCCGCCCTGGTCCAGGGGGACCTTCTGGAATGCCACGCCCAGCTGGGCAGCAAGCGCCTCGACCTGGGACAGCTCGCCGGTCAGGCCGATCATATTCTTGTCGAAGTGCTCCACGTAGCCCTTCATTACTTCGGGTACGTCCCGCTCGGGGTCAACGGTAATAAAAACCAGTTGCGGTTGCTGTGCCTGGGGCAGGTTCTCCAGGCGCCTGGCAACCTGGCTCAAGATGGCCAGGGTGGTCGGGCATACGTCGGGGCAATGTGTGAAGCCGAAAAACACCAGGCTCCAGCGGCCTTTTAATTGCTGGAGGCTTAATTCATTGCCCAGGGTGTCTTGCAGCCGGACATCGCCAACCGGACGTGCGGTCCGAAGCAACGTGGCATTGGTTTCCGGCGGCACGGCGGGGGCAGACATCCGCAGTTGCAGCCAGAGCCCGGCAACCACTGCCATGGCGGCCAGTCCGATTATCATTAGAATTCGTTGCAGTCCCATGTGTTTCCCTGTTGGATTCGGGCGATGCCCAGGGTTTGATCAAGCCGGTAATTATCGCACAGCTCGTACAGTTGGGGCGGTGTTTGGGTATCATGGCGCGATGATCACAAGTTTGGGACCCCACATGGGTAATGACAGCGACGGTTCGCAGGCGGAAATCACAGTAGAGGAACTGGTGCGGGCGGCCGCGCTGGAACTGGAGGAATCAGAGGTGTTCTTTGGCCACGGGACGGATAATCCCCTGGATGAGGCTGCCATGCTGGTATTTCATGTAATGGAACTGGATCACGCCCAGGCCGAGCTTGGTTATTCCCTGGAAGTGCCCGGCGACAAGCGCCGGCGTGTGGAGGAATTGCTGGCCAGGCGGATTAGCGAGCGTATTCCCGCCGCCTACCTTATCGGTGAGGCGTGGTTTTGCGGGCTGGATTTTTACGTGGACGAGAGAGTCCTGGTGCCCCGGTCGCCGATTGCCGAGCTCATCCAGGATGAGTTTTCGCCGTGGATTGCCCCTGATCGAATTAACAATGTGCTGGACCTGTGTACCGGCAGTGGTTGCATCGGCATTGCCGTGGCAGTCGCCTTTCCCGAGGCCAGGGTGGACCTGGCGGACTTGTCGCCAGAGGCGGTCGAGGTGGCCCGAATCAATGTTGCCCGGCATGGTCTGGGTAGCCAGGTCAGTGTCTATGAGGGCGATTTGTTCAACCCGGTGCGCGGGCATAGCTATGATGTGATTGTCTCCAATCCTCCCTATGTGGCGGAAGCTGAGTTTCGCGCCCTGCCCGATGAGTACAACAAGGAGCCGGGCATGGGCCTGGTGGCCGGAGTGGATGGGCTGGACCTGGTCAGGACAATCCTGCTTGAGGCGGCGGATTTCCTGGAGCCTGGTGGCATCCTGGTGGTGGAAGTGGGCTCGGCTGAGCAGGCGCTGGAGCAAGCTTTTCCGGATGTGCCATTTACCTGGCTGGAATTTGAATTTGGAGGCTCTGGGGTGTTCACCATGAGTCGGGAAGAATTGCTGGCCCACCGGGGTCAGTTTGAGAAATCGAGCAGGGAGCCTGGTCATGTCCGGTAATACCATGGGCAAACTTTTTACTGTCACCACCTTTGGCGAAAGTCATGGCAAGGCGATAGGTTGCATCGTTGACGGTTGTCCTCCGGGAATGGAGCTGTCAGAGGAAGACATCCAGGCCGACCTTGAGCGACGGCGCACCGGCAAGTCCCGGTATGTTAGCCAGCGCAAGGAACCGGACCAGGTGAAAATTCTCTCGGGGGTTTATGAAGGCCGCACTACCGGCACTCCTATCGGCCTGTTGATTGAAAACGTGGATGCCAAGTCCAAGGACTACAGCAAGATACTGGACCGCTTCCGCCCGGGTCATGCCGACTACACCTACCTGATGAAGTACGGTCTTCGAGATCCTCGTGGGGGAGGTCGCTCCTCGGCCCGGGAAACCGCCATGCGGGTGGCCGCGGGGGCCATCGCCCGCAAGTACCTGGAAGAAACTGCGGGCATCTGTATTTATGGTTACCTGGCGCAATTGGGTCCCATCGTCCTGGAACCGCTGGCGCCGGCAACCGTGGATGACAATCCCTTCTTCTGCCCGGATCCTGCCAAGGTGGAGGAGTTGGAGGAATTCATGAAGCGTCTGTCCAAGGACGGTGACTCCATTGGCGCCCGGGTGAATGTGGTGGCCACCGGCGTGCCGCCGGGGCTGGGTGAGCCGGTCTTCGATCGCCTCGAAGCAGATATCGCCCATGCAATGATGAGCATCAATGCGGTCAAGGGCGTGGAAATCGGCGCCGGGTTTGCCTGTGTGGAGCAACGGGGTACGCAGCACCGGGATGCGATCAGCCCCGATGGCTTCCTGACTAATCACGCCGGTGGCGTACTGGGCGGGATTTCCTCCGGCCAGGATGTGACCGTAAGCATTGCGCTCAAGCCCACCTCCAGTTTGCGACTCCCCGGCCAGACCGTGGATATTCATGGCAATGCGGTGGAGGTGGTGACCACCGGACGCCATGACCCCTGTGTTGGAATCCGTGCGGTCCCGATTGCCGAGGCAAAGCTTGCCCTGGTGTTGATGGATCACTACTTGCGTCACCGTGCCCAGAATACCGGGGTGGAATCGCCCATGGCGCCGATTGCCGGTTCCGTGACGAAACAGGACTAGGTTACCAACTGGGAACTGCCGTGCCATCGATGCGAGAACAACTGGGCCTGGCCCCGGTTTACCTGTTCTATTTTGGAGCCCTGGGTATCCTGATTCCCTTCTGGGGTCCCTATCTGCGTGACCTGGGCCTGGATCCTGTGCAGATTGGCCAGATCATGGCGCTCTATCTTGGATGGCGTTTGATTGCTCCCACCGCCTGGGGCTGGCTGGCAGACCACAGTGGCCGACGCATGTTGCTGGTGCGGCTGGCCGCGATTGCCTCGGCTGTCGCATTTGCCCTGGTTTCCCAGCGTACGGATTTCGTCGGGCTGCTGGTATCCATGTCCTTGTTTGCTATTTTCTGGACCGCCCTGATTCCACAATATGAGGCCAACACCCTGGCGGTGCTGGGGCCGAGGATTGCCTCATACGGGCGTATACGCCTGTGGGGTTCTGTCGGTTTTATCCTGGCAGTGGTGGCCGGTGGCCGGTGGTTTGATACCAATGGCCTGGATTCGGTGCCCACCATTGCGGCAGTCCTGATCGGCCTGGTGGCCCTGACCAGTTTCCTGACGCCATCGGGTCCCCAGGCGCCTGAGGAGCCTGATGAGTTACCCCTGGGTCGTGTGCTTCGCCAGCCCCGGGTCATCGCCTTGTTGGTGGTTGCCATGCTGGTCCAGGCAGCCTTCGGACCTTATTACGTTTTTTTCACGCTGTACCTGGAAGATCTGGGATATGCCCGCACCACCATTGGCATCCTTTGGGCTCTCGGAGTGGCTGCGGAAATAGCGGTATTCCTTTATAGTCCGTGGTTATTCAGGGTGTTCAGCCGGCGCTCGCTGCTGGCGGGTGCATTGGGGTTCGCGGTGGTGCGCTGGTGCATGACCGCGGCCTTCGCAGATAACCTGGTGCTACTGGTGTTTGCCCAGTTGCTCCACATGGCCAGTTTCGGCTTGTTTCATGCTGTTGCGGTGGTTTGTATCCATGATTTTTTCCCGGGGAAAACCCATGGTCGCGGACAGGCGCTGTACAGCAGCGCGGGCTTTGGCGCAGGCGGTGCCCTGGGCAGTCTGTACAGTGGCTACAGCTGGAGCCTGTTTGGCCCCCAGGCGATGTTCTGGATCGCTGCGGGACTGGTGATGGTGGCATTGATTATTGCGGTGGTCTGGATTCATCCAGACAGTGTTGAAAATGAATTAACGGCCGAATGGTCGGAAGAGTAATCATGAGCGAAAAATTTAATGTAGCCGTGGTAGGCGCCACGGGATTGGTCGGCGAAGCCATGATCAGCATCCTGGAGGAGCGAAAATTCCCGGTGGATGAATTGCACTTGCTTGCCAGTTCCCGCTCGGCAGGCAAGGTCGTCATGTTTGGCACCAAGCGGATTATCGTGCAGGACCTGGCCGATTTTGATTTTAAAGGTGTGGATATCGCCTTGTTTTCGGCCGGTTCAGGGGTGTCCGAGGAATATGCGCCCAAGGCGGCTGATGCGGGTTGTGTGGTGATCGATAACACCTCCAGATTCCGCCAGGACAAGGATATTCCGCTGGTCGTACCCGAGGTGAATCCCGAGGCACTGGCCGGGTACGTTAACCGGAAGATTATTGCCAACCCCAATTGTTCAACCATCCAGATGCTGGTGGCGCTCAAGCCCCTGCACGATGCCGTGGGTATCCAGAAGATTGTCGTCTCAACCTACCAGGCCGTATCCGGGGCAGGGCGGCGACACGTGGAAGACCTGGCCAAGCAGACTGCCCTGATGATGAATGGCCGGCCATTTGAGAGCGAGCTTTACAAAAAGCCTCTTGCATTCAACGCGTTACCGCAGATTGACGTGTTCGAGGACAACGGCTTTACCCGTGAAGAAATGAAAATGGTAAACGAGACCCGGAAGATTTTTGGAGACCAGAAGATCCGGGTGAACGCCACGGCGGTGCGTATACCAGTATTTTTTGGCCACTCCGAGTCAATTTATATTGAAACTCGTGAACCAGTTACTGTGGCGCAGGCCAAAAAGTTGCTAAAAAAGGCTCCCGGGGTGGTCCTGATGGATGATCCTGGAAAACTTAAATATCCGACCCCTGCCACCGACGCCGCCCAGAAAGACGGAGTGTTCGTGGGCAGGATCAGACAGGATTTGGATGATGATCGGGCCTTGAGTCTTTGGGTGGTGGCTGACAACGTGCGTAAAGGCGCTGCTTTGAACAGTGTTCAAATCGCTGAATTGTTGGTAAAAGAGTATTTGTAAGCTATAGTTAGCCGCTGAATATAAAGGGTCTTGTCAAGAGATGCGGTCACCTTATGGCTGTTGACATAATCCAGTATTATCGCCGGCAAAAGAACAAATTAGGGAGTTCAGATGGCGCGGAAAACTAGGGTTGTCCCCCTCTTGGTGCTAACGGTCTGTCCGTCAGTTTCCTGGGCACTGGGGCTTGGGGAAATCGATCTCCAGTCTGCTCTGAATCAACCAATGAAAGCCGAGATTTCCATCGTCGGCGCATCCGGTGAGGAACTCGGTGGTATGGATGTGCACCTGGCTTCCCGGGGTGCGTTTGATCGTTTGGGCCTGGATAAACCGCAGTTCCTGAATTCGCTTGAATTCGAGGTTGGGCGGAATAGTCGGGGTGAACCGGTGCTCAAGGTGAGTTCCATGGTTCCCATCACCGAGCCTTTTGTGACTTTCCTGTTGGAAGCCAAGTGGGCCCGCGGAACATTGCTACGCGAGTACACGGTCCTGCTGGATCCGCCTACCTTTGTACCCCAGGCAACCCCGGCGCTGGCACCTGTTGTGCGGGCTCCTTCAACCGCTACCCAAACCACCCGCACCACTGGCACAGTATTGCGTCAGCCCGAGCCCGTTCCAGTGGCTGAAAGCGCTGCTCCGGCGCGTGCCCCCTACACTCCGCCCGAAGGCAGCTACCGCATTGGTCGCGGTGACACCTTGTGGGAAGTGGCGGAACGCTACCGTCCGTCCGGTGTAACCGTTAACCAGATGATGATTGCGCTGTACGAGGCGAACCCCGATGCGTTTTCCGGCAATATCAATCGTCTTCGTGCAGGCTCCATCTTGCGCATTCCCTCTGCCGAGGATATGCGTGCGGTAAGCGGAAGCGCTGCTGATTCTGCGGTGCGTGAACACATGCAGTCGTGGAAGCCCGGCTCCGGAATGCTGGGTCCGAGAATCGAACCTTCGCTGAGGTTGGTTCCGCCGAGCGAGCCAACAGCGCGTCCGTCAGTAGGCAGCACCCGAGACGAAGACGGCGGTGATACTGATTCCTACCTCAGGGACGAAGTTGATCGCCTGCGCCGTGAACTGGAAAGCGCAGAAGGGCGTTTGCAGGTCCAGAATGACCAGGTTGCTACGCTACAAAAGAATCTCGAAGAGGCTCGCTCAATAGCCGGCCAGGTAGAACAGCCCGCTGTTGAAATTGAGCCTGAAGCAGAACCTGTAGTTGAGCCTGTAGTTGAGCCTGAGGCAGGGCTTGCAGCACCAGTCGAAGAAGTGGTGCCGGAAGAGGCAGAGCCTGAAGCTGCAGCGCCGG
>CAKZML010000109.1 GCA_937128475.1 uncultured Chromatiales bacterium
AACACTATTAACCTCACCATCGCCGACACTTCGGTAACCGAAGGTGACGGGGCCCAGGTAACGATGACCTTTCAACTGACCCTGGCATCGGCCGCGTCTTCCACCCAGGGAGTGGACTACCAAACTGCAGCGGGTTCCGCCCAGGCAGGCGTGGACTTTACCGCGACATCCGGTCGAGCCAGCTTCGCCGCCGGCGCAACCACGACTACGGTTTCAGTGCCCATACTTGGCGATACGCTGGATGAGGTGGATGAGACCTTCACCCTGCAACTCTCGAACCCTGATTCGGGTATTAACCTGGTGGATACCAGTGCTGTGGGCACAGTCTTGGACGATGATCCAGAGCCCGGTATTAGTGTGGCCAATGCCAGCGTGTCCGAGGGCAACAATAGCGTTAACCTGAACTTTACCGTCAGCCTGGATGCGGCCAGCGGCAAGACCGTCACCGTCAATTACCAGACCCAGGATGGGACGGCTGCGGCGGGATCGGATTACACCGCCACCAATGGCACATTGACCATCAATCCTGGCCAGCTCTCGGGGATTGTGTCGGTGCCAGTGTTGGGCGACACGGTGGAGGAGCCGGATGAAACACTGACCCTGACATTGTCGGCTCCGGTGAATGCCGGTTTGCTGGATGCCTCGGCTACCGGAACCATTGTGAATGATGATTCGGCGGGTGGTCCCTTACCGGGCCTGAGCCAGCGGCCAACCAATGTGACGTGCGTGGCCCCGGACCGGCCCTCGGGCATTGCCAATGTGGAACTGGAAGACAGTTTTCCGACGGCGCCAGCGTTTTCAGCGCCCACCAAGTCCCTGCAGGTGCCCGGTGACGGCAGTCGCTGGTTTGTGCTGGAGAAGGGCGGTCGAGTGCGTGTCTTTGCGGTCAGTAATCCTGCGATCGTCAGTACTTACCTGGATTTCAGTGGCCAGGTGAACACCAGTTCCGAGGGCGGATTGCTGGGCATGGCCTTCGATCCCAACTTCCCGGCCACCCCGGAAGTCTATGTGTCCTATACCGCCAATGCCGGCCCCACCGGAATGGAGTCTCGTATCTCCCGGGTGATCCTGGATAACGTGAACACGCCGGTGAACGTGACCGAGCAAATCCTGATCCGCGTGACCCAGGATTTCACCAACCACAACGGTGGTGACATTGCCTTTGGTGCCGACGGCTACCTGTATTTCGGACTGGGTGACGGCGGCAGCGGTGGAGACCCCAATGACCGTGCCCAGGACACCACCCGATTGCTGGGATCGTTCCTGCGCCTGGACGTGCGTGGCGTGGCCTGGCCAAGTCCTGCCTACCAGATTCCGGTGAGCAATCCCTTTGCCGGCAACGCCCTGTGTGGTCCCGCCGGCAATGCCAATAGCTGCCCGGAGATTTACGCCTGGGGATTCCGCAATCCCTGGAGATGGAGTTTTGATACGCCCACGGGAACGCTTTGGGCGGGAGATGTCGGGCAAAATGCCTGGGAGGAAATCGACCGGGTGCAGCGTGGCGGCAACTACGGCTGGCGTTGCCTGGAAGGCACACATGATTACAACACCACCGGTTGCCCGGTGGATGGGTTCGTGGCGCCGGTCTATGAATATGATCGTGCGGCGGGGCAATCCATTTCCGGTGGCTTTGTTTACCGGGGCACCGAGATTACCGAGTTGCTCGGACGCTATGTATTCGGGGATTTCTCCAGTGGCCGAATTTGGGCCTTGACCGGTGACGGGCAGGGCGGCTTTACCGCCGACCTGTTGATCGATACCTCGTACAACTTGTCGTCCTTCGCCATGGATGCCTCGGGCGAGCTATACGTGGCGGACTATGCCAACGGTCGGATTCGCAAACTGATCAATGCTGTGGGACAGGGCTCTGACCCGGTGGCAGAGCTACTCTCTGATACCGGCTGCCGTGATCCTGCGGATATCACCAAGCCCTATGCCGGCCTGGTGAACTACGACATGAATGCCAGTTTCTGGTCTGACGGTGCTGACAAGACCCGGCAGATGGGGATTCCCGATGGTACGACCGTGACCATCGGCGCTGACAATGACTGGACCTATCCTGCGGGATCGATATTGGTGAAGAACTTCCTGCTGGGCGGCAAGTTGATTGAGACCCGACACATGATTCGGCATCCCGACGGCGTTTGGGCAGGCTATACCTATGAGTGGAATGACGCTCAAACCGAGGCTGTCAGAGTGCGGGGCGGAAAGGTAATAGTCGTCAATGGCCAGGACTGGATCATTCCCAGCGAAAGCGAGTGTATGCAATGCCATACGGCTGCAGCGGGTTTCGCACTGGGGCCGGAAACAGCCCAGCTGAACGGGGATTTCGCCTATCCGGAGACCGGGATAACGGCTAACCAGTTGTTTACCCTGGAAAGTATTGGCTACTTCAGCCAACCACTGGCGGATACCCCGGCTAATTTGCCGGCCCTGGCGGATCCGGAGGATGCCAGCGCGGACATTAATGACAGGGGGCGTGCCTACATGCATACCAACTGTGCCCAGTGTCACCGTCCTGGAGGGCCGACGCCCACGGATCTGGATTGGCGCTACACCACGTCCCTGGCGGATACCAATGCCTGCAATGTGGTGCCCAGCCACGGATTTGTTGGACTCCCCGGAGGACTGCTGATCGATACCGGGAACTCCGGAAACTCAATTGTTGTCAGACGTATCGACCGACGGGATGCCATGGGAATGCCACCCCTGGCGTCGAGTTTGGTGGATTCAGCCGGTGTGGTGTTGATTTCACAATGGATAGATCAACTGGCTGGATGCCAGTAACCAGTGGCCCCGTGGTGCCCGGGGTGAGCCTGAATGGGAATGTGTGTTCCCCGCCGGTTTTCCGGGGCAAGACCTGGGTCACGGACAGTATTCATTTCAGAATGTAACATTTGGGGTTGGACACTTGATCCCCAGCCCCCGCACAAGTAGGTTTGTCTCGCCCGTATGGAAAGCTGAACAGGATTAGTTTATGGAAATCTCCCGGTCCCGCCACATCACGTTCACCCAGTGGCTAATAATGCTAGCGGTTACAACTGTATTGACTGCCTGTGGAGGCGGAGGAGGCGGAACGTCCACGCCTGCCAATGTTTCCCCTACGGTGAGCGCCGGCGCGGATTTCTCGGCAGACGAACAATCTCAGGTCACCCTTTCTGCTACCGCCTCTGACTCGGACGGGAGCATCAGTTCCTACGCCTGGAGCCAGGTATCGGGCACCACGGTAGCCTTGAGTAGCACTAATACCAGTACGGCGGGATTCGTGGCGCCCTCGGTCAGCGCTGCGGTAACTCTCACCTTCAGAATTACCGTTACGGATAATGGCGGAGCGAGCAGTTGGGATACGGTGGCAGTTTCGGTGCAGCCGGTGGCTGGCTTGAACGATTTGCCAACGGCCAATGCCGGGCCGGACGCGTTTTCATTGGTTAGCGCTACAGTCACCCTGAACGGCAGCGCGAGTTCGGACCCCGATGGATCTATTGCCACGTACTCCTGGAGCCAGATCTCGGGTCCGGCAGTAGGCCTCACCGGGGCAAATACGGTTTCTCCAAGCTTCGTGGCTCCCAACGTGGGCCTGGACACTAATTTTACGTTCGGACTCGTGGTTACCGACAATGAGGGCGGAGTTTCACCCACTGA
>CAKZML010000110.1 GCA_937128475.1 uncultured Chromatiales bacterium
ATCCAGCAACGGCTGCATATCAGCGTACTGACCCCTGTCCCACAGTACCCGGGCACGCCATGGCAGCAAGTTTTCAACACTGTCCGGGTTCTGGAGTTTACGATGTTCCGCGAACTCATCCATTTGCCCGATAAACTGGGCATCCCGGCTCCAGCGGGCAATTGAAAACAACAAGTCAAAAGCGACGGGCGCCATGGATTCAGAAACTGTCCCGAGCACCGCTCTCGCCTCATCCAGCCTCTGCTCGGTCGCCATCAAGCTCGCTTCAACGTAAACAAAAAACGAATGTTTCGTCCCCAGTGCTCTCGCCTGGTCAATCTTCGCAAAAGCCTCATCGAAGCGACCGATTTGTGTCAGGGAGTACGCCATTTCGACCGCCGCCGGACCGTTAAGTGGGTCCAGCGAAAGTATCCGGTTGAAGCTTTCGAGACTGTCTTCGAGTCGGCCCATTCTCCGTAACGCGTATGCCCGACCACGTATCGCCAACAATTCCCCAGGACTGGACTCCAGCGCACGATCAAACGCGTCGATGGCCCGCTGGTAATCCAGGTGTCCCCAGTAATAATAGTAGCCCTCCGCGATCTGGGTTGCGGCTGCCTCAGGCGCCAGTTCTCGCGCCTTCTCAAGTGCTTCGGTGGCAGGACCCAAATCGCCCACCCGTCCGTTGACCCAGAAGTGCTCTATCAAGTCGATACTCAACGCGGCATAGGCGGCGGCGAACTTCGGATCCAGTTCAATTGCACTTCTATAGGAAGCAATGCTCGCCTCAATTTGTGTGGGCGTTCGTCCGTAGGTTGACGCGGCAACCTTGCCTCGCAGGTAGTGAGCGTAAGCGTCCAGGTTCTCGGTGGGCTTTTGCTCAAGCACTTGCTGTTCTTGTCCAGTTAAGACCGCTTGCAAGGCGGAAGCGATGGCAAGGGTTATGTCTGACTGAATCTCGAACAGGTTATCTGCAGTCAATTCCCGGTCGTAGACCTCGGCCCACAGGTGTTCGTCGGTGGCCGCTTCGATAAGCTGGACATTAATGCGAACCCGGTTACCCGAGCGTTGCACGCCACCTTCGAGCAGGGTGGACACTCCCAGTTCCCGGCCGATATCCGGCATCCGCTTGGTGGTGCCTGCATAGCCCATCACCGAGGTGCGCGAAATCACCCGTAGCGCCGAGATGCGGCTCAACTGGGTCAACAACTCGTCGTGCATGCCTTCTGCGAAAAACGCATCCTCCGGTCGCACGCTGCGATTAGCCAGGGGCAGCACCGCGATGGACTTGTCGGATATCACAT
>CAKZML010000111.1 GCA_937128475.1 uncultured Chromatiales bacterium
CTATTTTCTACAACACCATGGAAGACGCCGGTGCGCTGGTTTTCGAGGCACCGGTGGACAAGCTCGGTATGGGCGATGTCATCGAGGTCCGCCCCTACGACGGCAAGATCCTGTCCGAATCGGGTGAAGTGCTGAGCGAATTCGAACTCAAGTCCGACGTGCTGCTGGATGAAGTGCGCGCCGGCGGCCGCATCAACCTGATCATTGGTCGCGGCCTGACCACGCGCGCCCGCGAAAGCCTGGGCCTGCCGGTATCCGAGCTGTTCAGAACGCCCGAACAGCCCGTCGACACCGGCAAGGGTTATACCCTGGCCCAGAAGATGGTCGGCAAGGCCTGTGGCACCGAGGGCATCCGCCCCGGCACCTACTGCGAGCCCATCATGACCACGGTGGGGTCCCAGGACACCACCGGTCCAATGACCCGCGATGAACTGAAAGACCTGGCCTGCCTGGGCTTTTCAGCTGACCTGACCATGCAGTCTTTCTGTCACACCGCGGCCTATCCCAAGCCGGTGGATATTGACACCCAGCACACCCTGCCTGACTTCATCATGACCCGTGGCGGTGTTTCCCTGCGTCCCGGCGACGGCATCATCCACTCCTGGCTGAACCGCATGTTGCTGCCCGATACCGTGGGTACCGGTGGCGACTCACACACCCGCTTCCCGATGGGCATCTCCTTCCCTGCGGGCTCTGGCCTGGTGGCGTTTGCTGCCGCCACCGGGGTCATGCCGCTGGACATGCCCGAATCAGTGCTGGTGCGTTTCAAGGGCGAGATGCAGCCTGGCATTACCCTGCGCGACCTGGTGCACGCCATACCCTACTACGCGATTCAGCAGGGTTTGCTGACCGTGGAGAAAAAGGGCAAGAAAAACATTTTCTCCGGCAACATCCTGGAGATCGAGGGATTGAAAAACCTGACCGTCGAACAGGCCTTTGAGCTGTCTGACGCCTCCGCCGAACGCTCAGCTGCCGGTTGCACCATCGCCCTGGACGAGGACACGATCTCCGAATACCTGCGCTCCAATATCGTGTTGCTGCGCTCGATGATCGCCGAAGGCTACGGCGACCCACGCACGCTTGAACGCCGCGCCCGCAAAATGGAAGACTGGCTGGCCAACCCCAGCCTGATGAAGGCCGATGCCGATGCCGAGTACGCCGCGGTCATTGAGATTGACCTGGCCGATGTAAAAGAGCCCATCGTGTGCTGCCCCAACGATCCGGATGATGCCCGCCTGCTGTCCTCAGTTGCCGGCGACAAGGTGGACGAGGTCTTCATCGGCAGCTGCATGACCAACATCGGACACTTCCGTGCCGCCGGCAAACTGCTGGAGAAGCATAAAGGCGGTATTTCCACCCGTATGTGGATTGTGCCTCCTACTCGCATGGATGAGCACCTGCTGATGGAGGAAGGCTATTACAATATCTTTGGCGCCGCCGGTGCACGCACTGAGATGCCCGGTTGCTCTTTGTGCATGGGTAACCAGGCCCGGGTAGCGGCCAACTCCACGGTGTTGTCCACCTCTACCCGCAACTTCCCCAATCGCCTGGGCGACGGTGCCAATGTGTACCTGACCTCGGCTGAACTGGCCTCGGTGGGCGCGATCCTGGGCAGGCTGCCCACGCCCGAGGAATACATGTCCTTTGCCAGTGACCTGGATGCCATGTCGGACGAGATTTACCGCTATATGAACTTCGACCAGATCGTCGAGTTCCAGAAGAGCGCCGAGGAGGGCAAGCGAATTGCCGCAGTGGAGATCCAGGAGCTACGTGCCTGATCAGGCATTAGCACTACCTGACTGACTGAACCCCGCCTTTGTGCGGGGTTTTTCGTTCCGGGTGGCCAGACCGCCGGCCGGTGGAAACGGGTCCTACAGGTAACTAGGGCCGAAAGGCCCTGACTTCCTGGCGAAAATGCTGCAGCTGCTTTTCCCTCTGTTCACCGGTCATCTCCGGATTCTCGTAGGCAAGTTGCTGGT
>CAKZML010000112.1 GCA_937128475.1 uncultured Chromatiales bacterium
ATCGGGGCCTGCCTGCTGGCGGGCCCCGGTTTTCTCTCCTGATTTCTCCTTAATTCCTGAGCTTGCTTGAGCGCGCGCTCGCGACTGCTCATACTCTGCATTTGCTCGTGCCGGATTGGGAGTGCACATGTCTGACGCTTTTCTGAACGACCTGGCGATGCAGTTGCGGGAGTTTGCCCGTGAGCGGGACTGGGAGCAGTTTCATTCCCCGAAGAACCTGGCCATGGCGCTGGTGGTTGAAGGCGGCGAACTGCTGGAGCAGTTTCAGTGGCTGACCCCGGAGCAAAGCGCTAATCCCGATCAAGACCGTGTGCAGCGCATTAGCGATGAAATGGCGGATGTGCTCATTTACCTTGTCAGGCTGGCCGATTCCCTGGATGTGGATTTAGCAGAAGCGGTGCAAAGCAAGTTGGCGCACAATCGTGAGAAATATCCTGCCGAAAAAGTACGCGGCGATGCACGCAAATATAACGAGTACGACTAGGCTATGAACTATCTACATGTTTTTCACGCGGGTAATTTCGCCGATGTGTTCAAGCACATGGTCTTGCTTGCCTTGCTGCGTAAATTCCGCAGCAAGGAAAAAGGTTTCAGTTATGTGGAAACCCATGCCGGAAGAGGGCTGTACGACTTGCAGGGTGAACCGGCCAGTCGCACAGGCGAAGCGCTCAAGGGCGTGTTGAAGCTTGCCGATGACGATGGCGGGTCTGAGGATATTCGCGCCTACCTGGATGTGGTCGCCGCCTTGCCCGGCAATGAGCAGGGCATGCGTTGGTACCCGGGTTCACCACTGATCGCCCGGGCCATGATGCGAGAGCAGGACAGGGCGATCCTGGCCGAGTTACACCCTGAGGAGGCGGCCGCCCTAAAGGCCAACCTCAGGAGCGACACGCGCTTCAGCGTGCATTGTCGGGATGGATGGGAGGCGCTGAAGGGCCTGTTGCCGCCAATGCCCCGGCGTGGATTGCTGCTGGTGGACCCGCCATTTGAAGATGCGGATGAATTTGAGGCGATTTTTCGCGGCCTGGACGAGGTAGAGGATCGCTGGCCAAACGCCTGCATTGCCGTGTGGTATCCCATAAAGCGCAGCGCCGACCTGGACCCCGTGTATCGGCGCCTGTCAAAAGGCACGTATGGTGCGGTCCTGAGAGCGGAATTGTGTCTGCACCCGGACGATACGCCGGCCAGCCTTAATGGAACCGGGGTATTTGTCATCAGGCCGCCATGGCAACTGGACGAGGACATACGGCGCTGGCTGCCCGAATTGGGCCCGCGGTTGTTGGGCAAGCCCGCCTTCCGCACCCGGGTGGATTGGTTATCCGCGCCGGAATAGGCAATTTTTCGGCGGAGTTTGGCCTTTTGAATGTCCTGTAGTGTGAGGTAGGTCAAGTGACGGGCCACAACCTTTCTACATAATAAGCATCGGAATTATCTTAAAAATGCCCCGTTAGAGGAGGGGGATCGCTTGTGACCAAGGTATTGGTAGTAGAGGACGACCCAAAAACCAGGGCCTGGCTGGTGCACATGATCACCTCGGTTTTGGTCAAGGCGGACGTCGACCTTGGGCGTGGCAACTATTCCGAGCAGGTCATCAAGAAGCTGTCAGATACCCCCCTGGACCTGTTGGTGCTGGGGTTAAAACTCAGCGGCAAACATTCGGTCAGCACTGAGTCATTCGACTACTTGCGACGGGTGCTGAGCCTGACCCGCTGCCCTCCGGTTATCGTAATTGGTGAGGGTGGTGATGAGTTGGATGCGGTCAAGGTCATGAAACTCGGCGCCACCAATTTCATTCCCAAGCGCATGTTGGCCCAGGGCGTCATGACCGAGGCCCTTGAGGATGCAGCAAGAATCCAGAAGGTCAGGCGAGAAGGCGCGCTGTGGGGAGACATGCGGATTCCGGAGCTTGTCGGGTACAAGATTATCCGCAATCTTGCCCGAACCCGACGCTCCTCGGTCTACCTGGCTTTTTCCGAACCGCTGGGACACGAAGTGGTATTGAAGTTGATGGATCGCCCCTCGGCGGATGAGGACGATCGCACCTATCAACGTTTCAAGCGTGAGTACAGTTTCACCGTGGAACTGGAAAGTCCGCGACTTGCCCGGATATTTGATTTTGGTGAGACCGACGATACCGCTTACATCGTTATGGAGTATTTCCCCGAGGGTGACCTGAAGCAGCGCATGGCAGGCCCGATTCTTCCCAAGCAGGCGGTTCGGTATATCTACCAGATATGTGAGGCGCTGGAGACCATCCATGCACAGGGGATTATCCATCGGGACCTGAAGCCCTCGAATGTCATGTTGCGCCCGGATGATTCCCTGGCCTTGATTGATTTTGGGCTGGCGCATTTTAGTCATGCGACGCGCCTGACCGGGATTCGCGAAATCCAGGGCACGCCGCATTACCTGAGTCCGGAGCAGGCCGGGGGTGAGCAGGTGGACCAGCGCAGCGATCTTTATGGCCTGGGCGTGATCCTGTACGAGATGCTCTCGGGTGAAAAACCCTATACCGGTCGTTCTGCCCTGGATGTGCTTGAAATGCACAGGAAGGACCCGGTCCCGGTATTGCCTACCTTTGTCGCACGATTCCAGCCGATGCTCGAAAGACTCATGGCCAAGGATCCCGACAAGCGTTTTTCCAGCGTTGAAGAGGTGATGCAAGTGATCGTGACCTTCTATCCCAGCCTGGAAGCCCGCAGCGCCTGAGGTCTTTTCTAGACCTGTTTTAGTTCCTGTTTCATCATCTGGAACACAATCCACGTTCTCCTGTTATGCATTGGTTGCATTGGTTATGCTGGCTTGTCGATAACGAGCTAATAACAAGATATTCCAGGGAGAAGAAAATGGGGCTGCAGCGTTTCTTGGTACTGATTTTTTCGTTAACCATGGCGGTTACGGGCTGGGCGTCTGAGAAGCGCTCGATCGTTCCCGAAGACCTGGTTAACCTGGCCGGCGTATCCAGTCCGGCGGTGTCCCCTGACGGGAAGACGGTTGCCT
The DNA here is from genome assembly GCA_937128475.1 of uncultured Chromatiales bacterium. GTDB lineage: Bacteria > Pseudomonadota > Gammaproteobacteria > Steroidobacterales > BM003 > CAKZML01. The sequence continues at coordinate 3,001 of CAKZML010000112.1, forward strand.
ACACCGTTACCCGGGACAGTATTGAAGACGATGAAAGCGTTACCCAGATCTGGGTCAGTTCATGGGATGGTTCCAGCCAGCGCCAGTTCACCTATGCCGAGACTTCTTCTTCCACACCCGGTTATTCGCCAGATGGAAAGTGGCTGGCGCTGATCGCGGATCGGGACAGCGAAGAAGACACCAGCCAGTTTTGCATCATGCCCAGCGATGGTGGCGAGGCCCGCTGTCTTACCGATTTGCAGGGTGGGGTCAGCGACTACAACTGGTCTCCGGATAGCAGGCACGTGGTGCTGGTCTCCCAGGTAGATCCGGATTTTGATCCCGAGGCGGACACCGAGGACAAGCCGGATCCCATCGTTATCGACCGGCTGCAATTCAAGCAGGACTACGCCGGCTACCTGCGAAATGAACGCTCCCATTTATTCCTGCTGGATATCGACAGTGGCGAGCTTGTCCAGCTGACCGATGGGATTTACCAGGAATTTGTTCCCTCGTTCTCCCCTGACGGAAAGCAGATCGCTTTCACCACCAAGCGTGGTGAGGATCCTGATAGTCACGAGAACTGGGACCTGTACGTGATGGAGGCCAAGCCAGGCGCCGAGGCCCGTCAGCTCACCACCAGTCCCCGTTCCGATGGAGGCGAAAGCTCTCGTCCCCAGTGGAGCCCGGACGGCAAGACCATCGCCTTCACCCAAGGCGGCGACCCGGCCCTGATGTGGTACGCCTTGTTCCGCCTGGCCGTGGTTCCGGCTGCCGGTGGCGAGGTGCAGGTCATCTCCAATGACCTGGACCGAAATGTTTTTTCTCCGAAATGGTC
>CAKZML010000113.1 GCA_937128475.1 uncultured Chromatiales bacterium
GGTTAGAGATATTCAGGTCATCACTGTTAATCACGCCGTCTTTCACCGTGCCGCTGACCTTCATGGCATCAAACGGTGTGCGCTTCTCGCCGGCGCGGGCCGGCGCGGCCTGCTTGGCCAACAGTGACTGGGCCCGCTGCAGTTCATACACCAGGTCCACGCCTTCCAGGGCTCCCTCGTTCACCGCCAGGTCCAGGTTGCCCGACAAGGAGCCCAGCATGCCCTTAACCGATTTCCCGGTGGCTGACAGGGTGAATCCACCGCCGGCCGCACCGGAGACAAACTGGTGATCAGAAAGTACTTTCATTACCGGCGCCAGTTGCACTCCGGTCAGGCGCTCGTTCAAGGACAGCCGCGCCTGGTCTCCCGTGGCATCAAGGCGAACATCGCCCTCGTATTTTCCGCCGTAGAATTTGGTGCTCAGCGGATGCAGCCTGAGCACGCCTCCCGAGGCATTGACCGTCACCAGGGCATCGGTAAAGACCAGACCGGACAGGCGCAGTTCACCCACCTTCAGCTGTCCCTTGGCGTTCAGGCTCTTAAGCCCCGACAGGTCCAGTTCTTCATCGGCCTGGGCATCGCTGCTGTCCTTGTCCGCATCCTCTTCAGCAGGCGGCAGGTAACGATCCAGGTCGATAGCATCCACGGCCAGGTCAAAGGTCATGGCCTGGCGATCCAGGTCGACGATGCTGAAGCGACCGTCCAGGCGAGTTTGATCCAGCACAGCCTTGAGATCACTGAGCACGGCTGACTTGCCGTCATACGCCAGGGCCGCATCCAGGCCGAAGGAGGACATGGCTTCGGGGTCACCGGTCACCATAGGACTTCCAGTCTTGGCCAGGACTTCTCTTAAGTTCATCGCCGGAACCTTGATCGTGCCCTTGATACGGGGCGAATCGGAGGTCACTGCGGTACCTGTCAGCTGCGCTTCCAGACTGGCTCCCAGGGCCTGGGCCAACAGTCCTTTCACCGACAACTCACCGTCATCCAAATTCAGGTTCAGCGACTCGACGCCGCCCTTCATCTCTATCGAGCCTCCCGGTAGCTCCGGACCTGAAAGCTGGATATCCAGGTCCAGGTCGCTTGCGGCAATCGCGCTGAAACCGCTGGCGATTTCCAGGGTCGTGGCCAACTCCAACTGCATGCTCTGCTTGTCATCCAGGACCAGGCCAAAGCTCATAGTCAAATCGGTCGGCTCGGCAAGACTCACAGAGCCCGTGGAAAGATTGAAGTCTGTCAGCTCCATGCTGCTTCCGGACTGCCGGTCATCCCACAGCAAGGAGGCATCACTGATCACGATACTGCCAATCGACAACGCGTCCAGGCCAGGCCCGGCACCATCAGAACTTGCGTCGGATGCGTCTTCGCTGTCATCACCCGCAAGATCCGCCCAGTTCGTCTTTCCCTGCTTGTCTGTGATCAAACGCAGACGCATTCCATCCAGGCGCAACTCGCTGATTTCCACCCGTCGACTCAACAGGGGCAATAGCCGAATTCCGGCCCGTGCACCCTGGATCTCGGCAAACGGCTTGTCACCAAAGCCCTGTGCGTCTGACAAGCGGGTCGGGCCCACCTCCACCGCAAGCCAGGGAAAGATGCTTAGCTTGAGATCACCATCTATTTCAAGCTCGCGACCGGTCTGCTCCTGGACCTGGGCCGCCAGTTCATCACGATAGTCATTGGGATCAAAAAATAACGAAACCGCCAGCCCTACCAGCAAAACAACAGCTATCAAGCCACCAACAACCAATCCAACAATTTTTACGGCTTTCATGAGTCTCCACCCAACATTGCACATTCCTGTGTTGCCATTATCACCCCAATGACCCAAAGATTTCGCATTTGTGCGAAAATCAGATTCGATCCTCAAGGTCTTGCCCGAGGGTTGAAAGTGGATAAATTAAAACTGGGAGACAATGGAATGTTCAAAAGAATCAAAGGCATCGCAATGGCCGCTACCGTCCTTGCTGGTGCCAGCCTGGTTGCTGGCTGCGCAAGCAATCCGGTTAGCACTGACTACGACAACTCAGCGGATTTCGCCAAATACCGTAGCTTCAACTTCGTCGCCCAACAGTCAGCGGAAGGTGAGCAATACCAAAGCCTGCTGGACAAGCGACTGGAGGCATCGATCACCAACGAAATGCAATCACGCGGGTACAGCCTGGCAGCGGCCGGTACTGCAGCGGACCTGAGTGTTGACTATCACGCCCATGTTGAAGAAAAGCAGAAGGTGGTTTCGTCCCCGGAGCCCGTTCACTGGGGGCGTGGCTGGTATGACCCCTGGCCTGCCTACAACAACAACGTACGCACGGTGGACTACAAGCAGGGAACCCTGATCATTAACCTGGTCGATACTGCTAACAAACAAATGGTTTGGCAGGGCACTATGCAAGGCACCGTGAAACGCAGCAGTATCGAAAACCCCGGTCCAGCAGTGGCAGATGCGGTAGCCAGGATGTTCAGCGAATATCCGTTCAAGGCCGGCTCAGGAAACTAGAAGACAATACGTTGATCAACAAATAAAAAGGGGCCGTTCTGCGGCCCCTTTCTTTTTGACTGGTAATTAGTCCTCCCGAGGAGAAGACCGTATCTTGACCACGTTGGCGCCCTTTTCTGTCGGGTCACCGTGACTATTCCAGGCCGGGGCCACTTTGAGAAAGCGATGGGCAGGCACCGCTGGACTGATAAGAAAGCCCTGCACAGAGTCACAATTCATTTCACCAAGCAACGCCAGGGCTTCTGAGCTTTCCACACCCTCGGCGCAAACCTGCATACCGAGTTTCTTTGCCATCACCACAAGCGTTTCCACTATCGTTTGGGCTTCGGCGTCCTTCACCATTTCACCCACAAAAGACGAATCAATCTTCAGCTCGTTGAAAGGCATGCGGTACAACTGCGCCAGTGACGAAAATCCGGTACCGAAATCATCCACCGACAGGCCAAAGTTCTTCAGCCTGAGCCGGGCCAGAATGTCCATGGTGAGCTGGGGATCCATCATTGCAGCGCTTTCGGTCAGTTCAACCACCACCATCGCCGGATCCACATCGAACTCTTTCATGAAGCCGGCCAGCCTGTCGGGGAAATGCAAATCATCGATCAGGACAGCAGAGCAGTTCACCGCCACTTTGAAAGAATGTCCTTCTTCCTGCCAGATGCCAATTTGCCGAGCCACCTCACGGAATACGAAATCGGTCAGGGGGCCAATTACCCCGCTTGATTCAGCAAGCGGTATAAATTCATTGGGAAGAATCAAGCCGTATTTAGGATGGCGCCAACGCACCAGCGCCTCTGCGGCATCCACCCGCCAGCCAGAACCAATGCGCCTGGCCTTGGGTTGGTAATACACCTGGATCTGACCCAACTCCAGGGCCAGGGTCAAATCAGACTCGCTAATGGATCGAACATTCGAAGCAGCCTTTTCAAGGGTGGCTTCCAGATCTTCCAGCATTATGGGTTTGCACAGCACGCCGAGCATCTTCAAGCCCAGGGATTTACCCAGGCGTTCGGCCGTGGAAAGTACACGCGAGTCCATACCACTGATTAGCACGATCTGTGCCTCGCAATCCTGGGCTGCCAGCTCACGCAACAGTTCGATGCCATCGATATCCGGCATCTGCAGGTCCATGACGATAATCGTAGGATTGAAGTCCTTGAATTCTGTCCTGAATTCTTCAACCCGGGTCGTCAGGCGCGCAGCGAACCCCAGATCCGTTGCTACTTCAGCAACGAATTCGCATATTCCCTCTTCATCATCAATAACCAGCAGACGATTTGAGTTTTGTTCGGTCATCTGGAACTTCCTTATCGAGCATCAAGCGAATCTTGATCGCTAACTCTTCATTTCTATACGGCTTGGGCAGCATCTCGGCACCGGCCACCAGGTCACTGCTTTGCATAGTATTGCTGTCGGCATACCCCGAGGTAAGCATTACCTTGATACCTGGCCTGACTTTCCTGACCAATTTGGCCAGTGCCGGGCCATGCAGTCCGCCCGGCATACGAACATCACTAAGCAACATATCAATGTTTTCAGTATTTTTAACTATTTCCAGCGCTGCAGGGCCATTAGCGGCTTCCAGCGTCTTGTATCCTAACTCTTGAAGCAAGGAAATTACGGTCTCCCGCACATCGTCCTCATCATCCACCACCAGGATGAGTTCTTCACCACCGGGCATAAAACGATGCACCGCTGTTTCTTCCAACTGATCTGGCACAATCGATTCAGCGCGCGGCAGATAAATAGTGATCGAGGTTCCCATGTGGAGTTCGCTTTCTACCGTCACGCCACCGCCTGACTGCTCGGCAAACCCGTAGACCATAGACAAGCCCAGGCCGCTACCTTTACCCACTTCCTTGGTAGTGAAGAATGGCTCAAACACCTGCCTGGCAACTTCCTGGGACATGCCGCAACCCGTATCCATCACCGACACCGCCACATAGTCACCCGGAACCAGGCCGCCGATGTCGCGGCATCGAGCGGCATCCAGCGAAGCGTTCTCTGCTACAAGGCGAAGCGAACCGCCACCTTGCATTGCATCTCTGGCATTGATCGCCAGGTTCAAAATGGCGGTTTCCAACTGACTGGGATCAACCATAGTCGGCCACAATGTTTCAGGGAATTCGGAAATGATATCGATACCCTCGCCCAGGGTCCGAATAATCAGTTCATCAAGGTTATCTACCAGGCGACGCAAGTCGACCACCTTGGGCTCAAGCATCTGCCGCCGGGAGAAGGCCAACAGTCGGCGGGTTAGATCCGCACCGCGCATTGCCGCGCGGGTTGCCGTCTTTACCTTGCGATGCAATTTCTCATCCGTACGTAGCGGCCTTTCCAGTAACTGGAGATTTCCCAGGATCACGCTAAGCAGGTTATTGAAATCGTGGGCAAGTCCGCCGGTAAGCTGACCTACCGCTTCCATCTTCTGCGCCTGGACAAGCTTGGCTTCCAACTCACGGTATTCGGTCATGTCCTGGACTACCGAGAAGAAACCCAGGATCTCACCCGAGCGGGAAATATGAGGAAGGTAGTGAATCGCAAGTCTCGACTTGACGCCATCACGATCGACGTTAGTCTGAAAACTAATCGATTCACCATTCAGGGCCCGTTGCATAAACGGTCGCGCCTCGGCGTAACCTTCTGGAGACATGATTTCCTTCACATGCTTGCCATGCATGTCGCGACGCTTGGCTTTAAACCATTCCTCGTAACTCGCGTTCGCGTAGCCGATTTGTTTGCGGCTATTGATATGGGCAATTCGGACAGGCACGGAATTCAAAATAAGCTCATAGAAATCACGGTTATCCCGCAGCTTACGTTGCTGACTCACTCTCTCGGTCACATCCTGATACGTGCCGGTGACCACAAATCCGGACCCCGCCCTTTGCTGTGGCCGCCCGATGACTCGCACCCATATCCTTCGATCTGATTCGGTAACTAAACGCAATTCCAGGTCAAAGCTTCGCCCGTTCTTAGTGGCGCCTTGCATTGCCTGCCGGAAAACATCGTTCGCACTGCCATGGAAAAACTTCGTTATCGAGTCGGTCGTGATTACCGTTCCAGGAGCCATATCATGAATCCTGAATACTTCATCAGTCCACTTGACCTCACCGCTGTCCGGGTGCAATTCCCAACCGCCGATATGGCCCATCTCCTGGGTCACCCGAAGCAAATTACTAGTGCGATTAACCTCGGTAATATCGTTAAAGGTCAGCACTGAGCCTTTGAGTTCTCCGTCACTGACAACGGGGATACAGGCATGCTTGACCGCAAAGCTGCTGCCATCAGCCCTGAAGAAATATTCACTCTGTCCTGTGTGCTCCCGGCCTGTCCGGATGGCATGGAGAATGGCGCTGTTTCCTGGATTATTAGGCGTACCGTCCACTTGGCTGTGATGAATCGCTGAGTGATATTGCCTGCCGAGCAGGGCTTCGGACTCTATACCCAGCATGCTGGCCGCGGCCGCATTGGCAAACTGAATCACCCCGCCCTTGTCCACTTCCAGGATGCCGTCTGCTGCTGCATTCAAAATCATTTTGGCGCGTCGACTTTCTAACTCCAACGCAGCAAAAACACCATCGCGCAGGCTACGGTTATACAAAGAGATGATTCGTCCCAATGCAATAACAAGCAATATCGCTGTCGCGCTTCGCAGGAACACCAGGTCCACATTCACGGCGCCGAACCGGAGGCCATCAACGCCCTGGGTCAAAATTAAATCCGAGCTGCCATTGGCGCCCAGCACCGCATAGGCGGTCATGCTCACCGCTGCCAACAAGGCATAATAAAACGCTTCTTTCGGCTTGAACTTTCCGCGCAACATTAGCGCGGTAACAAGCAATCCCGCTGCCGCGATCAATGCAACGGCAAGGGCAAGAAATGAAATCACCCGTGCCTGGTTGCTGGCCGCGGGTTCCGAGGCAGCCAGCAGGATAACTACTACTATCAGCAGCACACCTGCATGCAGGAAAGGGCCCCAGATATGGCGCAGTTCACTGATCCATTCCTCGCGATCCAGGGCTATCAACCAGGTCCGGCGCCCAAACTCCAGCAACGCTCCCAGCGATAACACTTCAAGAAGGAAGTGCCCCCACAATATCAACCCATTGAACCCGACCACACCGGCCAGGGATACCAACAACTGGGCTGATCCGTGAAACAATCCAAATGCCCCGAGCCACTTAAGCTGGCCTGCCAGGGGAAGTTCTGTGGAGGACACCTGCTGACCCAGGATATAGGCACCCATAAATACAAAGATAGCGCCGTAATAAAACGCCACCATTTGATTTTTCGAGCTCACCAGGTCAGGTAAAAGGTCCATAAAACTCTCTCTTCCGGATAGTCGGCGACGACCTCTCTAAAGCCATCGAACCAGAAAGATATTAAGTCAAGTCGGCGGACCCAACTGTGCAGGGTGTCTCAGAATGAAAAATCTATAAAAACCGTCCCCGGCGCTCACTAGGGACTGAAAAGCCTCAGTATTTTCTGTTTTTATGCCCCGCGATGAACTGGCGGGCTGAAGCCTCAGTCTTCCAGGAGTTGGCCCTGAAGGTCGTAGGTATCGGCAGCCACAATCTCAACTTCGGCCCAGCTACCCGGCTTAAGGTGGCCGGCGTCCTCTATCAGCACCAGGCCATCGATTTCCGGGGCATCGGCGGCACTTCTGGCCTGGGCCACGCCGGTCTCCG
>CAKZML010000114.1 GCA_937128475.1 uncultured Chromatiales bacterium
ATGGATATTGATCGCTTCGTGGAGGAGTGTGTCGCCGCCAATATGGAAGTGGATGCCCAGGCCGCGGTGCAAGAAGTCCTCGCCCGGGCCGTGCACAAGCCAGAGGCTGTGATGGAGGCCATCGGCGAGCCCTCAAGGGCGGGAATTACTGTCCTGCATCACACTGACGCTCTGACTATTTTCAGCGCTGCCTGGACCCCGCAAATGAACCTGATGCCTCACGATCACCTGATGTGGGCGAATATCGGAATCTACTCGGGACGCGAGGATAATATCTTCTGGCGCAGGCATGACGATGGCATCAAGGCGTTTTCCGCCGAGGCGCTGTTCAAAGGCGATACCTCCGCGTTGCCCCTGGACGCGATTCATTCAGTCACCAATCCGCTGCGGAAATTTACCGCTGCTATTCACATCTACGGTGGTGACTTCTTTGAAACCCGACGCAGCCTCTGGGATCCAGAGACGCTGGAAGAGAAACCCTCGGATGGAGAGATTATCCGGGGGATCTTCGAGCGGGAGAACCAGAGGCTGTTCGGCGAGGCTCAGTAAGACATTCAGACACCGTGCTGCGCAGCCTTCCAAGTGGAAGGCTGCAGGTACGGGTTGAAAAGTGTGTCAGCCGGCAGTTACCGGGCAGACATTAATGCCTCGCGCCGGGTGACCATTCTGTGTGCGTCTTCATCCCACAGGAAACACTTAAAGCAGTCGCTGATGGAATGGGGCGACAAGGTCGTTGTTGCCGGTGACTGCAGTTCCGGGATGGCCTTCATTACTTCAGGCAAACGATAGAAGGGGATCCGTACATTCAGGTGATGAATGTGGTGGAAGCCGATATTGCCAGTGAACCATTGCATCAGCTTGTTAAGACGCAAATAGCTGGATGATTCCATGGCGGCTTTGTAGAAGGACCACTTGTCCTGGGTCATGACATTCATGTCCTTGAAGCTGTGCTGGGCGAAAAACAGGTAGCTTCCCAGCGCCGAGGCGACCGCCATGGGAAGCAGCACAGAAAAGAACGCCAGGCTGAAACCACCGAAGACCCACAACAGGGTGATTAGCGCCCCGTGGGCGGCCAGGGACAATAGTGAGTCCAGGTGCTTCGATGGTTCCTTGAACAGCGGCAGCATAGTGACACTAAACAGGAAAACGGTGACGTATCCCGTGAGCACCGTTATTGGATGGCGCTCCATGCGGTAACTGAAGCGGGTGGCCCACGAGGCCTCGCGCCACATCTTGGTGGTCATCAGGGGAAAAGCACCATTACTGAACGAGGACACTTTGCCTACATGGCGATGGTGATAGTTGTGGCTTTTTTTCCATGAACGTGACGGAGTCAGGGCCAACATTCCATAGGCCTTGAATATGAATTTCGCTATTCGCGAGTTCGGCAACAACGCGCCGTGCATATGATCGTGGTAAGTGATAAATGCTCTGACGGTGCACAGTGCGCCCAGCAGGGCGAAGAACAGACGCAGGGGCCACCAGGGCGCAATGCCGGCCCCGATGAGGGAGCCCAGGAGTAGGAAAAACGTGAAGCCTACCTGCCACCAGCTCCTGGGGATGGATTCCACCGCGAATGGCATGGTCGCCTGGAACAGCTCCTTCCCGGATCGAATTCGTGCGTTCGGAGTCGGGGAGAGCTTGTCTGATTCCAATACTTGTCCGTCCAAAATGCATACCTGCGGCAAGAAACAGGCTCCAAGCCTATATAAGACCCCCAACGAGATCAATTATGGGAGGCACCACCCAGGTTTCGCCTGCCGAAATCAACCTAAAGCAGGTATTTCCGTGTTTTTTTTGCGGGCCCCGTAGCGATTAACACGGGACAGTCCAGGGGTGTGCATAACTAGTTGAATGAAAAGGGTTTGGCGCGATGCGCTGCATCATTCACGGCCCGTCGATGTATGGCTGGAATGTGGTTTTTCGTGGAAAAGATGAATTTTCTTTACTAGATTTAGTTGTAGAGCATTTTTACTAGTGCCGAACCAACAGGAGGAAGTCATGGGATTACTAGGTAACTTGTTTGGATCCAAAATCAATTATCCAGCTATTGACCCCAACAGTGACGCAGCGATGCGCATTGCAGAGGTCGAGAATGAACTTGAGGAATTGGCTGACAAGGTATCGGATCGACTGGAAGTTGTTCCCTCGGAAAATGCGGCTTATATCTTCATCGGCAAGCCGCCGGCCAAGTTCGGCCTGGCCTGGATTCATGACGGCAAGGTCAGTGGTCTGAACAACCTGGTCCAGGATCACGGGATGAAGCCTCTGGAAGTTGAGCATGTGGTGGAGGAATTGCGCGCCGCTTATGAGCAAGCCAATGAGGTAGAACGATTCTCGACAACGGTGAAGGATCGGGCTGTGGTGGTTACGCCATCCAAGCGGCTCGAATCCGAAGTCCACAAGATTATCGAACGCATCACGCACTAGATTTGTCGCTGTGTGGTTGTACTCCCCGGGGCAAAGGCTCCGGGTGTTGATCCTTTGTTCATGAGTTAGCTAAAAAACGATATTAAGGCCCCGCTTTCAACGCGGGGTTTTTTATATATGGGACTCACTGCCGGTCCCGCCGCGATGGATCATCGTCTGCAAAAACAACCCAGGTATACAGGCGGGTTGACAGTGGTGTGAGGCTCGGGCTTATTGATCGTGGTGAACCGAATAAACACTACCAAGAGATGCCGCCCATGAATCTGATAGCCCGAGCCTGGAAACTGTCTATATTGCTTGCTCTTGTTTTTCTTGCTGCGTGCTCGCAGCGCAGTGATCCGGTTGCGAGTTCGCCCCAGGACCGACTTGCAGCAAGGGCACAGAACGTCACCATTATTCGCGATGATTTCGGAGTCCCGCATATTTACGCCAAGACCGATGCGGATGCGGTGTTTGGATTGCTCTACGCCCAGGCCGAAGACGATTTCCTGCGTATCGAGCGTAATTACATCTGGGCCACGGGACGACTAGCCGAGGTAGAGGGCCAACAGGCAATTTTCAGTGATTTGCGGGCGCGTCTCTACATGACCGTCGACGAGGCGAAGGCTGCCTATGCATCAGCTCCCGAGTCTCTCAAAGCATTGTGCGATGCCTACGCGGACGGCCTGAATTATTACCTGGCTACCCATCCGGAAGTGACGCCGCGGTTGCTGACACGATTTGAACCATGGATGCCCATGTTCTTCTCGGAAGGATCTATTGGCGGGGATATCGAGAGCGTGCCCCTGGAAGGCATTGAGGCTTTCTACGGCAAAGGCGAGTCATCCATTGGCATCGACAAGGCAACGGCGAGTCTGAAGCGGCTGGAGGAACCCCGTGGTTCTAACGGCTTTGCTATTTCTGGAGAGTTGACCCGATCCGGTGACGCCATGCTGCTGATTAATCCTCACACCTCGTTTTACTTCAGAGGCGAGGTGCACGTGGTCAGTGAAGAAGGGCTTAACGCCTACGGTGCGGTGACCTGGGGACAGTTCTTCGTCTACCAGGGCTTCAATGAAAAAACTGGCTGGATGCACACCTCCACCTATGTGGATTTCATGGATGAGTTTGTTGAAGACGTGTTCGAGGAAGACGGCAAGCTTGTCTACCAGTATGGCGATGAGCAAAGGCCGGTGCAGGTTTCCGAGATCACACTCAAATACAAAGACGGCGAGGGTGTCTCGGAGCGAACCTTCAAGACCTATCACACCCATCACGGACCGATCACTCATATGCTGGATGGCAAGTGGGTGGCCACCAAGCTGAATTGGGATCCGGTCAACGCCTTGCAACAGTCGTTTATCCGAACCAAGCAAAGCGGTTATGAAGGCTTCCGAAAAATGATGGATATTCGGACTAATTCCTCCAACAACACGGTCTATGCGGATGCCGAGGGCAATATTGCCTACTTCCATGGGGACTTCGTGCCGCGACGCGATGCCTCGTTCGATTATTCAAAACCCGTTGATGGCAGCAATCCGGCCACCGACTGGCAGGGCCTGCACACGGTAGACGAGATAGTCACCCTGTTGAATCCCGAGAATGGCTGGTTGCAGAACTGCAATTCGACACCCTTTACCGCGGCTGG
>CAKZML010000115.1 GCA_937128475.1 uncultured Chromatiales bacterium
CGCCTTCCTCGTATCGGGCATTCCATTTTTTCCGATCGGCCTCGCTCAACGACTTCCCTCCTGGATCGCGGTGACTCGCCCTTGGAAAGGTAACCTTTTTAGTCTGCCCTCGCCAATTGCCAAAGCCCCGGGACTGTCCACAAGACGATAACTGGCAGGACCAGGCGGCCCTGCGGAGTTGGATTTTCTAGCGTCCGGGAATCCGCCCGGCACCCACGAAACGCGCCTGGTAGTAGCCATCCTGGATGCTGCTGATTTTCACGCTTTGACCGGTTTCCGGGGCATGGATGAACTCGTCGTCACCCAGGTAAATACCCACGTGGGAAATCTTCTGGTTAGACGCAAAAAACACCAGGTCACCCGGTCGTGCTGCGGCTACCGGCACCGGTTCGGCACTGCGGTACTGGTCACGCGAGGTGCGAGGCACATCGATCCCCGCCTTTTGGTAGCTGTATTGCACCAGGCCACTGCAATCAAATCCCCGGGGGGTCGCACCACCGTAGACATAGGGCGTGCCCATCATGGCCATTGCAGTCTGAACGATCTGCTCGCGGAAAGAGGGTTCCGGATTTCCTTCACCCCAGTTGGACCAGGCGGCATCAGTTTGAGCCGGGACACTCTCCCGGGCGCTAACCGGCGAGGCGGGCGGAGGCGGCGCCCAGGCACACGCAGTCAGCCCCAGCAGGGCTGCCAGGCAGACGAGTCGTCTTGTGTGTGCAAGTAAGGTCATAACCGATCCAGGCGCTTTCATAACACTATGCTAGGGGCAGTCGAGGGAATCATGGTGTGGACTGGGTCACACAACCCATCAATAATGGGGCCGGATACAATTATTGCCGGTATTTCCGCCTTACCCCACTAACATCCGCCATTCGTAGCCCCCTGTTGCCGGGCCTGCCAACGCGGTCTCGATCTGCAGGTGTAGTGACAAGCGATAGGCCTTAAGCCATGATGACGGCTGTTCATGGAACGAATCTAAAACTAATTATGACCTTCATCACCGAACTCAAGCGTCGCAATGTCATCCGGGTCGCCATTTTGTACCTGGTGTCCTCGTGGGTGCTGCTACAGCTCACCGACGTGCTCTCTTCCCTGCTACCGGTGCCTGGGTGGGCAGGCTCGCTGGTGGTGATGCTGCTAATCCTGGGCTTCGTTCCCGCCCTGCTGTTTGCCTGGGTGTACGAGATGACACCCGAGGGACTCAAGCGCGAAAAAGACGTGGACCGCACCCAGTCCATCACCGGTGTGAGCGCCCACAAGATCAATACCCTGATCACTGTGCTGTTGGTGATTGCCATCGTGGGCCTGGTGACTGACCGGCTGATCCCCGAGCAGGAGACGGCCTCCGTGAACGACACGGATCAGGCAACCTCGACCAACGAGGCAACCAGCCAGCCGCTCACTGCCGATGATGCTCTGGCCTCCATCGCCGTCTTGCCCTTTGACGATCTAAGTCCCGACCAGGACCAGCGTTATTTCACCGATGGCATATCCGAAGAACTGCTCAATGTGCTGGTACGTGTGGACGGCTTGCGAGTCGCCTCTCGAACCTCGGCATTCACCTTTCGCGGCAAGAACCTGGACATCCCGGAAATTGCTCGGGAGTTGGGTGTGGCCACCGTACTGGAAGGCAGCGTGCGCAAGGACGGCAATCGCATACGCATCACCGCCCAGCTCATCGACGGTGTCAGCGACCGACACCTGTGGTCCCAAAACTATGACCGGGACCTGGTGGATATTTTCAAGATCCAGGACGAGATCGCCAACGCCATCGTGGATTCGCTCAAAGACAAGCTGGGTATCAAGTCGGCCGATAAAATCGTCAACGTGGTGGCCGCCACAGATAACCTGGATGCCTACGAGCTGTTCCTGAAGGCCCAGGCCATGTTCCAGGCGCGGCAGAATCTTCCAACCAGTGTTGAACTGTTCACCCGGGCCACCGAGCTGGATCCGGGTTTTGCCCGGGCCTGGGCAGGACTTGCCTCAACACTGGCCGTCTTCGATGACTGGATAGTGGATGATATTGATCACAAGCCGCTGGCGAGGGCCGCGGCGCAACGGGCCCTGGAACTGGACCCGGACCTGTCCATGCCTTACGCCGTGTTGGCCAACCTGGGTTTGAAATCTGATACAGACATGTTGACTGTTGCAGACATGTTGAATGGCTACGATACAGCCATAGAGAAGGATCCCAAGAACGCCACCGCATGGTTATGGCGTGGAATACTGCACAATCAGACTGGCTTCGCCCAGCGGGCATTGGCGGACATGGCGCAGTGCCTGCGCGTCGACCCTGAGTACCTGAATTGTTCCCAGCACCTGGCGGCGACTTATTTGCTGCTAGGTGAAGCGGATAAAGCCGTAGCCTTGTATGAGGAGACCCTGGGGCACAGCTTTCATTCCATGGATGAACCCTTTATCACGGAATACCTCCAGCGTGGTCAAGTCGCTACGGCCCTGCTAATTGCCGACGTAAAATCCTGGAATAGTCAGGCCCCGGTTGGCGAGGTAATCAAGGCTCTTGAAAATCCCGATGCGGATCATAGCGAGGGTTTGAGGCGCTTTGAGCGCTGGGCAGAAGAGACAGGCAACACCCTGGAATCGGTGGCGTTTGTCTTGCTTGCGTTCCAGCAATACGACCGCCTGGCGTCGTTAGATGGCCGCACCGATATTCGCTTCGTCATGTGGCATCCGATGGCGAAGGAATTTCGACAAACATCGGCTTTCAAGCGATTTGTTACAGCCCTCGGCCTTACAGATTACTGGCGTGAAACCAGCTATCCGCCCCAGTGCCGGGCAGTTGGCAAAGACGACTTCACCTGCGACTGAGCTGAAGCGCAATACTCCGCGACGTAAACCACCACGCTATTTTCCCAAGACCGATCAAAGCCTGCTCACCAGTTCTTGAGCGGGTAACCGATCGGATCGGCCGGCGGCCAGGGGAAGCCTGACTCGTCCAGCCGAGTCTTGAAGTTCGGGGTCGCGTCCAAATCAAACGGTGCACCGCAAAAGCACATCTGCGAACTGATAAGCAGCATGAAGGGCCCACCAGGGCGACTATCGATACGCTGGGCCGCGGCGTTGGCAGCATCGCGATTTCCCACCACGGCAGCGGCCACCATTGCGGACCAGTCATCCACCCCGGGTCGGGCCACGTAAGCATCGGAGATTTGCCGTGCCCGCTCGGGAGCGCCGCTCCTGGCTTCCAGCAAGAGCTTGCCCGGGAAAGGATAAATGCTGCCGTGGGCAGCGGGCATATAAGCCTCGGTGTCTTCCTGGTATTGACCGGCTGCCAAAAGAGCCATCAGTCGCATATCACGCTTAAAGGGCACATACAGATTCAGTGCCTCGGCCTCGGCAATGGCCTGTAGCGCCTCCTCAGGCTTGCCATCCCAGATCAGTGCCTGGGACAGGCCCATATAGGACAATCCAGACAGGGGGTCGCAGCGCAATCTGTTCCGCTGCCAGGCTACCATTTGCGCTGCCCGGCCAAACTGGTCGGCCACCTGGCTTACCCAGTTTCCTTCCAGGCACTCCTCGCTTGCCAGGACCTGGTCGACCTTGGCAGCCAAGCCACGCCAGTCGTCGGAAAATATCGTGCGCTCCACTTCCACCATGGCCCGCTCCGTCCCGGGGCGCGCCGACTCCCAGGCCAGGGAGTAGACCTTCAGCAGGTTTTCCACAACAGCCTGGGCTTCACCCGGGTAGGCTTCGGCACGAAAGCCGGCCACCAGTTCAAACAGGACGTGACCGCTCAGGTCTGCACGCTTCAGGTGCACACCGGTGAGGCCGGGCGCAACCTTCAATACCTGGTCGTAGTATTTGTTAGCGTCAGCCAGTGCATCGGAGATGTGCTCCAGGTCAGAGTGAGCCGTCATGAAGGCTTCCTGTCCTTTCTGGTAGGCGATGAACGCTTCCACGTCGCCGATCCCGGTATTACGCATTCGCGTTAGCGCTTGCTCATCCAACACCACGTCCAGCACCTCGGCAATATTGCTGGCAATATCCTCCTGAACCGCAAAGATGTCCTCCAGGGTGCGGTCGTAGGTCTCCGACCACAGGTGGAAACCATCCGCAGCACGAATCAACTGGGCGGTGATGCGTACCCGTTCACCGGCACGCCTGACCGAGCCTTCCACCACGTGGGCCACACCCAGGGTTGCGGCGATGTCGGGTATCGGCAGATCCGTACCCTTGAAATAGAACGACGAGGTCCGAGCGGTAACCAGCAACTCCGGCACGCTGGCCAGGTAGTTCAGGATTTCCTCGGTGAGGCCATCGGCAAAATAGCCGTCATCCTCGCCACTGCTCATGGCCACGAATGGCAACACCGCCACCGAGCGGATTTGCACACTGGATACAGCGCTGTCGGTTTGCACAACCGCTGGGGGTTTCTTGCCTGCTTGCTGAATCCCAGCGGATTCATCGTTCTGAGATTGCGGGGCCAGCACGAACTTGTCGACTGCGAAATAACTCACGGCGACAACCAGCAGGACCACCACGGCACGGTTTAGCTTGCGACCGGTGTCGGCGCTGATGGAACGTGAACGATCCACCTCCTCATCCCGCTTCACGCCCTCCGGGGTAATCTCGAAGGCCCAGGCCAGGATCAACACCGGCACAAAGCCTATGGCCAAAATGATGACCGCAAAACGCACGGCAGAGTCACCGAAGCCGAAGGCCGGAAAAATGGTTTCCACCAGCTGGATGACCAGCCAGGCGGCCACCAGGTAGGCGGCACCGACACGAAATACATTGCGGCGTTTGAGCTCGGTGAAAAAACTCATTGTGTCTGATCCTCACAGGGATAGGGCACGGCCAACGGCGCCAACCTGGACGCCGCATAAATGGCCTGGGTCTCGGGGCTGCAGTTGAACGCTGCGATGGT
>CAKZML010000116.1 GCA_937128475.1 uncultured Chromatiales bacterium
GTTCTTAAAAAACTGTCTCGAGAAGGCGTTGTGCCGGAGAGGAATATTCTGTTCGATATTCCACATCCGTCAGGGGCGAATCAGGATCGGATTAATTATTTTTTGGGAAAAAAGAAGCGAGAGGACTTATCAAGTCGAACAAATCCCTCAAAGATTGATGGAGACTTGACTAGGCTCACCAACCGACTGGTTTCTTACTTTAACGGTTAGAAAAAGGGTTTGAATGGGGTCGAACCGCAATTTATCCGATGAATAACCGTCTAATCCAATTTACTTAGATTCTTCCGCGCTCTCCGCGTAAAGGTCTACGCTATGTTCCTTTGAATACAGGATTGCTGCGTCCAGCGATAACTCGAAGGCCCACTCACCGCAACTGTATCCGTCCTCGCCCATGCCGGTGATGGCGTCCATTACGTATGGTGAGCCGATCTGCCATCGTCCATCTCTCCACACTTCGGGGTGATTCAGCTCTGTCTCGGTCCCGCGCTGCCTGATGATGCCGTACTTATCAGACTCCCAGAATTCATAAATCATGGTCATGTTTCTCACCTCCCTAATTACGGTGAAAGTTACCTCAACTCCCCTCGCAAAGTTCCTCACAACGCTGCTTTGCATAGTCCCAGGCTGAGAATCGCGTCTCACTCTCGGGGGTTGGAATGACAAATGGATCCTCGCCGAACATGGTGTAGAGCTTAAGCAGCGATTCGGCGTCGATCTGGTCTGTGTTGTGCTTGACCAGGAACTCGTCGACGATGGACTTGCAGCGGGTGACTGCTGCGTCGAAGCTCTCGAATTTACCAAGGCAATACCGGCTGGACTCGTCCATGTAGTTGAAGTTGTCGTCCACGAAAATTCTGAAGGGCATAGCGTCCCTCCCTGCCTCGTCGATGTCGTGTTCTATCGCAATCGCATTCTCAAGACTGTCGTGCTCGTCATGTACTACCGTCCATTCCGGGAAGCGGACCGCGGCCAGGTGACCGCCCCCGCGTTCCGAGGCTCTCATGCCCACGCTGAAATCCACGCAGTACACGTTGTTCTTTTTACCCATCCAGTGATGTGCCTCGATCCCCTCGAACAGGTCCGGACCGAACTTGCCCACGCCGGCCAGGTCAGGGGTCCCAAAATTCCGCCAGTAGTGGCCGAAGATCACTGGGGTCTCCTCCTGGTACTGGTTCCACCATTTCACCCGCCGCACCATGCGCCACTTGCCCCCGGCGAAGAACGGTTCGGCCTCGGGTTCAGATAAGGGTTGGTCGTAATAACCAGGGGGGAGGGCTTTCACTGACTCCTCAATGCCCGAGGCGGTGACCCGCACCGGGTTGTTGTCCTGGTAGATGGCGTCGGAGGCAGCCACTCGCCACAGGAAAGGCACATGGGCTTTCGGGTTGTAGTACGCGTCGCCTGGCGCTTTGCGATCCTGCTCGGCCAGTTTCTTGAGATTCCCTTCTGCCAGCCGCTCATGGGTCTTGTTCTCGTACCGGTGGTAG
>CAKZML010000117.1 GCA_937128475.1 uncultured Chromatiales bacterium
GGCGGTGGCTGCCAAAAAAGTAGCGGACCGACCCATGGTCGGAACCGCCACAATTATTACCTTAGTTCGAACAGGTACGGACCATTCTCCTGACCCGTCAGGCCAGATTGAATCGTAATGCCGTAACAGCCAGGACCATTCGCGGGCTTCCAGCTGTACTTCCAGGATTGCGAACTACTGGTGTAGCGCATGCCACTGTTGCCTGAATCCCCGGCATCGATTGGATCAGACAGGAAGTCACAACTGCCATCCTCCAGCGTGCTAAATCTATCAATATGCGCTGTCGGATCCGCTGACCCGCTGTCCATGGACGCGCCCGTGGTATCACCGTACTGCCAATACAGCGGGATGCTTCGGCTGTAGGAACCCACCGCCGTCTCACCGAGATCCAGCCTGGTGTCACCGTCACCGCCTTCGATGGACATGCCATTGGGAACATCCATCCCTATGAAGGAGCCGTAGTAGACCTTGACGGCGAACGAACCGGTTCCCTCGTTACCAGACCCGTCGGTCGCGGTGCAGGTCACGGTGGTTTCACCCATGGCAAAAGTATTGGGTGAAGCCGGTGAACAGGACGTTGAAACAGCGCCATCCACCAGGTCAGTGGCACCAACCGTGTATTCCACTGTCGCACCTGCAGGCGAGTCAGCATACGCCGTGATGTCCGCTTGTTCATCGACCACCGGAGCGGTTGTGTCAGTCACGATCACATTGAACGACGTACTACCGGTATTGAAATTGGCATCGGTGGCCGAACAGGTCACCGGAGTTGTTCCAACATCAAAAGCACTACCTGAAATCGGCAGGCAACTGGTAGCCATTGTCCCGTCAACCAGGTCAAGCGCCGAGGTTAGGTACTCAACGCCCGTAGTCGGTCCGATTGCCTCGACAGTGATGTCATCGACCGCCTTAACGCTGGGAGCCGTGGTGTCTTCCACCATTACGGTGAACGAGCTTGTCCCGGTATTGCCGTTACTGTCGCTAGCAGAACAGTTCACCACCGTGGTTCCGACGATAAAGTCAGTTCCCGAGGCTGGACTGCAGCTGGCAACCAAGGCTCCATTCACAAGGTCTATAGCAGCAGGCAGAGCGAAAGTCACCGTGGTACCCGCCCCAGTGGCTTCAGTCGTTATATTTGCCACGGTAGACAAGCTCGGTGGAGTTCCGTCGTTAACAATTACGTTGAACGAGGTGCTACCGGTATTGCCGATGGTATCCGTGGCCGAACAGGTCACCGACGTTGTTCCAACAGCAAAGCCTGTACCCGACACCGGATCACAAGTCACCGCCACCGCACCGTCCACAAGATCACTGGCGGTGGTGGAGTAAGTGACCGTGGTCTGCGCGCCGGTCGCCTCAAGGCTGATGTTGCTCACCGCCGCAACAATCGGTGCGGTGCTATCGGTGATGATTACATCGAAGCTCGTGCTACCGATGTTGCCGATGGCATCCGTGGCCGAACAGGCCACCGACGTTGTTCCAACAGCAAAGCCTGTACCCGACACCGGATCACAAGTCACCACCACCACACCGTCCACCAAATCACTGGCAGTGGTGGAGTAACTGGCCGTGGTCAGGGCTCCGGTCGCCTCAAGGCTGATGTTGGCCACCGCCGCAACTACCGGTGCGGTGCTATCGGTGATGATTACATCGAAGCTCGTGCTACCGGTGTTCTCGGCCGTATCCGTAGTCGAACAGGTCACCGGGGTCGTCCCTACCCCGAAGCCTGACCCGGAAACCGGACTACAGGTAGCGGCCAGGTTATCCCCATCCACCAGGTCGCTCGCTGTCGTCGAGTAACTTACCGTGGTCAGGGCGCCGGTCGCCTCAAGGCTGATGTTGGCCACCGCCGCAACTACCGGTGCGGTGCTATCGGTGATGGTCACCGAGAACGAGGTGCTACCGGTGTTCTCGGCCGCATCCGTGGCCGAACAGGTCACCGTGCGCGTTCCAACCGCGTAGCTCATCTCGGCAGGCAGACAGCTCACCGGCAACGAACCATCCACCAGGTCACTGGCCGTGGTCGTGTAACTGATCGGTGTCAGCGCAGCAGTGGCCTCCAGACTAATATTAGTCACAGGGGTCAACACAGGTGCCGTGTTGTCTGTAATCGTCACACTGAAGCTCGTCTGTGCCGTGTTAGGCGGAGTCCGGCCATCAGCCGTCGAACAGTTCACCACTGTCGTGCCTACCGGGAAGCCTCCGCTGGGAACATCGCAGCTAACCGCTACCGGACCGTCCACCAGGTCACTGGCAGTCGGCAGTACCAGGTCGGCCAAGCTCGTGTATGCGCCTGTCGCCTCTTCAGTCCGATCAGATACGCCCGTCAGATCAAAGGACGGCGCCGTAATATCGGTAATCGTCACCGTGAAACTTGTGCTTCCCACATTGCCATAAATATCCTGACCGACGCAGGTGACCAGCCAGGAACCCAGGGGAACGGTGTCACCGGATGTCAACGAATCGATCGTCAAGGATGAATCATCCGTATTAACCGCCGAACAACTCGTGGTTTCGGGCTTCAGGGTGAAGCCCACACCAAAGTCCGTAGCCTCCAGGCTGAAGGTCACGACCGCACCTTCGGCAGATGTTGCCTCGGGGGTCTCGTCTACAACTGTCGAAGTCAGTATCGGAGGATCCACATCCAGCACCAGCACCTCGAAGTTCGAGGAAGAGGTGTTGCCTGCCTCGTCAGTCGCCGTACAGGTCACGCTGGTCGCGGTGTACGTTTCGTCTTCGTTGAGTACACCTATGGGGAACAATGCACTAAACGCGCCCGTGCCAGTATCAACAAACACCTCTACATCCTGGCCTTCAAAGGTAGCCACACAAGAGAGATCGACGCTGCCGCCTTCATCAGTCGACGAGGCAAGCCATTGCGCAAATGTTCCGCCGGGTCCAGCCGCCGGTAAAAAATCAATTGGAGACGGAGGGCTCCCGGTAATGACCGGGTCAGTCGGGGCAGTCAGGTCCGCCAGGATTTCGGCGAGCGGCTCAATCACGCAATTCAGCTCATCACTGTCGCAGGACTGTGATTGAACGGAGAATCCCAGCCGGCTGGGATTGAAGGTCGGGTCAAACACTCTCAGGGTGACCGTGGCCTCTTCACCAGGTCCACTGAAGAATGTCGCCTTGCCAGGATCTACCCGGTAGGTTCCATCCCAAACCAACACTGGGTTTCCGTCCTCGTCCAGCACCGGGTCGCCATTTTCATCTTTTTGTTCCACCATATTTTTGGTGAACGGATTCATTGAATTGAGCAATATCTGATTTTGCACCTGCATGCCCGGCACGCAGTCACGTGAGGCATAGGTCAGGTAGGGCTTGGTAACGATCAGCTGACTGGGGATCTGTTTCCCCTCAGCATCAACCAGGGAGTCACCCGGCACCTGGGGCATCGCATTGTAGGCGGTGATCGTATTGCCCTCGTTTTCTACCAGCCAGGTAACTTCCACATAACCTTTGGGGAAATCGTAGGTCCCGCCCGTAGTCAAGAACGTATCTCCGGGGAGCATCACGCGGGTGCCATCACCATCGCGGGTCATGACCAGCGGGTTGTTGTACTGCTCCCGGGTCATCACCAAAGGATTGCCCGTCTCATCCCGGGTCATAATCAGGGGAGCGCCAGTGCCGTCCCGGGTCATGATCAAGGGATTGGTGGGGTCATCGCGAGTCATGACCAACGGGTTTGCTGTGTCATCACGAGTCATCACCAACGGATTGGTGGTGCCATCCTTGGTCATGATCAGCGGATTGGTGGGGTCGCCGTCGCGGGTCATGATCAACGGATTGGTAACATCACCCCGGGTCATAATCAGCGGATTGGTGGTGTCGTCGCGGGTCATAATCAACGGATTAGTCGTGTCATCCCGGGTCATAATCAGCGGATTGGTTCCGCCATCACGGGTCATGATCAACGGATTGGTGATATCCCGGGTCATGATCAGCGGGTTGCCATATGGATCCTTGGTCATGATCAACGGATTCATGACCAGGGCCTCCAGGAAGGCGCTATTCAGTTCATACGGACCACTGCTTTCGGCATCTATATGGTACAGAGACCAGATGTAGTTAATGATTTCCGGGGTATGCACTTCGTATTCGGCAATCGGAACCGAAGACCCATCGGTAGGCTTGCACAGCTCCCCTGTTGAAATATCAATCGTGTCAGGCTCGCACGCAACAATCGGATCCGCATTAGGATCCAGCACCGGGCGGGCCAACTGGTTACCGTTAATAACAACCGTGGACAGAAGTGTTCCCCGGGTGTCACTGGAGCAGTCAAACGTGCCCGAGTAGGCCTTGACCGGGATACGCGGGAAATTATCCGTCAGCGAAGTCACATAAACCGACTGGGCAGAATTTGACTGGGGAGGCACGGAGATTTGCAGAGTGGTCACCGGCGCGATTGCCGTACCCAGTCCGAACAAACCAATTGGCGCAGGGAACTGCGAGAACGACGCCAGTCCTGTTGACTCGGTCGAGCCCGCCACGTAATCGTCCGGCTGTCCATCGATACAAATCGTGAAATCTTTTTTATCCCTGCGGTCGGTATTTTCGACATTCACCACAAAGCCACGCTGCAAGGCGCCCAACTGCTTGGAAGGCGTGGGCAGGGACACTGACGCACCCGGCTTGACGGTAGCCGCATACACATTTTGGTCGCGGGTACGATCGGTGTTGCCATACGCATCGCAAGACCATTCTCTGTACGACGGATCGGCTTCGGATCCCGGTTCCAGGTCAAGGGTTGCCTTGGGCGGAATATTCGTACCAGAGGGCGTGTAGGTGGTGGTTTTGATGTCGGACAGGTCGCCCCAGCGGTCGCCGCGGCTATCCCGATTATCCGTCCAGGCGGTGTAGAACGTGTCGGGAACCGCTGCCCCCGTAGCCTGGTTATTGACCCACTGACCGCTGTCATCCAGGCGCGATCCCCTGGCGGCAACAGAAATGTAGTCACCCATGAACGGCACCTTGCCGCCGGCAAACATTCTCGCACCGAGCAGATTATGCCCAACCTGCATAGCTTTGTTAGGACCCAGGAACGGCGCCTGGACCATCGGGTAAGTGGAAATTCTGATCGAGGAGGCGGACACAGGCACGCCATTGACTATCTGCATTCCCCGTACATCGGCCGTATGCTTGCCAATGAGGCCGTATCTGAGCGTATCGGACTCGGGGAACAACACGTCCATGACGGCTTCATTATGAATCTGCAGCAGCGAATCACGGGTGTCATACCAGGCCAGTTGCAGTACACCGTTGGCGGAGGTTACCGAGGGCATGAACTGGTAGCCCCTTCCTTGAACGTCGAAGCCATTATCAACCGCAACCGGAGTGTCCCAGTTTACGCCGTCCGTGGAGCTCATCATGACAATTCGGGCCAGTCCAAAATCGCAGGAATTAAGAACCGGATCTTCGCCACGCTGGGACCAGAACACGTAAAACTTGTTTCCATCGGTGGCCGCCACCGGATGAACCGTGGTGCGGAACATGTTGTTGCGGGTGGGCTGATCATAGGGACAGGTCAACTCGGCCAGTACCTCGCCTTTATCCCAAGTCTGCCCGCGATCGCGGGACATGGAATACATCAGCGCATTGGTTTCGTTGTTGTCATCGAAACGTCGCCAGACGACCAGTAACTCATCTCCCCGGGCAACCAGGTGGGCGCTTTGGTTAATGTCCACGCTCTCGGTGATCTTCGACTCCGAACTCCAGGTCTGACCCCAGTCGGTGGAATAGGTGTGCAGGATTTTGGAGGTGTCCTGCTTGCTTCCGGTAAACACCGAATACACTAAATGAAGCTCACCGGCCGGAATCTTGGCATTCCTGGTCGAACCGTCTTCCAGGGTGTCCCAGACATCCACTGGAGGTCGACCACTTTCGGGGTTCAGCGTGGCAATCATGTGGGGCTTGTCAATAAACTGTCCGGAACACTGCGGACAACTGGTGCCCTTGGCAATGAGAATGGTGTCCTGGCTGGGAACGTAGGGAAATCCGTTCTCCTGGTCTGATTCAAACCAGCGCTGCACGAACAGACCGCCAGTGCCTTTCTTGCCACGATCAGCGGCAATGAAGTTGTACAACACCAAGCCGGGTACGGCCGCGGTGTTAGGATCAGCTGCAAAATCATGGCCTATAGGGCCGGCGCCGCCTTGATACAAGGGCCAACCAGGCACTACCCGGCTCATCCAGGTCAATCCGCCATCACGGGTCATACTGGCGCCTACCCAGGCGTCATCAGTCAATTCGGTAGTGCGGTAATCGTTGTAACCGCAGAAGGCAATCAGGGGATCATCCGGACGGACCGCGCAATGAACCTCATTCTGCTGCTTAAGGCCCTTATCGGGAACCAGGTTATAGACTTCAGGCGTTGGCCCAATGATGTTCACGCT
>CAKZML010000118.1 GCA_937128475.1 uncultured Chromatiales bacterium
GTTGTCAGCTCGAAATAATGGGTGGCGAACAGGGTGAAGGCGCCGACTTTCTCACCCATGTAATGGGCGCAGGCCCAGGCCAGTGACAGTCCGTCGAAGGTGCTGGTGCCGCGACCGATCTCGTCCATCAGTACCAGGGAATTGCTGGTGGCGTTGTTCAGGATGTTGGCGGCCTCGGTCATCTCCACCATGAAGGTGGACTGCCCTCCGGCAAGATCGTCGCTGGCGCCGATGCGGGTAAAGATCCGGTCCACCGGACCGATGGTGGCTTCTTTGGCAGGTACGAAGCTGCCGATGTGGGCCAGGATCGCAATCAGTGCGCATTGGCGCATGTAAGTGGATTTACCGCCCATGTTCGGACCGGTGATGACCAGCATTCTTCGTTCATCGTTGAGGACCAGGTCGTTGGGTACGAACGGGTGCTCCAGCACTTGTTGCACCACCGGGTGACGGCCGGCGATGACATTAATGACCGGCGATTCACTCAGGGTGGGTTGCACCAGTTCAAGCTCGAATGCACGCTCGGCAAGGCAGCCCAACACGTCCAGTTCGGCAAGGGACTCGGCCAGTTGCTGCAATGGCTCCAGCACAGTGGTCAGCTCTACCAGCAGTTCTTCGTAGAGCGCTTTTTCCCGGGTAAGAGACCTGTCCCGGGCGCTGAGGACCTTGTCCTCGAAACTTTTCAGTTCAGGGGTGATGTAGCGCTCGGCGCCCTTCAGGGTCTGGCGCCGAACATATTCGGTGGGGACCTTGTCGGCATGACTTCGACCGACTTCAAGGTAATAGCCGTGCACCCGGTTGTAGCCCAGCTTCAGGGTGGCGATGCCGCTGCGTTCCCGTTCTCGCTGTTCCAGGTCGGTCAAATACGCGTCGGCGTTCTGGCTGATATTTCTCAGCTCATCCAGTTCGGCATCGAAGCCGGTGGCCAGTACGCCGCCGTCACGAATGAGTACTGGCGGCTCCTCTACCAGCGCTCGCTGCAACAAGTCGCAGGTGTCGCTGTGATCGCCGCACTGTTCGGCCAGTGTCCCCAGTCGGGGGCTGTCCAGGTCGCCCAGTGTGGTGCGCAGCGCAGGCACGCGCTCAAGGGTCCGGCGCAGTGCCGCCAGGTCCCGGGGTCGTGCGCTCTTCAGGGCAATTCTCGCCAGGATGCGTTCCACGTCCCCGATACCGGAGAGTTGCTCACGCAAATCCACATAGCGGCGGTTGTACAACAGGGTGTCTACCCCATGGAAGCGCCGGGCCAGCACCGACTGGTCCCTGAGCGGCCGGTTAATCCAGCGTCTGAGCAGCCGGGCACCCATGGAACTCACGGTGCTGTCCATCACCCCGGTCAGGGTGTACTGGTCGTTGCCCGAGAGACTGAATTGCAGCTCAAGATTGCGGCGGGTCGCCGCATCCATCAGCAGGGCATCGTCGCGCTGTTCCACCCGCAGGCCGCGGATGTGGGGCAGGGCGGTGCGCTGGGTATCCTGGACATACTGAAGCAATGCGCCGGCTGCGCTAATTGCCCCATGCATTTTTTCACAACCGAAACCAGCCAGGTCCCGGGTGCCGAACTGGGCAAGTAGCCGGTCCCTGGCGCTGGTGCTCTCGAAGTGCCACGGTGGCCGGCGACGCAAATAGGGTTGGTTTTGCAGCCGCGGATCGAGACTGGCTTCTTCGCTAACCAGCAGTTCCGCCGGCCGCAGGCGTTCCAGTTCCGCCAGCAGAGCCTCCCGGGTATGGGCCTCCATCACGCTGAATCGACCCGAGGACAGGTCCAGCCACGCAAGGCCTATGCGCTCCTTCGCTCCCAGGTGAACAGCAACCAGCAAAGATTCCGAGCGTTCATCCAGCAGAGCTTCCTCGGTGAGGGTGCCCGGGGTGATGATTCGAACGACTTTTCGTTCTACCGGCCCCTTGCTGGTGGCCGGGTCCCCGATCTGCTCGCAAATGGCAACAGATTCGCCCTTGGCGACCAGCTTGGCCAGGTAGGTGTCAGCTGCATGTACCGGTACCCCGGCCATGGGAATGGGTTCGCCACCGGATTTTCCGCGGCTGGTCAGGGTAATGTCGATAAGCCGTGAGGCACGCCTGGCGTCCTCGAAGAACAACTCGTAGAAATCCCCCATCCTGTAGAACAGCATGACATCGGGGTGTTCGCTCTTGATGCGCAGGAATTGCTGCATCATCGGTGTGTGTTCGGCCTTCTCGGTCATCTAGTCGTTCCACGTCATGCGGCCTGTCTCCCGGGCGGAAACTATCGGCCAGTCCGTTACTGCGTTGGAGTGAACCAGTTGCTGTGCAATGGTGCCGCTGACCTTGCCCTTGGGTAGTCAGAGTGCCTTCCGAAGCGGTGCCGCCTATCATAACGTTCTTGGTTAACAGTTGAGTAGCCAATCTGGCTCTCGATATGGTCAAAACCCACTAACAGGGGTGCCTGGGTGGCAACTTCTTATTCCACCGGGACTCGAATTGGGTACCTGGTGGTAGTCGGCGAATCAGTTTTCTTTATCTGTTGGCTATACTGAGGAACAGCCCCTGTTGCGCTGCCTGGCTGGGTTAGCCGGTATTCCGGTAAACAGTGAGAAAGCTTCTGGATTCATTCTAGTCGCGTGTCCAAAGATGGATTTGAATTAAAAAATTGACAGCGCTGTCATGGAGATTTATGGTTAGCCCATCGTCACTCCATGCGGTAAGCCCGTGGGAGCGACCTAAAGACGTCAAACTGAACTCGTGAGGTGGGTTCGCTGCAGAATGCAGTGAATAACAACGCCATTGCCATGAGAGGCCAAATACCAGGGCCGAGCATGGTGAGGATAAGAGGCGAAAGACCGATTACCCGCGCATTCAGTGGATCAGCCAGGGATTACCCGATAGCCGAGGTGTTTCAGATGTTCATGCATAGTCTTCGATTTAACCAGCGACAGTCCGCTGAGCCCGCATCAGTTGGTGGCGCGCCTAAAACGTTTTGGCGAACCGCTGCTTACCTGGCTGTTCTGGCCGGCTTGTCTGCCTGCGGTGGCGTTTCGGATGAAGTGCCGGAAGGTAATTTCGTACCGCCGCCCGTCGAATGGCGAATTGCCTTCTCCGATGAGTTCGACGGAGATGCGCTGAACCAGGCTAAGTGGAACATTGCAGTTGGTGACGGTTGTCCCGACTTGTGTGGCTGGGGAAATGGCGAACTGCAAAGCTACAGCCCTGACAATATCCAGGTGGCAGGTGGCGTGCTTACCCTCCAGGGCAGGCAAGAAGCGGATGGCTCTTACACCTCTGCCCGCATTGACACCAAGGGTAAATTAAATTTCCGCTATGGCCGTGTTGAGATTAGCGCACGACTGCCGGAAGGACAGGGCATCTGGCCTGCTATCTGGATGTTGCCCACCGATGAGACGGTATATGGCCCCTGGCCACGTGGTGGCGAGATCGACATCATGGAAGCCTTCAATCCGGGTGTAGATGGAAACAATAGCGTCCAGAGTACTACCCACTATGGGCTGCCTACATCACCGGCTAATGGCACTTCTTCCCGCAATGATCTTGGCGTTTCACCCAGCATGGGTTTCCATGAATACGCCTTGGAGTGGGAAAGGGATAACCTGAGATTTTTCATTGACGGTGTTCATTACCAGACCCAGAAAGCGTCTCAATGGTATGCCTACTTCCCGGCTGACGAAGATGGCTACTACGACGAATTCGGCGCATTTAAACAAGGTCCTCGTGACGCGCCATTTGATCAACTGTTCCACCTGGTCATGAATTTTGCGATTGGCGGCGGTCCGGTCGGCAGTCCCGATGGCACGACCGTCTGGCCCCAGGATTTCGAAATTGACTATGTCCGTGTGTACGAATGCGCCAATGCCAATGCCGATACAGGCAGGGGATGCGGCGTGGCCGATGCCTCGGTAGTACCGCTGCAGGACAATGATGGCGGCCCCCTTGAGAATGTCGAGACCGCTCAGCCTTACCTTGAGCGTTTGGATCTGTATGTAGATGGTCCCGAATCCATCGAGCTGAATGTCGGTGGTGAGACTTCTACCAATACCCTGCAGGTGAACGGTTACACCAGTGACGGCGCATCGGTGATCAGTGATCCCATGGCGGCCGATCCGGATGATGCGACAAACACCGTGTGGCATGTTGCCATATCCGGTGGTCCGGCCAATGTTTACCTCGAGTCGCAAGACCTGACGGATGACCCGCTGCTCGACACCGGATTCAACTTCTCCGGCAACCGCAATGTTGGCCCTGGCGGCGACCCGGTTGGCGAAATTGTCTTCGATATGATGGTCAACAGTATCGATGTGGGAACTGATCTGTATGTGAAATTGGACAGTGGCTACCCGAATCTCGGACAGGTCCTGATTCCTGCTTCGCAGATCGCGGTGGGTGCCTGGAAGACCTACTCGATCAAGTTCGACATGTTGCTTGCGAACCCGCTTGACGGGGGTTCGGGTGTGGACCTGGCGAATGTGCTGAATCCCTTCGTGTTCGAAGTGCAAAATGGTGCGGCCGACGTCTTCATCGATAAAATCCGCGTGACCAACGCCTGTAAGGTTGTCGGCGCTTGCGGTGCAGATCTGAAGACCAAGGGTTTACCTGATCTTGTGGTATTCGATGATGTGGTTAATACCGCAACGTGGACGGCGGGTATTGGCGCATCAGATTCCGGTACCGGTTATGCCGACTACTTCGTTGGCACAAACCCGACCGACAAGGTGAACTGGTCAATCATCGCCTCAGATGAGTCCGAGCGGGGCGACGTGATAGAGGTGACCTTTAATGACTCACCGGCGTTTGGTGTGTGGTTTGTCAAGAGTTCGGTGCCTGTAGATACCAATACCTATAATTCCGGTGCAGTAGTATTCGATCTGAAGGTCCTGGATTACGGCAGCAACACAACGGGTATGACCTTCAAGGTTGACTGCCTCTATCCGTGCACCAGCGGTGACAAGAGCCTGGGCGTGGTTGCCGACGGGGTCTGGGAAACGATTACCTTCCCGGTCTCTCAGCTGACTTCCACTGGACTGGATCTGTCCAACGTCAATACGGGCATCGTGATATTCCCCACCACCCAGGCTGGCGGAATCACCTTCCAGTTGGACAACATCCGCTGGGT
>CAKZML010000119.1 GCA_937128475.1 uncultured Chromatiales bacterium
GGCATCCCTGCCTGCGCTCCCTGTCGGCTGATAATTCTACCGCCACAAAGTATGCAAAGTCATCAACTCAGACCAGGTGTGGATGGCCCATCCCCCATCCAATGACAATTATGTCTGCTGGAGCCCTTCTTCACCATTCAGACGGGCCTGCACCACGCTCTGCCCTTCGACCTTTGTCAGCTCGACAAACAGATGTTGCTCCACGAGAATTTTCGGATCGCAGATCAACTTGCGTATTCTCTGGTAGGTCTCACGCTTTTGCTCATCTGAGAACGCTGTGTTCCGACGCAGGCTTCGCCTGTATGTCAGGAGACTACGCAACCAGATAAACGGGTAGAAAATCGGGAGCAGCAATGCCGATGTCCAGTTAATCCGCGTGTGATGCATCTCGCGGAGGCGAAATCCTGAAAGCCAGCCCAGCATCCTGAGTTTCTGAACGCCGATCATGAATATATGCCCAAAGTAGACCCGCTTTGATGTGGTCCCTGGAGGACTCCAAAGAGAATCCAGTTCATTGGGCGGCATCAGGTTCCTGGTCTCGGACTCGAGTAATAAATAGGCTAGTTTCGCCCTCAGGGAAGAGTAGTTTGGCGTGGTGATAAATAGCCGCCCATCTGGCTTGAGAATCCGATTGAATTCACTCAATGCGAAAAGCTGGTCGGCGAGGTGCTCTATTCCTTCCTGGCAAATAATGATGTCACAGGATTCTGACTCGATAGGCAGAGTCCTCGTCAAATCGGCATACTCGCTGTTAATTTGCCCAGGCTTGAATACGTCGGTAAAAAGATCATAGGCGCGAACTTCGGCGCCCGCTGATAACAATACCTCGCTGGTTCGCCCATCACCCGCCGGGATGTCGACCACGGTTTTGCCCTGGAATTCCCCGGCATGTGCGCGGATATACTCATTGACGTGAAAGCTGATGTTGCTTGGGCCGCTAAATTTCATGGCATTAGGCCTTGGTGCTTTGTTCGTTTATAGAAAAAATGTGTTTTCGATTTTCCGTAAGAGAGCGGCTCAACCAGGCGCTGAGAGGGAACTCGGAATTCGACGCTTGTGCGGCAGAAGAACTTGTGGCCCAGTCGCCAGGGTTCGTTTGGCATCCAATGCTTGTCCCTTGAATCCAGGCCTGCGCCAGATGCTGTTCATCCCTTGAACCACACTCGCAGCGCACTTCGCGCCAAATGATTATTGGGCGACATGACAACCAGTGTCAATGGCAGGGCGGTGTCTGAAAATAGTAGGACGCCGATAATAGTGTAGAGGAGGAGTTGCTGCCTAAATCCGTGGCACCCAGAGAGGCCGACAAACGTGCAAAGATAGCGCTGGAGGCTACCGAAACCTGCACCTCCGAACCTGCCGACGTCTCCCGGCGCATTGAACGCGGCAACTCAAGTTATCCCGGCGTCGGATGCCAGCCCAGTATCAGCAGGTAGGCAGCCAGACCCGCCAGGTAGCCCAGCGGGACATACCAGCCATAGCGCAGCCAGTCGACCACCGACTTGGCTTCCGGGAACTTGGTGGCCAGGGCAACACCGGCCGAGGATCCGAACCAGATCATCGATCCACCAAAGCCCACGGCGAACGCTAACGCGCCCCAGTCATAGCCGCCCTGCTCCAGGGCCAGCTTG
This sequence comes from uncultured Chromatiales bacterium, assembly GCA_937128475.1. Classification (GTDB taxonomy): domain Bacteria; phylum Pseudomonadota; class Gammaproteobacteria; order Steroidobacterales; family BM003; genus CAKZML01. The sequence goes on from CAKZML010000119.1 coordinate 1,632, forward strand.
GTCAGGGGAATGTTGTCAAACACTGCCGAGACGAAGCCCAGCCCGGCGGTCGTGTGCCAGGACGCAATGGGCAGGCTTTCCACCGGCATCATGGAGGCGCAGGTCACAAGGGAAAGCAAGAAAATACTCCCCCGTGCAGCATTGGGCAGCAGTGACCAATCGGGCTTGCGCCAGACGGCGGTCAGAATCAGGGCAACCCAAACGGCAGCACCCAGGAAGGGGAATTTGGAGGAGTACTGGTGAAATGCCGCGTTGACGAACACATTGGTGCCAATCAGGGCGCTCACTACCACCATCACCACCGCCACCCGATGCCAATCCAGGCGCAGGCCCTCGGGCGGGTCCTTGATAATTGGAGACAGCTTCTGCTGCTGAATGGCGGCCGGGATACCAAATACGGCCAAGGCCACGAAAGCGGGCAGGAAGGCCCGACCAACCACCAGGGGCGACACGCCCTCGATCCACATCATGGAGGTGGTGGTATCTCCTACCACGCTACCGGCGCCGCCGGCATTGGAGGCCGCTACGATGGCGGCCAGATACCCGATGTGAACTTTGCCCCGGAATACTGCGGAAGCCATGGAGCCACCAATGATGGCCGCGGCAATATTGTCCAGGAAAGTGGACAGGAAGAAGACCGCGATCAGCAATACCAACCCGCCGTGCCAATCATCAGGCAACAAGGCCGGCAGGAATTCCGGAATCCTGCTTTGCTCAAAATGGTTGGCCAGCAAGGCAAAGCCCATGAGCAAACCAAACAGGTTGCCCAGGGTCACCCATTCCCGGTCAATGTGCAGCAACAATCCCTCAAAGCCGGGGACGCCCTCAAAAGAGGAGAAAATGAGCTTGTACGCCGTAATGACGAATAAACCCACCAGGGCCACGCGCATGGTCTGGTGATGGAAAACTGCAACCCCAAGCAGGGTCACGGCGAAGAAAATAAATGGAATCGGGATGCCGAATAATTCCGGCCCCGCGGCAACCGAATCGGCGACATGGGACGAGGAGACTGCCAGGGCGCTTTCAACCAAATGAGTTTGCATGATGCCTTCTCTGCGATAAACAACAAGGCGGGATAAAAACTGTCGAGCTGGGACCGCTAATCACCAGGGGCATTGTCGAATCCACTTTAATGCCTATACCGGGAACCACCACCGACAGAATCCACCAAATTCGGGTTTCATCGTGGCCGGTGGACGCAAGCACTATTGTCCACCCACACGGTGTCCATAGGTGCCTGCACAGCCTTCGGTGGCGAATGATCCGCTTATTCCTGCAAACTGCAATACCGGACAACCACCTTAAGTGAAATTTTCTTCTCTTGGCTGGGGCTGGAGTCAGAACTCCTGGGCTACCGGGAGAAGTTTGCACAAATTCGGGCCAACTACACCAAGGTCAATTAAGACCGAAAACTGGGATTGCCCGTGGAGAAACTCGGGACTTGCCTGACACTCACTTATCCAGAATATTGCGCAGCGAACGCGCCAGGTCATTCAGGCTATATGGCTTCGGCACTAATGAAGAGGTCAGACTGGCTACATATTCCGCGTCACCATTTGCCGTACTCTCGTTTTTCCCTGTGAACCCACTGGTCAAGAGAATCTTCAGAGACGGGTACGCGGCATGAGCCTCGACAGCCACCTGATATCCATTCATTGCGCCAGGCATAATCACATCGCTAAAGAGCAGATCAATCTCCGGATTATTTTCGAGTACCTTTAGCGCATCTTCCGCATTAGTCACCTTGATGGTCTTGTACCCCAGGCTCCCCAGATAAGAGCAGGCGGTTTCCGCCAGCATTTCCTCGTCATCCAGCACCAGAATGGTTTCGTCCCCGCCCACCGCAGGATTGAGTTCCCGCTTACTGGCAGAGAATGATTCGCCAGGAGCGTCGGCGCGTGGCAGAAAAACCCTGAAGGTAGTTCCTACCCCGAGTTCCGAATCTATTTTCACGAAACCCGAGGCCCGCTGGATAAAGCCATAGGCCATACTAAGACCCAGGCCGGTTCCCTTCCCGGCATCTTTGGTTGTAAAAAATGGCTCGAACGCTCTTTCTATTACATCCGCAGACATCCCGCATCCGTTGTCGGTGATGGAAATCACGACAAACTCACCGCTCCGGCTACCCGGATTCAACCGGACGTAGCTGTCGTCAACAAACTGTTTGGTGGTTTCAATAAAAAGCCTGCCGCCCTTGGGCATGGCATCCCGTGAATTCAGGGCAAGATTCAGAAGCATGTTTTCCAGGTCATCCGGGTCCGCAAGCACCATGCCCAAATCGGGAGCCACCGAGACCTCCAACTGGATGGCGGCGGTTAGCGAACGTTCCAACAAGTGTCGCATCCCGCTGACTCGGTCATTCACGTTGATCAACGAGGCTCCAGCGGGTTTCTTCCGGGAAAAGCTGAGCAGTTTCCTGGTCAATGCGGCGGCCCTTTCGCATGTGGTCACGGCGCGGTCTATTAGCTCTTGCGCCTGAGAATCAAGCCCCTTTTTCCGTTGCACCAACTCCAGGTTGCCAAGAATAATTGCCAACAGATTATTGAAGTCGTGGGCAATACCGCCTGTCAGCTGACCAACAGTTTCCATTCTTTGGGTTTGCCGCAATGCTGTTTCAGCGAGCTTTCGCTCACTGATATCTGAGTGGGTACCTGCAAATCGAATTGGCTCTCCTTTTTCATCCCGCTCAACAAATCCAATTGACTTGATATCCACCCAATGCCCATCCTTGTGGCGCATCCGAAATTCGATGTCGTATGAGACATCCGGGTCCGGAACGCTCGCCGCGTAGGCCTCCCTCACGCGAACTAGATCATCAGGATGAATGAGCCCAAACGCCACGTCAGGCTCGTTGGCAATTTCATGGTCTTCATAACCAAGCATGCTTTTCCAGCGAGGCGAAAGGTATAGGGTATCTTGTAGTAAATCCCAGTCCCATAAGCCGTCGTTCCCAGCACGCAGAGCAAGTTGAAATCGATCCCGACTCTGTTTTATTACGCCGGCATCGTGGGCAAGATTTCTGAACAAACTTCCAAACAGCAGTGCACTTCCCGCCGCCGCAATCAAAAAGGCCTGCAAGGCCAGAAGACTGGTCTCCAAATCCGCTGGAGCCATACTGGTTTCGGAGTCATATACGATAGCAGTCAGTGCAAACAGAGTTGAGGCAAGTGTCAGGGCCCCAATGTTGTAGCGAATCGCTACAACCGTCAGCAACAGCATGGGAAGATAACTCAGAGGTGGAAGAGCGGCCCCAGTTGGATTGCCAACCGAGAAGGCCAGCCCGGTCAGGGCGCACAAACCAATAGAGACGGCAGCAAACTCAAGCCATTTCTTGCCGGACATTTCCCCGATCATAGAAGCCGGGTTTTTCAGCCAGGTAAGTAACAGAGGCGTTACGACCAGGGAGCCTGCGGCAGTAGAAACCGTCCACAGGGCCCACGCGCTAATCCAGCTACCGCCTAAAAACAGAGCGCTGGCTGTGGCTGGCGGAATCGAGGCAATCATCACCGGGACAGAGCAGCCCCATAACAACAGCAAGTAAACATCCCTGGGACGCCCGAATTTGAACGACCCCTTGGTGAATGTCTGGATCAACCAGGCAGAAGCTACGGCCTGAATCATCAAGGAGATGGAGAAAATTGCTGCAGGGAACAGACCGACACCCCCGACTGCCGTTTCTGCGGCAAAGTCGATAAGCGTAAGTAAGCTGCAAAGCGCCCACCACTGGGATCTCGGCGAAGCCAGTAGCGCTGCAAGGAAGACACCTGCAGCGGGCCACAACACGGCGACGCCGCCTGGAGACACAAGGTAGGAGAGCGCACCAAATGAGGCGGCAAGATACAGGGAGCCAAAAATAGCCAGTCGCGAAAAACTACCCGACAGCGGCTGAAAATTTTTCGGCATATTCGCGGCCTATCCTTCGATCAAACATTGTCCAGCGCACCGGTGTATTTTCTATCTGGATAATAATCGGGATTCAACAGTGCACGTGCATTTTGGCCCAACTTTCTGTGCATTGCCATGCGACCCTTTCATTCAGCAGGGGTCCGGGCGCCAATCCCCCTTGAACGCACAGGCCTTTTGGGGTCGGATTCAGTGTCCAGAAGAGGCTCTCACTGAGCCGCTTTCTCCCCTGAAAGAGCAAACGCCGGGGAATCCTCCCTCCCCGGCAATCAGCATTGGTGACCTGTCAGGTGGGGACTGTTACGCTACAACACCCATACAGGACTGATCCCTTGAGCCAACAGCCGTTTTCGACACTAAAGCTGGATTCAGAGCTTCTCGATAACCTGGCCTCGCTGGGTTATGAGTTCATGACGCCCATTCAGGAGCAAAGCCTGCCGCCGATCCTCGCGGGCCAGGATGTGATTGCCCAGGGCAAGACCGGATCGGGGAAAACAGCGGCGTTTGGGCTGGGATTGCTGGCCAAACTCGACACCGCCAAGCTGCAGATCCAGTCCCTGGTGCTTTGCCCGACCCGGGAACTGGCTGACCAGGTGGCCAACGAAATTCGACGCCTGGCGCGAGGGGTTCCCAATGTAAAAGTCCTCGCCCTGTCCGGTGGGAAGCCATTTCGGACCCAGGCTGAATCCCTGGAATTCGGCGCTCATATTATCGTGGGCACCCCGGGGCGTATCGAAGATCACTTGCGCAAGGAAACACTCAAGCTGGGCTCACTCACGACCCTGGTGCTTGATGAAGCCGACCGGATGCTGGAAATGGGTTTCCAGGAGTCGGTGGAGAATATCGTCCGACAAACACCCAAGGCCCGTCAGACCCTGTTGTTCAGTGCAACTTACCCGGAACAGATTCAGGCGATTGCCAAGCGCGTCATGGTCAAGCCAATCATGACCAAGGTTGAATCCACCCATGACAGCACCACCATCGAACAACATTTTTACAAGGTAGAAGATGACCAGCAGCGCCTCAGGGCGGTCCGCTTGCTACTTCTAAAGCATCGCCCCGAGTCCACCGTGGTTTTCTGCAATACCAAGCGAGAGGCCCAGGACATCGCCACCGACCTTCGTAGCCACGGGTTCAGTGTATTGGCCTTGCACGGCGACCTTGACCAAAGAGACAGGGACCAAACCCTGGTGCGGTTCTCCAACAAGAGCGCATCGGTACTTGTGGCCACAGACGTGGCGGCACGAGGTCTGGATATCGACTCCCTGGACGCGGTCATCAACTACCACATCGCCCGAGATGCGGAGATGCATGTGCACCGTATCGGCCGTACAGGCCGGGCAGGCAGCAGCGGCAAGGCCCACTCATTCATAAGCGATAAGGAAGGCTACAAGGTCGCCCTGTTGCAAGACTACCTGGGACGCACCATCGAAGGGGAGGCATTACCACAGGCCAGCCTGTTGAATGAAACCCCCAACAAACCGGAAATGGAAACCCTGCTAATTGAAGGCGGGAAAAAACAGAAAGTACGCCCCGGCGACATTCTTGGGGCACTGACCGGCGAATACGGCATCGAGGGAACACAGGTCGGCAAGATCGATATTTTTGATATCCGGGCCTATGTTGCCGTGCATCGCGATGCGGTGAAAACTGCTTTGAAAAAACTCTCTGAAGGCAAGCTCAAGGGACGTTCCTTCAGGGTCAGGGTGCTACGCGGGCATCCGGAAGCATCTCAAAAGAGATCCTACAACTGAGCTTGAACCAGACTTGCGAGGCTGAAGGTCTTCAGCCCAATCATCATTAACTCCAACCTGGGAATTCGACCATGGAAAACACTGCTATTCACCTAGTCGCTCGACCGACCAAGGGCCTTGGTGCCGATTTATTCGAAGTCAGGCACAGCACACTCCCGGAATTGGCCGATGGCCAACTGCTGATTAGACAAACCTATATGTCGCTGGACCCGGCCATGCTTGGCTGGATGTCAGAGGACCGGGAAAGCTACATTCCCCCGGTAGAATTAGGCGAGGTGATGCGATCCTCCGGTTATGGAGAGGTCATTGAATCGCGGCACCCGGACTTTGCCGTCGGGGACAAGGTAATGGGAATGCTCGGTTGGCAGCAAATCGCCTTGTCCAATGGGCAGGGCATTAACAAAATCACGGTGGATCTGCCTGCCGAAGCAGTACTGTCGATTCTGGCGCTGCCAGGCCTGACCGCCACCCAGGGACTGTTCAACGTGGGCAAACCCAAGGCCGGAGAAACCCTGGTGGTCACCGGTGCGGCCGGTTCCGTGGGCTCACTGGTGGGCCAGTTGGCCAAGGCCGATGGTCTGCGCGTGGTGGGTGTGGCCGGCGGGGAAGAAAAATGCCGCTGGCTGGTAGACGAGTTGGGCTTCGACGGCGCTATCGACTACAAGTCAGGTGATCTTGCCGAGAAACTGGCGGCACTGACCCCAGACGGCGTGGACATATTTTTTGAAAACACCGGCGGCCCCATACAGCAGCTGATTTTCGATCGGATGAACACCCACGGTCGTATCGTTGTGTGCGGCATGATCGCGGATTATCTCGCCGCCAATCCGGCACCCGGGCCCAACTGGATTCGGATGATCAAGAAACGCCTTACCATCCAGGGCTTTGCCATGCCGGATCACTTCGGCGAGGTTCCGCAACTGCTGGGCAAACTGGCACCCTATGTCATGGCCGGCAAGATCAAGTACCGGGCCCATGTACTGGAGGGCCTGGAGTCGGCCATGACGGGACTGCCCTTGCTGTTCTCCGGTAAGAACACCGGAAAATTGATGGTGAAGCTGTAGGCCCAAAGCGCCTGCCAAGGCCCGGGACCTTGTCGGACCCGGGCTGTTCCACCTCCAAAACAGCCTGCCAGACGGGCAGCGACTGATATCGGAAGCTCGCCGGGATCTCCCCCGTGAGGCCGATTCGGCAGCGGAGAATAACGAAAAACTCCCGGTTGCTGCCCCTTTTCCTGATACCGCCATTATTCGGTGAGGCCTGGATTTTGGTGCGCGGGAATTCAATACCTGAGACCCGTTGCCGAAAGGTTTGAACGCCAAACCCGCCAAATTACAGGCCCCTGGCCACCCTTGGCCACCTAAACACCCCTAGAGCGCCTCACCGGGCGCAGTCCTGTCGCTGCGGACTATGTCAAATCGCCTTGGCGGTCTAGGTAAAAACACCTACGTCGCTATCCAACGACAGTTGCACTTAATATATATGGGTAATATTGTCACTTATACGTCATAAAAATGATTTCTTTGGCGTGAGTGACGCAGGTC
>CAKZML010000120.1 GCA_937128475.1 uncultured Chromatiales bacterium
TAAGCGAAGTCTTTCCCATTGACCGGGCAGCGGACGCGGTGGCCGCCTCATTGCAATCCGGGCGGACCGGAAAAGTAATGCTGAGAATTGGCGGAAAATAGACCTCGACACAAGACTACCCGATCGGCCATGCCAGCCACTTGGCCAGCCGGCCTTCCTAATGCATTGGTTCTATTGACAATAAACCCCACTTGATACACAAACGTGCTAGCGGAATTTACTATTCCACTAGATTATTTGGCGTTGGAAAACAAAATCAATAACAGAGGTGCGCGACATGCTGCGTCTCCTGCCCAATGTTCTGAGCGTTGCCAGAATCCTGGCGGCACCACTACTTGTGGTGCTGGCACTGCAAAACCATGAAACCGCCTTCACCTGGATACTGGTCCTGGGGCTGCTGTCTGACATGGCAGATGGATTGGTCGCAAGGTACTTCCACCTTGAATCGGCACTGGGCGCACTGCTGGACTCAATAGGTGACATGCTGCTGCTATTCACTGCAGCTTTCGGAATCTGGGTATTCCATTTCGAGGTCATCGACACACACAAACTGCCGGTCCTTTTGGCCATCGGCTTCGGGATTGCTGAAAACATCTTTGCCCTGCTGCGTTACCGCCGGCTATCGAGTTTCCACACCCTGCTGTCAAAAGCCGCCGGCTATTCGCTGGGCATCTTCATCGGCGTGTTGTTTATTTTCGGATTCCAGCCCTGGCTGTTCTACCTGGCTATCATCGTCAGCGTGACCAGCAACATCGAGGAATTCTTCCTGCTGGCACTGTTACCTGAATGGCGCTCCGACGTTCGAGGGCTTTGGTGGGTGCTGCGCGAGCGACAGTCCGGTGAGGATCGGTCGTGAGGTGGCTGGCTATCGCAAATCCTGCTGCCGGCCGGCCCCGGGAGGCAGAACGTGCCCTGCGCCAACTATCCAGGACCGCAGGGCTACTCCACGAGGTAGCTCGCACCGACGCTCCTGGTCACGCCACACACCTTGCCCGCCAGGCCAGCCATTTCGACGGCCTGATCGCGGTGGGCGGTGACGGCACCATCGCTGAAATATTGCACGGCATGGACCTGGGCCGACAACGACTGGCGGTGCTGCCTGCCGGTCACGGGAACTGCCTGGCCCGTGACCTGCGCCTGGGCAGCACCAGTCGCGCTGTGAGCTCCCTGCAGCGAAACGCCTGGCGAGCGGTGGACTTGATGGAGGTCCGCATCGGGTTCGCCGACGGACATGAGGAGCAGCGGCTGTGCGCAAGTACGTTGGCCGTGGGTTACGTGGCGGAGGTGGTAAAGCTTGGTCGGTTTCGACTACACGGACTGGGCCGGGCCGCCTATGCCGCGGCGGCAATGATGGTGATTCCCAGGACATTCGAGGCGCGACTGGGAAACTCTCCTTGCGCCTCTCGATTGACCGGCCTGGTGATTAACAACACCGCTTACCTTGCGAATTTCAGGGGCCTGCCCGATGCCAGCACCAACGATGGCCTGCTCGACATCATGGAGCAGGACTACGGCTGGTCCAGACAATTGCTGCACAACCTGGCGGTGCTCTCGGGCAGCCGGGCCTATGGACCCAGGCGACTGCGGCAAGCAGCCAGCGAAAGTGTGGATTTTCAGGAGCCTCTCACGCTGATGGCCGACGGAGAGTTACTGCATGGTGTTACCCGCCTGAGCATTACCTGCAAGCCCGCCGCAGTAAGTTGCGTGGTGGGTCCGACATGATCGAGGCGATTCTCTGGGTCACCCTTCCGGGCTTCCTACTTGGGGCCTGTGGCATGGCGCTGGCCAACCGGCACGCCACCGCCAGCATCGCCCGGGGGCGCTGGCTAAAGATCGCCGTGTTTTTCGTCATTGTTCACGTGGTTCTGGCGGTCGCCGCTGCAGGCCAGCCGTGGATCGAAGGGTTACTGCTTGTGATACTCATCGCCGGCAGCATCGAACTTTGGAGCGCCTGGCAGAAAATACCCGCGCCACGTCCAGCGGCGCTTTGGCCCGTCTATATGCTGCTCTGCATGCTGGTGCTTGGCAATGCCTGGCAGTTGCCTCCAGGGGCTTTCATCTTCATTTTCCTGGCAACCGCCACCTGCGATGGATTCAGCCAGGTGATCGGCCAATGGATTGGGCGTCGACCGCTTGCCCCTGGATTAAGCCCCGGTAAGACCGTGGGCGGTTTCCTGGGCGGATCCGTTGCAGGAATGATTGCAGCCGTACTGGTTAGAGACCTTCTGCAGATCGATCCATGGTCCGCCATGGTAATCGGCCTGCTGGCCGGCACCGCGGGACTGGCTGGTGATCTCGCCGCATCCTGGGTAAAGCGCCGGGCCGGCATCAAGGACTATTCCGCCGCCCTGCCCGGCCAGGGAGGATTCCTGGATCGCTTCGACAGCCTGCTCGGCTCGCTCGCCATCACCGGCAGCATCCTGCTGATCGTCCTGTAGGCACTAACGATGCCGGACCAAAACACGAAGATTGAGCAGGTCTGGTTACAACATTTCAGGCGCTTGCCGGAAACCGTTCGCATGGTGGCAGTTGCAATACTTGGTGCATTGATCGGTCTGCTTACCTACGAGGTCATCTATTTTCTAAACCCGTTTGAACCACGCGCGCCAAGCAGCTGGCTGCTGTCCTTCGCTATCGCCGTACCGAGGCAGTATTCTCTCCACCGCTGGCTGACGTTCGAATCGAACGTGCCCTACGTGTCACACCTGGGACGTGCGTACCTGCTGTACTCCACCATCGCAATACTAACCACAGGGCTGAACTGGCTGCTGGTGGAACATCTCGGCGTGGCGCACCGCCTGGCCTGGCTCGTCTGCGTCACCACCACCGGGGTGATCAACCTGTTCGCGCTAAAGCCACTGGTGTTCGGAAGTCATCCAAAGCAAGTGCGTTAACCGGGTAGAACATGGCGAGCTGAGTGATAGCTTTCGGCCAGGATCCGCGATTGATTCTCTTGTTTGGAACACAGGCTGCCAGCCTATAGTTGGGGTTTTTCTGGAACAAGAAACTCGCGAAATCGTCGCATTTGTTCAGCATCCGTCGGGTTGTCTTTAAGCAAAGAATCCACGAACACCGTAAAACTGGCCGTGAACGGTAAGGGCCTTGCGTGCCACCAGTTCTGGACGCCAGGAAAGGACAGCCAATATGCCACTCCCGCCGACCAGCGGGTCCAGACTTCCTCCGGTATTGCATTGCCTTTCGAGGCCTGAAACATGAATTCAAATGCACCGAAGGCTTCATATAGAGCCCACGTGAATCGCACCCTTTCCTGGGGAGTAAGTTTCGAGCTATCTGCAGCCCCTCTCGATAGGAGAAGTGAAATCTCAGTGCCTTGACTAAGCATCGATTGCATCGCTGCCAAGCGATCCAGGCCGCGAGAATAGTTCTCCATTCGCTGAGCTTGTGTGTTTTGGCGTACCTGAACTGCGACATAGATAAGGGATAAGACTACGACGACGGAGCCTATGACTTCACTCAAATTAGCAAGATACTGCAGATCCACCATGGTCTTGATGCCGCCTATTCAGGTTCGTGTGCAATGACGGAGGATAACACCCCGACAACGTGGAGTGATCTTACCAGTGCGCGCTTCGGGTCGGAAGCAGACGCTGGGACAGACTGGAGAGGCTCTAGTTCAGTGACCGCTTTCGGCCAGGAGCGGACATCTGCTATATGTAGTTGGGATAACTCATTGGGACAAGCTGACTGCCTTCAGCTCACGCTCCAGTGCTTCAGCGTCGGCTGTCGATATGCCGAGCGAATCGCGCAGACTATTGAGAAGCGCCCGCTCCCTTACGGAGATGTTTCCGTCCGGCAGGGCCTCTGAAACTGCCGCCTCGTAAACCTGCATTTTGCGATAGGCGGTATACTCCGGCGTGTTCTCGGTGTTCGGCATTGCTGCGCTGGCGACGCGTTCCGCCAAGCGTTGTAGCGGCGCCAGGAAGAACACCACAATTGCGGCTGCCAACAAGCCGGCGAAGTCACCCAGTTCGGCTGACAGGTAACGGTCCGCCCCTTCCGAAATTAAGAATATGAGCGTTACGAATACCGCTGCAAGTGTCGATTGTTTGATGGTCCAACGAATACGCAAATCGATATCGAAGAGATGCGCGCGCAGGATGCCGTATGCAATAAGTGGGACGGACAGGAGTGTGCCGAGTGCGTAAACAGTTTTACTTGGCAAGCCCAGATCTGTCGAGCCGAGCGATACCGGTTGCGTCCATATTAACCAGGCAAAAGTTGCGTAACTCAAACCCCAGCCAAGATCCCGCAAGCCAAATGCAATCGCAAATATGCCGGCGCGCTCGCGGGCTAACCCTCTCTTGGCTGTGTGCCAGGCATGAATAGAGGCCACCAGCCCGAATCCGAACATCAACATCATCGCGAGGTAGAGAACCATGGCTCCTATCATTGAGTCCAAAGAGATGAAGACCATCGTGCCAAGAAACAGCACGGCCGCCGAGACCGCGAGGGCAATGCGCGCTCGTTTACCGGCGAAGGGGCGCGTCAGTTTCGTTTGCAATGCCAGGGCGAGGAAGGTCGGATAGAGCGCGAGCATCGCGGCGTCACCGATGTGGTGGAATGCTAAAATGGACATTCCGAGAAGCGGAGATTCGCCAAGGTAAAAGAGCTGGTTTTTGCCGAAGACAAACTCGGGGTAACCCGCGGTCAAAAGCGTGATGCCTTCGATGACCAGTAACAGCGCAAGCTTGCGTGCCACGCCACCAGCCGTGTCGACGCGGTAAAGCACCACGGCCAAGCCCCAGCACGCTGCAATAGCAACGAGGCCAAGGATGCCAATTAGTTGAACCTGGAGCATCGGTGGATTCTATGTCGCCTGTGTATCTGCATCTAGTAAGTAAATCGCTCTCGAGCGATGCCTCAACGGCTGCTTCGGGTCAAAAGCAACCAGTGGAATAAGTCTATATCAGTATCTCTCGACTGTCTGCTTCGGGTCGGAAGCGGTCGTACGATCACTTATCCAGCCCTATTAGTTCCTGGCTATATGGATCAGTGTTCTATCTAAAGGCATGGATCTGTGACTGCGCTAGTAGCCACCCAGCTTTAAGATTTCATCTGGAGATAGCTCACTCAATTCCAGAATATCCTTATCGGTCTTTGCCATGACTTCATGAATTAGATAATTGCCAGCTCGATATGCAATCGACGTCCTGCCATCAGGGTGCTCACCCATTACCCACTTAGCGTAAT
>CAKZML010000121.1 GCA_937128475.1 uncultured Chromatiales bacterium
ATGGGCATTGGCAGAGAACCGCTTTTTCTCCAGCGTGGTGCGCATTCAGACGGATAGAGGGCATGTGGTGTGTGACAGTGGTCCATACCGTTTTGTGCGACATCCGGGTTATGCCGGCAATATTCTTCCACTGTTCGGTATTGTTCTCGCCCTGGGCTCTGTATGGACACTGATTCCTGCGGCGGTGGCATTAATCATCACGGTGATTAGAACCGTATTTGAAGACAAGACATTACAGGAAGAGTTGCCGGGCTATCGAGACTATGCACGACGCGTGCGCTATCGCTTGATCCCAGGGTTATACTGAAATCGAACGGCCAAAATAATGGGGTCAGACCCTGATTTCTTGAAAAAAATGCATTCCGGCCCCAATGGTCAATTTCCCTTCACTACCAGAACGAGGGTCAAGTGAGCCACGTAGTAATCAGCGATGAGGCAAAGGTGGGCAGCGCAGCGACGGATCGTTTGGTCTCAGACGGATTCGTTCTGTTGGACCGGCTTTGTGACACTGATTTGGTGGAATCGATGCTGGACGTATCTCGTCGTAGAGCGCGTGTCCTGCGGGAGGCGCTGGGTGAAAGACATATCGGAATCGGGAGCGCGGCGGGATACGTTGAGATCGTGCAACGTTCACCGGGCAGGTGGGACGTGCCAATCTCGCTGCAGCTGTTCGGTCTTGAGAATGAACAAGCGCCGTGGTGGCCGTTGGTGGCAGCGGTACTGGGTGAGGATGCGGAAAATTCGTTTAGCGGCGTTGTGTCTTCGGACCCGGGCAGCCCGGCGCAATGTTGGCACACGGATTCTCCTCACCTGTATCCGAAGCATCATGAGGCGCATGCCCTTAACGTACTCGTGGCTCTCCATGACGTGCCGATGGAAATGGGCCCCACCGAATGTGCCCGCGGGTCACACTTTCTCACCAATCACCTGCGCAATCCCGCCCTGGTGCTTGAGGAGTTGATATACCAGCATCCAGGTACGTCGCCGGAGCTGCTGGTCAGTGGCACCGGGTTGCCGGTGCCTGAAAGTTTTGCCAGCGCCCTGGCTGCCGGCTCCTGTCTGGTGTTTGACGACCGGATCCTGCATCGTGGACTGGCCAACCAATCCAGCAGCATTCGGCATGTGGCCTATATTTCGTACCGCCGACGTGGCTACTCCGCCAATACCCATTTTGAGTCACAAAGATCGGTGTTTGACACGGACAAATAGGAAAAAACAGGGGTAGGAAAAAACAGGGGCCGAACCGCAATTTCCGATAACTCACATTACCCTTGGTGGCTGCCCGTTATTATCGGTGATTATTCTTTCCAAACGGGCTGAGGGAGAGTGTGATGATTCCGGTTGTTAAATCCCTGCTTGTCGATCACCGGCCAGAGTCGGGCGAGACTGTTACCGATATCGCGACAGGCAATTCATTCAGGTTAGAGCACATTGCATCCCATGGCAGGTGCAGCGCCGAAGGATTTTGGTATGACCAGGACAGGCCGGAGTGGGTGGTTCTCATACAGGGTCAATCAGTGCTCGAATTCGAGGAAGGAAGTCTCGAACTAAAAGCGGGAGACTCCCTGCTGATCCCCGCCCGAATGCGCCATCGGGTGGCCAGCGCCAGCGCCGACGCAACCTGGGTGGCGTTGCACTTCGATAAAGAGG
>CAKZML010000122.1 GCA_937128475.1 uncultured Chromatiales bacterium
ATATTGTCACTTATACGTCATAAAAATGATTTCTTTGGCGTGAGTGACGCAGGTCAAAAAATGTCAAAACCGCTGGCTAAAAGCCGGTTCCTGCGCTGCAAACACCATGTATCACAAGGGGAAGACCGATGAAAAATAGCTACAAGATACTCGGCAAGGCCATCGCCCTGCTAACCCTGTCAATCGCAGGAATGCCAAGCGCCTGGGCATTTGGCAGCTACCTATCTGAATTTTCAGGCTTGTACTCCTCATCGACTACCGATGCAGCCAACTGCGCGGTATGTCACAACAGCGTCAACAGCGGCAGCGGATTTAACGCCTATGGCAACGCACTGCGAAATTCTTCCGCCGCAAACGCCAATAGTGCGTTCGCGAACTGGCTGGCCGAGGTCGAAGGTGACGACTCAGACGGTGAGGGTAATTCCAATCTGGTGGAGATCATGGCGAGCAGCCAACCGGGATGGTGCTCAGGCAGCTCATGCGCCAACGCTCCATCAGGCATGTCCGGCATGATGCTGGACCCCGCTCCCCAGCAAACCAATAACCCGCCGGTCGCCAATGCAGCCGGCCCATACACCGGCGAGGCCGGTACCCCGATACAGTTCGACGGATCAGGATCCTCTGACCCTGACGGAGACACCCTGGTGAGCTACGCCTGGACCTTTGGCGATGGCAGCACCGGAAGTGGCGCGAACCCCAGCCATACCTATGCAACCGGCGGCGAGTTTACCGTGACCCTTGTGGTTAACGACGGCACCGTGGACAGCGCCGAGGCAACCGCCACCGCATCCATAAGCACCCCGCCGACCAACGCTGCCCCCACCGCCAATGCCGGCGGACCCTATGAGGGACAGCCCGACGTGGCCGTGGACTTTGACGGCTCTGGGTCCAGCGATCCCAATGGCGACGCATTGACCTACGCCTGGGACTTCGGAGATGGCACCATCGGTACCGGCGTAACCACCAGCCATACCTATACCGCCGAGAACACTTACACCGCGACCCTGACAGTCACCGACCCCGATGGCTTGTCAGATTTCGTAGATGTGACCGTGACCATCGCCATTCCCCCGGCCAACCGGGCCCCTGTTGCCAATGTGGGCGGTCCTTACAACAACATTTATTCCGGCGCGGCGTACACCTTTAACGGTGCAGGCTCCAGCGATCCTGATGGGGACACACTGACCTACGCCTGGGATTTCGGTGACTCCAACACAGGTACCGGCCAAAGCCCGGCCCACAGCTACAGCACGGCCGGCGATTACACGCTTAGCCTGACTGTCAGCGATGCTGAATTCTCCAGTGACCCATCCGTGACCACTATCACGGTCGCCGATCCAGCCGAACTCACTGGTGGCGAAGCCCT
This sequence comes from uncultured Chromatiales bacterium, assembly GCA_937128475.1. Taxonomy (GTDB): domain Bacteria; phylum Pseudomonadota; class Gammaproteobacteria; order Steroidobacterales; family BM003; genus CAKZML01. Next base: position 1,367 of record CAKZML010000122.1, read on the forward strand.
GTATTCCAACAGTTGCGCAGGTTGCCATGGTGATCCCTGGGCAGGTCCCGCTGTCGATGAGATGTTGATGGGTATGCGTCGCCTGGCCGGTGCAAGAGAGTGCACCATCACGGCATCAATATTCGGCTCAAGCGCCGTACCCATGATGAGCTACCTGGATTATCTCAGCGCTGCCGAGATTACCGAACTCGCCGTGTACCTGAACTCCAGGGACGCCACCGGTGAGCAACGTTACGTGACCGGTTGTGCCGGTTGCCACGGCGCCGATGGTTCCGGTGGTTCCAGCGACGAGGACGTGATGGGCGAAAGCGCCGGCGAGACGGCCATGGCGATCATGGAAGAAAGCGAAATGCTGTTCCTCGCCTGCCTGCCCGAGTCGGATCTCAAGGCTATCGGAAGCTTCCTGACCAATGCTGACGGCGATAACGATCATGACGGCATCGACGACGAGATGGACTCCGATGACGATAACGATGGCATTAGCGATGACATGGACTCGGATGACGACAATGACGGTTTGAGTGACGACGAGGAACATGAGTACGGCACCAATTCCAGTGACCATGACAGCGACAATGACGGCATCGACGACGGTGAGGAAATCCACGAGCACCACACCAATCCGCTCGATGACGACAGCGACGACGACGGCCTGACGGACGGTGAAGAAATCAACGAATACGGCACCGATCCTAACGACGAAGATACGGATGACGACGGTTACAGCGATGGCACCGAAACCAAGATCATGGGAACCAATCCACTGGTTGCCAACACTGCTGCCAAGACCACTGGTGGTGGAGGCGGAGCCTTCGGCTTGTTCCTGCTGATCGGTCTTCTGGTCAGTCGGGTTATCCGCAGCGATTCGAAGCGGTAGTCCGGTAAACCAAGTCCCCTAAGAAGGACGCAGTAAAAGGCCAGACCGGTTTTCCGGCCTGGCCTTTTTTTATCGTCCTGAGTGTTGCATGGCCTATCCAGCCCAGAGATCAAATATTCGCTGGGCGGTATCACGACCAACCTGGTAGCCCTGCTCCAGCAAGCGCCGATCGGAGGTCATCCTGGATACCGGGAAGTCATCGGGAAGGCAGATTTCGATGATTTCGGTGTCGGCAGGCGGGTTGCGAATGAAGTCCAGGGATTCCTGGTACCTCTGTGGCCGGGTCTTCATGGCGGGCACCAGCCCCGGTGACTTTCTCAGGAACCAGGGCAGCATGGCATCCGCTTTCGATGGATTCTTTTTATAGCCAAACGGCCGCGACCGAATCACCAGGATTCGCCTGGCGCCTCGACGGTGAGCCTCACGAACGGGTATCGCGTCCGCCACCCCACCATCACTCCACTGTCGCCCGCGCAGACTCACGGTGTCCCGGTAAAAGATCGGCAAGGCGCTGGATGCTTTCAACACGTCGAACAACTCATCTGCGGTGGGCGTGAGATAGTCCGCGGCGCCACTTTCCGCGCAAGTCACCGTGGCAAGAAACTGGCTGTGCTGGGCCAGCATCGTATCGGTATCAATGGGCAGATCGTCCCGGGTGATATTCCACATCCAGTCCAGGTCCATCAGGTGCCCGCCGGCGAGAAACCGTCTGTAGCGAATAAACTCCGGCCTCAGCGAATAGTCGAGATAGATTTTCAGATTTCTGCCATGCATCTTCGCGAGATACACCGCAATGTTGGACGCGCCTGCAGATACACCCATGCACAGATCAAATGGATAAAAGTCGTGGGCTATAAATTCGTCCAGGATGCCGCAGGAAAATATCCCGCGCATTGCACCACCCTCGACCACCATTGCTGTCTTGACGCTGTCATTTTCCGCCATTGAACATCCTTTTTCTGCTTCCTGCAGCCTACATTAGTCCCGCGACAACCCAAAGCTTCGCGGCACAGGATAAGAATATCAACTGCCAGGGCAGGAATGGCACGGAGTTGACGGAAAAGGCTCTACGCGGGCAGCGAGAGATTGCTCAACGAGATAGCAGTCACGATCTCTGGGAAAGACCGCCAGCTAGGAACCGGGCAGCTTTTCCAAAGCGACTTTCGGGATGTAAACCAGACTTGGCAAGGAAGAGTGTTTCGAATTCATCTGCCGGGACGGGTTTGCTGAAAAGATAACCCTGGATTTCGTCACAGCCATGCCCACTTAAGAATTCGAGTTGTTCTTCCAACTCCACGCCCTCGGCAACAACGTTAAGCCCAAGCTGCTGCGCCATAGCAAGAATTGCAGCACATATCGCTGCATCGTCCGGGTCCCGGTGCAGGTTCTCGACAAAAGAACGATCAATCTTGAGTGTGTCGATTGGGAAACGCTTCAGATAGCTAAGCGAAGAGTACCCTGTTCCAAAATCATCCACCGACAATCGAACCCCGGCCTCGCGCAAGGTCTTCAGCGCAACAATGGTTTCCTCAACATTTCGCAGCAACATGCTCTCAGTGATCTCAAGCTCGAGATACCGCTCCTCAATGCCTGCTGCAGAAATAGCATTAAATACATCCTGAATCAGGCAATCGGCATAGAAATGATAACTGGAGATATTTACCGCTACAGGAATTCCGTGGGACGGTCCTTCCCACCACTTACGGACCTGCTGGCAGGCCTCCTTAAGCACCCACTGACTCAGGGGCAAAATCAACCCGGTCTCTTCGGCTACCGGAATGAATTCCGCCGGACTTACCATCCCTCTTTCCGGATGGTTCCACCGAAGTAGCGCCTCGGCGCTCACAACTGCGCCGGTGGTTACGTTAACTTTTGGCTGGTAGTAAAGCTCGAATTGCTCTTCCTCTACTGCCGCGCGTATCTCTCCTTCCAGGTTCAACCTGCTAAGAGACCTGACCCGCATGGTTTCGGAATGGAATTTGTAATTATTTCGGCCAGCTTTCTTGGCACGATACATCGCCGAGTCGGCGTTCATCAGAAGGGCTTCGCGTGTGTCGCCGTCTTGCGGATAAATCGCAACGCCGATACTTGGCGTCACTACAAATTGATGCCCGTCGCAGGTAAAAGGTGTGTTCATTGCTGAAACCACATCCGAGGCAAACCCCTCAACCGCACTTGCCGAATCAACACCATAGAGTTTGATACCAAACTCGTCGCCTCCCAGGCGGGCCAGCCTGATCTTTCCCTCGGGACCAAGACTTGGAGATTCGGGACAGACTATCGATTTCGCACAATGACCGAGCCTTTCGGCCACACCCTCTAACAGGCGGTCACCCACAGAGTGGCCCAGGGTGTCGTTAATCCGTTTAAACTGGTCAAGATCAATAAAGAAGATTGAAAATCCCTGCTTTTCTCTCTCGGCCACCCTGATGGTGTGATCCAGGCTATCGCTGAATAGCTGCCGATTTGGCAGACGCGTCAAGCCATCGAAGTAAGCCAGGTCGAGAATCTTTGCCTCGGACTCCTTCTTCTGGGTAATGTCACGAACCAGTGCAAGGACCGAATTCTTGTCCCGAGCGATAAAGCGTGTTTCCAAAAACACGCTTTGTCCCGGCACTCCATGTTCGTAAACCTGTGGCAGGCCAGTTTCTAACGCCTTGCGAACGCACTCCGTGGCTAACGGATCATCTTTACAGGGGTAAGCGGTAATCTCACCGTTGCTGTTGAAGGTTTTTTGCTGACCTATCTGGTCCGCTTGAGCCTCACCATCCGCATTGACAATGAAAATAAGATCGGGAACAGCGCTAATCAAACCCCGCAGGTCATTCAGTGACGTACTGGCTTTCAAGACGTACCTGATGCGATGGGGAAGCACAGACCAGGCTATGGGCTTGTTAACAAAATCGGTTGCTCCAAGATCGTAGGCACGATTGACGGAGCGGTCATCTTCCAGGCCGGTGATTAGAATAATCGGCGTTTCTCTACCGACCTCTTTGAAACGAATTGCCTTGCATATATCAAAGCCATTCAGCCCCGGCATTTCTACATCCAGAAGGACTATATCGGGTTTAACCTTGTCAAAAAGCTCCAGCGCCTGCCTTCCATCGGTGGCTGTCACCACTCGAAAACCCGCCTGCTGGAGTACCTCTTCCGCCACCAGCAAATGAGTAAGGTCGTCGTCAGCAACCAGCACCACTGGATTTTCAAGCTGCCCGATTTCCGAATTCATGCGGGCGCCCCCATTCTCAGGTCAAGCTCGGCAATCACCTTTTGATAAACCTCAACAATACGGGGAAGCATTTGCTCTGCTGTCTCCAGGTCTTGCTGACCTGCCGCCTTTTCAACACTCAGCATTAAACCGGACATCACCATGGCGCCGACATTGGCGCTACTGGATTTCAAGGCATGGGCTGTCTTTCTGACTTCTTCGATATCCTTCGCGTCTATAGAAGATGCCAGCATATCCATGAGTTCTTTCGAACTCGTCCGATAGGCGTCTACTACCCGGGCCAGCAAATCATTGCTGCCGCTTTGTTGTAGCGCGGCCAGTCTGTCCAATACCTCTGGATCAAGTGCAACTGAAGTATCCTCTGAACTATCCGCCAGGAGATTACCCATACTTTTCGGCGCTGAGGCAGCGCTGGCAAGCGGCACTCCCGGCTCAAGGTATTTCGACAGCATGTTGAACAGCTGATCAACCGTGTATGGCTTGCTCAAATAGTCGTTCATGCCCACGTCAATACATATGTCGCGATCGGCTGAAGAGGCGTTGGCGGTAACCGCAATGATCGGGGTGCGTGAATCACCACGACTCAATTCGATTTCCCTGATTTCCTGTGTTGCAGTAAAACCATCCATCTCCGGCATCTGGCAATCCATCAGGACAACATCAAACGCGCTGCTTAAAAACTGGTCCAGTGCCTCGCGACCGTTGTTCGCAACGACGACACTAACGCCCATGGCAGAAAGCATGCCCAGGGCGACCGCCTGGTTCACGGCGTTATCTTCGGCGAGCAATATTCTGCCGGTCAGTGACCCGACTTGTGGACGCTCGACCTTGAGCTTGAACACACCGCTCTGCAAAGTCCTGGCCGAGTCGGTCAGCTCTTCTTCGTAAATTTCTCTCATGCAAAGGCTAAACGAGAAAACTGATCCCTTGCCGGGTTCGCTCTGGACACGCAACTGTCCGCCCATCATTTCGACCAACTGCATGCTTATCGCCAGGCCAAGACCGGTACCGCCAAATCGGCGAGTCGTGGTCCCGTCTTCCTGGGCAAAGGAATCAAATATTTTCTCCTGCATTTCTGGCGCAATGCCAACTCCGGTATCGGCCACTTCAAAGCGCAAGTTGACGTATCCCTGCTCAGCCTTGGAAGAGACCACCCGAACCAGGATACTGCCTTCATGGGTGAACTTGATCGCATTACCAATCAGGTTGGTCAGAATTTGACGCAGTCGGAATGGATCACCAACCACCGAGATAGAAGCGAACTGGGGCAACATGCAATGAAGGGTAAGTCCCTTCTCCTGAGCAAGTGGAGAAAGCCCGTCTATGGAGTCATTGAGAAAACTCTGCAGGTCGAACGTTATATTCTCAAGCGTCAGCTTGCCGGCTTCGATTTTGGAGAAGTCCAGCAGGTCATTGATCACCCCAAGCAGAGATTTGCCGGATTCCTGGATGATCTGTGCATAGCGCTGTTGCTTGCCATCAAGCTCGGTTCGCTCCAGGAGCTCAACCATACCCAGAACACCGTTCATGGGAGTTCTGATTTCATGGCTCATTCTGGCCAGAAATTCACTCTTGGCTTTTGCAAGGGCCAGGGCTTCGTCCCGGGCGTGCTCTAATTCCCGCTGGACGCTGCCCAGCTCTCCGGTAAGTTGGTCAAACTCCCGGGTAAGCTGACCAATTTCATCAGAACGAGTGGTTTCAAGCCTCCGACCAAGATCGCCAGTTCTTCGAATTCTCAACATGTGATGTGACAAGCGAGATAGCGGCACGACAATCCAGTTACGCATTACCAGCCAGGCAACAAACAGGAAAATCAACGTTACGCCGGTCAGGTATATCATCGCGGCCTTGGCGGCGCTCCGACCCATACCACTGACAACTCTCGGAGAGCTGACATGAATGGCCACTGCCGGTGAGCCATACAAGTCATATAGAATTTCGTGCCCGGTTACTCTTTCGTCATCGTATTCCATGTGGCTCGTTACGCCATCCCCGGGTGACAACTGCAATTCCTGTCGAACGTGGTCGCTGAGGGTTGGGTCATCTTTGGCGGACACGGAAAGCTCAACGCCAGCCCGTTGCTGCAACTCCAGAACCGTGGTTCTGTCCAGATAGCGACCTATCACCAGAGTGCCAGCGGCGGGCCCTTCGCCCTGGTCATTAAGTATCTGGTGAGAACTAACCAGGATAGGACTCTTTTTGGCAAGAAGGATGCCCTGCACCACATCCTCTGGCCCTCGAAGGTCCAACAACGGATGGCCAGGAGTCAACGGCTGTAACAACTCTTCTTCCGGGGTCTCTAAAAAACCTCCAATGGAATCCTGAAAACCGCCCCAGCGAAGCATGCCCTGCTCATCAAAGATGAGCATCATGTTCATGTGGGTGAGGTCCCAGCTGCTGCTGTCCAGGTTCTCCTCTGCATACTGCTCGCGTTTTCCAAGAACAAAATCCCTGGTGTGGTTCCACTCGGAATATTGACGATTGATGATATCCAGGGCGTCCAGCTCGGCGTCTATGGCCAGCAGCGCACGGTTGAGGCTCTGATTTGCTTCCTTTTGCTCGAAATCGTAGAACGCGGGTAAGACGCCCGCCTGCAGGGAATAGTAGCTGGCGATACCGAAAATCGTTCCCAGGACAAGGATTAGATAAACTATTTTTGTTTGTAGAGACATATTAGGCGTAAATTTTGGCGCTTATAAAGAAGCTCAACAACACGTCCATATGCCTGCGGGGGAATTTGGTAAATGTAAGCTTCGTCTTACAGATACCGACTGGATAAGGATACCTCCACCAGCTACTCAATTATGAGAGATTGATTCCAGTTTTAATAGTATGAAAATACTACGCCACGTAAGGGTAAAACGAAGCTGGGAGCACCAAATCCAGGCCATAAAAGCCGTTTGGATTTAGCCCGAGCCCTGTGTTTTGAGGTATGTTGGGCCCGGCTGACACGATTAATGCGGGCATTCTTATGACTAGAAAAATCTCCCGGCGAGACTTTCTTAACGGCACCCAGGTAGCAATCGGAGCCGCGATGCTCTCACCCTGGACAGAGCTGCTGGGCGGAATACCTTCCTCGGAGCCCGGTCAACACTACTATCCACCAGGCTTGACAGGCCTGCGTGGCGCCCACGCCGGTTCATGGGAAACCATGCATGCCAGGGTGGCGGGTAAGTCCTGGCCAACCGGTAAACCCGAAGAGCAATACGACCTGGTCGTAGTGGGTGGCGGTATCAGCGGTCTGTCCACCGCTCACTTTTATCGCCAGCAGCACCCTGGAGCAAAAATTCTGATCCTCGACAACCACGACGACTTCGGGGGTCATGCAAAGCGCAATGAATTCAGCATCAATGGTGACACCCGAATAGGCTACGGCGGCACAGAATCCATCGACACCCCATCCGCATACAGCCGTGTGGCCAGGCAATTGCTGGTGGATGTCGGCATTGATACCAACAAATTCTACCAGGCTTTTGACCAGCAGTTGTACTCCTCCCTGGACCTGAGCAAGGGCATTGTTTTTGACAAGGAGACCTTCGGGCAGCAGAAGCTGGCAGTAGGTTACGGAAAGGTATCCTGGGAGGAATTTGTCTCCCGCACGCCGCTGAATGAACAGGCTCGCAAAGACCTTATTCGAATACAGACGGAGAAAACGGATTACCTTCCCGGCTTAACTCAGGAGGAAAAACAACGGAAGCTGCACAAGGTCAGCTACGAAGCATTCTTGCGTGATTACGCCAAGGTAGATCCCCAACTTCTCGAGATGTACCGAAAATGGGGGACCAGTTTCTGGTGCGTCGGTATCGACGAAATACCGGCCACTTCGGTGCAGTCTTACGATGGAGGCATGCCTGGCCTGGATCACACCCTGGTGCGTGAAGGCAGCCGCGGGGACGAGCCCTACATATTCCATTTCCCGGATGGCAACGCCTCGGTGGCACGGCTGCTGGTTCGCTCCATGATTCCCGACGCACTGCCGGGATCAACCATGGAAGACTGTGTCACAAGCCAACTCGACTACTCCCTGCTGGACAGGGACGGACAGGCCGTAAGAATCCGGCTCAACAGCTCGGCGGTCAATGTTATCCACAGCGCTGATCAAAAGACCGTGGATGTGACCTACGTTAGAGGTCAGGATGCCCATACCGTGCGGGCCGGGCATTGCGTCATGGCCTGTTATAACGCAGCGATCCCCTATTTGTGTCCCGAGCTTGGGGAGACCCAAAGAGCTGGCCTCGCCTACAACGTGAAGACGCCCATGAGCTACGTAAAAGTGCTGGTACCCAACTGGCGAGCGTTTGCCGAACTGGGACTGGAATTCGTGTACTACACGAAAGACTTCTACAAGCAGGTTGAGCTGGATTACCCAGTGTCATTGGGCAAGTACCGTGGATCCATGACGCCGGACGATCCCATGGTCCTGCATATGTGCCACATGCCGTTCCTGGCCGACATCAAGGGGCCGGAGCAATGGCGCCAGGGTCGCAGGCAGATGCTGTCCACCCCGTTTTCGGTATTTGAACACCATGTGCGTGACCAGTTGGACCAGGCCCTGTCCGGGGCCGGCTTCGATTCGGACCGGGACATCCACGCCATCACGGTCAATCGCTGGCCACACGGCTATGCCTACAGCCCGGATCTAACCTGGGAACCGGAATGGAACAGCGATGCGGAGAAACCCTGGGTAATCGGGCGCCAGCCTTTCGGTCGTATTAGCATCGCCAACTCGGACGCCGGCGCCAAGGCGGATACCAATGCGGCCATCAGCCAGGCTTACAGGGCGGTCAGCGAACTGACATAGTCTCAGGCAAGTGCTGGTGAGCCGATTGGGGGCCAGATAGGGTAAAATTCCGCCATTCACAGCCAGCAACCGATTCCCGCAGCCCTTATGCGGGCCAGGAACCCCAATGTCCGACGATGAAAAGAACCCAGAAAACCTGAGGCACAGAGCCATTCGCAGCTTTGTGATCAGGGCTGGCCGCATGACCGGCGGACAGCAGCGGGCCCTGGAGCAGATGTGGCCGCGCTGCGGAATAGACTTCGAACCGGTGATCACCCAGCCCTCCGCATGGTTTGGCAATCAACAGCCGGTCACCCTGGAAATTGGTTTTGGCATGGGTGATTCCCTGGTGGAGCTGGCCAGGCTGGCTCCGGAGAGAAACTTCCTGGGAATCGAGGTGCATGAGCCTGGGGTCGGCCGACTTCTGATGAAGGCCCAGGAGGAAGGGCTGGAGAACCTGCGGGTCAGCAAACATGACGCCGTGGAAGTGCTCAAGCAGCAGATTCCAGACCACAGCATCGACCGTATCCTGATTTTCTTTCCCGACCCCTGGCACAAGAAGCGCCATCACAAGCGCCGGCTGATTCAGCCCCCCTTTGTCGAACTGCTGGCCAGCAAGCTGCGCCACGGGGGCCGACTGCACCTGGCCACGGATTGGGAGAACTACGCAGAGCAGATGCTCGAAGTATTGAGTGCCTCGTCGGAATTTGAAAACCTCTCACCGGATGGCGGCTACTGCCCCCGCCCCGAGGATCGCCCGGTGACGAAGTTTGAACGCCGGGGTCATCGCCTGGGTCACGGCACCTGGGATCTGCTGTTCACAAGGCGCTAGCAGCGCTACACCGTCCACCAGAACCTGTCAGGCCTAATAGGAATCGTAGGAATCGAGTAATAGTCGTGGAGCTCGAGTTACGCCTTCGGGGGCTAGTCTCCCGGGCATCACGAGTACCTCTATCTTTCGCATACAGTACTGATCAGCCTGTCCTGAGCTCCGATTAGTACCCGCCAAGTAAAAAGGCGGACCCGAAGGCCCGCCTTTATTCTTCTCTTGAGATGAGGTGGACCCGAAGGTCCACCCCGTACTCTTTTCTTACTGGAACATCGCCATGATCTTGTCGATGATGCCGTAGAGAACTACGTCGTCAGCGTCATTTTCGACCAGGGTTCCGCCCATCTGGGTGTGCGCATTAAACGCAGCCAGTGCACCAAACTCATTTTCGTTAATGAGGTCGGCTCTATGGCAAGCACCGCAAGCGCGTGAAGCAGGACCGGTTACATACTCAGGCACTGTCAGGGCACGACCATCTACGTCGTCGCTTGAAGACAGCAGTCCAGGCAGGGATTCAGCCTGATCCGGCACGTTGTACACACCAGCGGTATGGCAAGCTTCACAGTTGGTGATAGTGAAGTTCGGGAAGGTAGCGTGAGCGTGATGCTCATAGCGCATGGCTTCCACAGGATCAGTAAAGTCAACATCACCTATGTCAAACGGCTGGAATGAATGGATTGCATGCGCATAGGAGTCGATTGAACGAGACGCCAATTCCAGGTGGCTACCAGGACTGGTGGTCACATGGCAATTTCTGCAGGCTTCAACCGTACTACGACCGCTGCCACCGTGGAAGGTGACTGCCAGCTTGTCATGGCAGGCTTCGCACTTGGCATTGTCGACCGTCGCATTGCCATCGGTGAAGTAATCAGCAACTTCGGTGCCATCAGCAACATCAAAGTTCATGATCACTGCATCAAGGCCTACGCCAACGCCAGCAGCGGTGGTGTAGCGAGGTGCGATGGTGATTGCACCGGTCTTGATGACGCCATCGGCGATCAAGGTCGGGATGTCGTTGGTGCTTTCAGCCATATAGGTCGTCAAGTCCATGACGGCGGTATAGCTGGTTGCGCCAAGAGCATTCGGCGTGAACACAAACAAGGCATTGTCATCACCAGGAGCAGCTTCGTAACGCAGGCTGTTGGCATCCCGTGTATGAGAAGCAACGATCATTTGCTTGCTATCCCAACCGTAGAATGACAGGTAGATGTACGGAACCATGTCGGCGTCGTCGACACTGAACTCTACCGTGACAATATTTCCCGTCACATCGATAGAATCGATGCTGGCGGTCAACTTGTCAGCGTACTTCACCTCGTCGGTAGCATCAGTGATGCGTGCGTCATAACCGGTATGCAGGTCAGAGAACACAGAATCAGCAACCTGGCCCATATGGCAGCTTTCGCAGGTCTGTCCTTCATTATGGAAGGTCACGCCGCGTGTGAACCAGATGTAGGACAGTGCAGGTGCACGGTTACGTGCATAGTAAATTCCAGGAACGCTGCGTCCGCGGCTATCCAGGATCTCGTCACCAGCCGCATCAAAGGTCTTCGGCCAGGCATCAACACCAGTTACAGGATGGCAGCTCTTGCAAGTTTCCAACGTGAAATTGGCATCAGCCAACACTGTCTCCAGCTTGCCTTCATGGCAAGTGGCGCAATTGGCCATTGACTGCGGATACGGGAATTCCATGGCGTGCGACATATGCACGTCATTCATGAAGCTTCTCGTGTAGGTGTAGTCAGCCGTCGGCGCTGCATCGGTTGCATAGCCATAGGGATCATCAACCAGATACTGCCAGTCTTCATGACCACCGTTTTTATCGTCGACATGGCATGCATGGCACTGCAAGAAATCGGGAGAGCCAGGTACCACGGCTGCGATATTGCCGTGCTTGTTATAAGGCTTACCGTGACAGCTTTCGCAAGCCTCTACATTGGCAGCAGATTCCCATGTGCCAATATTACCGATGTCGAAAATATCGTGAGCCAGGTTGTCGTACAGATGAACGCGCGCGCCAGTGTTGACGTCAGCGATGTTGAGCTCATCAGTAGCAATCTTGCCGATGATAGCGCCACCGACAAATGCTGAAGCATCGTAGGTCAGGTTCTGTTCCAGCGTGTAGGTGCCGTCACCGTTACTTTCGGAGTTTCCAGCAGCCAGTGCCGGGTAAAAACCACCGCCTGAAGTCAGCCAATCGCCGTTGTCATCGCGCTGTGCAACATAGAAGCCGATCGAGTCAACTGACGGGCTGGTGCCCGCGGCGTCGATAAGGGGCTGGCCATCAACGTCAATGCTGAACGTCAAGGTCAAATCCCAGGTGTCGGCAGCTGCACCTTCAACACTCGTCATGTCAGTGATAGCCAACTCAAGGTTGGAATCAAGGTACTTGTTGTATTCGGCTTGGTGCATGTCGCCCGAACCGCCGTGACAGACATTACAAGATTCTGCTTTTGCCTGAAGGACCGGATCAATCGTCGCATCAATACCGTCTGTACCGTCAGCACCGGGAGCGCCAGCAATACCGTCAACGCCATCAGCGCCGTCAGCGCCAGCGGCTCCGTCAGAGCCATCGCTTCCGCAACCACTCAATGATAAAACACTGGCCAGCGCCGTCGCTGCCAGTAACATAGTCCATCTACCTTTCATGATCATCTCCAAGGGGGGCGTGCTAAGCGTTTCCCCATGATTAAAAAATCAATACCCAACCTAAGTAATGCGCCTACTAGCTCTCTAAATTTAGAGAGAGGCTAGAAGTTTTCTTATACTTTGGTCTAACTCATACGTTAGTCTAATTAGGACATTTTTTATGGCAGATAAACATACGTACTTATTGCTCGAAAACCGCAGTTTTGCGTATCATATTTGTCCGTATGCCCTACGGAATACCGATACCAGCCAAATAAAAAGGCGGGCCCGAAGGCCCGCCTCTTTTCTTCTCTTGAGATGAGGCGGACCCGAAGGTCCACCTCGTACTCGTTTCTTACTCGAACATCGCCATGATCTTGTCAATGATGCCGTAGAGAACTACGTCGTCTTCATCATTTACGACCAGGGTTCCGCCCATTTCGGTGTGCGCATTAAACGCAGCCAGTGCACCAAACTCATTTTCGTTAAGGAGGTCGGCTCTATGGCAACCACCGCAAGCACGTGAAGCAGGACCGGTTACATATTCAGGAACCGTCAGGCCACGTCCATCTACGCTGTCGCTCTTGGCCAGCAGGCCAGGCAGGGATTTAGCCTGGTCAGGCACGTTGTACACACCAGCAGTATGGCAAGCTTCACAGTTGGTGATAGTGAAGTTCGGGAAGGTAGCGTGAGCGTGATGCTCATAGCGCATGGCTTCCACAGGATCAGTAAAGTCAACATCACCTATGTCAAACGGCTGGAATGAATGGATTGCATGCGCATAGGAGTCGATTGAACGAGACGCCAATTCCAGGTGGCTACCAGGACTGGTGGTCACATGGCAATTTCTGCAGGCTTCAACCGTACTACGACCGCTGCCACCGTGGAAGGTGACTGCCAGCTTGTCATGGCAGGCTTCGCACTTGGCATTGTCGACCGTCGCATTGCCATCGGTGAAGTAATCAGCAACTTCGGTGCCATCAGCAACATCAAAGTTCATGATCACTGCATCAAGGCCTACGCCAACGCCAGCAGCGGTGGTGTAGCGAGGTGCGATGGTGATTGCACCGGTCTTGATGACGCCATCGGCGATCAAGGTCGGGATGTCGTTGGTGCTTTCAGCCATATAGGTCGTCAAGTCCATGACGGCGGTATAGCTGGTTGCGCCAAGAGCATTCGGCGTGAACACAAACAAGGCATTGTCATCACCAGGAGCAGCTTCGTAACGCAGGCTGTTGGCATCCCGTGTATGAGAAGCAACGATCATTTGCTTGCTATCCCAACCGTAGAATGACAGGTAGATGTACGGAACCATGTCGGCGTCGTCGACACTGAACTCTACCGTGACAATATTTCCCGTCACATCGATAGAATCGATGCTGGCGGTCAACTTGTCAGCGTACTTCACCTCGTCGGTAGCATCAGTGATGCGTGCGTCATAACCGGTATGCAGGTCAGAGAACACAGAATCAGCAACCTGGCCCATATGGCAGCTTTCGCAGGTCTGTCCTTCATTATGGAAGGTCACGCCGCGTGTGAACCAGATGTAGGACAGTGCAGGTGCACGGTTACGTGCATAGTAAATTCCAGGAACGCTGCGTCCGCGGCTATCCAGGATCTCGTCACCAGCCGCATCAAAGGTCTTCGGCCAGGCATCAACACCAGTTACAGGATGGCAGCTCTTGCAAGTTTCCAACGTGAAATTGGCATCAGCCAACACTGTCTCCAGCTTGCCTTCATGGCAAGTGGCGCAATTGGCCATTGACTGCGGATACGGGAATTCCATGGCGTGCGACATATGCACGTCATTCATCACGTTGGCCGTGTACGCATACTTGGTTTCGAAGTCAGGCGGGTAGTCTTCGGTTGCATAGGCATAGGGATCGTCAACCAACAACTGCCAATCCTCGTGGCCACCTGAGCGATCGTCGTAATGGCAAGTGCGGCAAGCAACAAAACTCTCAAGGCCAGCAACCATAGCCGGACGTTCGCCGTGCTTCAGGTAGGGGCTGCCATGGCAGGCTTCGCAACCTTCCACGTTAGCGGCTGAGCTATAGGCTTCTGCGCCAGGAGTCGTGTAACCGGCACTGCCGATATTCGCATGCAAGCGCATGTGAGCAGCATAGTTCACGTCACCGATAACCACTTCTTCGTCTCCGAACCAAAGAGCAAAAGCGGCGTCGCTGGACGGATCATAGGCCACGTCGATAGCGGCGGCATTGAATGCACCGTCGGCACCGGTCAGGGTCAAGCTAACAACATCAAAGAAACCATTTGCTGTGGCGTCATAGCGCATCACATAGGCTCTGCGAGTTCTCATGGTGTCGAGGCTGGCCAAGTCTGCGCCGTTCTCGGTGACCGTGAAGTCGATATCGAAATTGTAAAGACCTTCAGCAGATCCCGGACCGACAGCCAGTGACGCCTCATCAATGAGAACTACCAGAGAGCTGTCGTGACCGCTGCCCTGGTACTTGTTGTATTCGGCCTGGTGCATATCACCGACACCACCGTGACAGACATCACAAGATTCTGCCTTGGCCTGAAGGATCGGATCAATCGTCGCATCAATACCGTCTGTACCGTCAGAACCGGGAGGGCCAGCAATACCGTCAACGCCATCAGCGCCGTCAGCGCCAGCTGCTCCGTCAGAGCCATCGCTTCCGCAACCACTCAATGTCAAAACACTGGCCAGCGCCGTCGCTGCCAGTAACAAAGTCCATTTGCCTTTCATGATTATCCCCCGGGGGGCGTGCTAAGCGTTTCCCCAGATTATTAAGAGCCAATCTAGTTTCTTAGACGATCCATCGTCTAGGCAGCCATCTACGACGGCCTTGGAGAACCTTCTAAGACCACTCATCAATTAAGACAGAAAAGTAACCCTAAAAAAATAGGTATTAAAACGTAATAAATAACATTTTATACACGTTTTTAAGGGGTTTTTCGAGATTGAGTCGTAGTTTATTAACAGTCGAAAACGAGACTCTTCATAGAATTAATTAAAAATGATCAATCTAAATATTCCAATGCAAATAAAACCCGTTATAGAACCCACCGGCAAAAGCCTGTCGATGACCCGAATTATGTGCATGAAATACCCGCGCACGCCTCCTCGTCCCGTGCGCGACCTAGCCTGGGAAAGAGACCATGGAATTATGATCCGAGTATGAAATTTCAGTAGCTTGGTTAACAAAAAACATGCCTCGCGGCGAAAAACTTGCGACAAGCAGAATTTGGGTTCTAAATGGATCAGGACTGCCGCCGGAAAGATTCGCGGCTTTTAAACGATTGAGAGCACAAGCAAAAGGACAAGTAACCATGAAGGTCAATTACCCGGTAATTGGTCAGTGGTACAGCATGCCGGACGGCGCCCTTTTCGAGGTCGTGGCACTGGACCCAGTGGACGGGGCCATCGAGATACAACATTTCGACGGCACCCTTGAAGAACTGGATCCCGACGACTGGACGGAAATGTGGATCAAAAAAGCGTCAGCCCCGGAAGACTGGTCCGGATCAGTAGACGTAGGCAGAGAAGATTTTAATAATGACGATGACGGACCTCTCCCTATAGATTGGTCGGACCCGCTGGAGTTCATTGACCGAACTTAAATAGCGATGCCCAGCTTCGCAGCGCTCGCCTGGCGCCCTTGAAACGCGGCGATCATTAGCCTACGTCCACGTAAATCAAACCTTCGACTACCCTCACTGGCAGCGCTGCCAGCGACTGTCCCGGGCATGGCCCCCGCAGACATTCACCTGTAGCAATTTCAAACTCCGCGCCATGACCAGTACACAGGATCACACGCTTGCCACGATCAAGAAATTTGTCCTGCTGCCAGTTCAGGGGACGGCCACCGTGAGGGCAAAGATTCCGGTACGCCACGAGATCGCTTCCGCGACGCACCAGGAAGCCGCGATGGGGCACCGGAGTGTCTCCCCAGGAAAATTCACGGCAACCCAGATCCGGCAAATCCGCGAGATTCCCCACACAAATGGTTACACTACTCATCGTTGCTCACACACGCGCTGGAAACCGGTAGCCCCGGCAAGGCAGGAGAACGCCATGGCATTTGCCACAGCACAAGAAGCCGAACAGGCATTCTACCGCGCCTTCGCTGCCGCCGACTTCAACGCCATGAAAGCCGTTTGGGCGCCACAGGACATTACCTGCATCCATCCCGGCGGCGCCTTGCTTCAAGAGCCCGAGACCATTTTCAAAAGCTGGCAACACATTCTGACCACCCAGGGAGCGGCAGAACTGCGGGTTGAAGTGCTGTACCGCCAGGCACGGAAGGAGCATGTGATTCACGTGGTCCGCGAGCATTTCCGGAATCTTTCCGACAGACCCGCAATTCCGGTGCTGGCCACAAACGTTTATCTTCGGCACTCAGGCGGCTGGCGCATGTGCGTGCACCACGCCTCAACCGAAGCTCCTTCAAACAAACCCGCCAAGAGAGTATCGATTCACTAATGCAGGACGACACCCCAGCAACTTCCGGGCAACGGCCCTGGCAGGAAATCCTGCTGAACCGTCGGATGATCACATGCATCTTCCAGGGCCTGTCCTCCGGCATGCCCCTTTATGTGCTCATCCAGCTGGTACCGGCATGGCTACGCAGCGAAGGCATAGACCTGGCAACCATCGGCCTGTTCAACCTGGTCATGCTGCCTTACACATGGAAGTTTCTCTGGGCGCCCTTGCTGGATCGCTACCAGCTGCCGTTCCTGGGCCGCCGTCGGGGCTGGACACTGTTAAGCCAGGTCCTGTTGCTGGGCAGCATCGGGATGCTCGGGACCGTGAACCCGGGCAGCAATCTGCAGGCCGCCATGTACCTGGTGTTCGCCGTGGCCCTGTTCAGCGCCACCCAGGACATCGTGCTGGATGCCTACCGCAGGGAACTGCTGGCGGATGACGAACTGGGTACGGGCAACTCGCTGTTCATCAACGCCTACCGGCTTTCCTCCCTGGTTCCAGGATCGCTGGCGCTAATACTGTCAGACTTCATGCCCTGGTCGGCCGTGTACTGGATCGTCGCCGGTTTCATGCTGGTAGGCATCGCCACCACTGCCATGGTTGCAGAGACAGGCTCCAGGGCCCTGGCGCCGACCAGCCTCAGGGACGCCGTCATCGAGCCTTTCCATGAGTTCTTTCAACGCGACGGCGTCCGCAGCGCACTGGCGGTGCTGGGCTTCATGCTGCTGTACAAACTGGGTGACAACATGGCCACGGCCTTGTCCACCCCGTTTTACCTGGACCTGGGATTCAGCCGCACTGAGATCGGAACGGTGGCAAAATTCGCCGGATTGGGTGGATCCATCGCGGGGGCGGCGCTGGGCGGACTGGCCATGCTACGGCTGTCCATCAACAAGGCCCTATGGATTTTTGGCCTGGTGCAGGTGGTGTCTATCCTGGGGTTTGCCGCCCTGGCCCGGGTTGGCCAGAACATCTACCTGTTATTTGGCGTGGTGGGTTTTGAGTACATCGGCGTGGGCCTGGGCACCGTGGCGCTGACCGCTTACATGGCCAAGCAGACCAACATACAGTTTACCGCCACCCAATTTGCCCTGCTGACCAGCCTGACCGCGGTCCCCCGGACCCTGGCCAATGCCAGCACCGGCTTTATCGTGGAATCCGTGGGTTATTACCAGTTCTTCCTGATTTGCACCGTGGTGGCCATACCGGGCCTTCTACTCCTGTTCTGGGTCGCGCCCTGGAACGGCAAACAAGAGGCGAATCAAGGACCTCAGCCCAGCTCCCCCTCGTAATCCATGATCAACGGGGCGTGGTCAGAAAACCACTCGTCCTTGAAGACGCTGGCCGAGAGCACCCTGTCCGCCAGGCCAGGGGTAACAATCTGGTAATCGATGCGCCACCCCACGTTCTTGGCCCGGGCCTGGCCCCGGTTGGACCACCAGGTGTATTGATCCGGGTCCGGATTCACCTGCCGGAAGGCATCCACATAACCCACCTCGTCAAACAGGGTGTCCAGCCAGGCCCGTTCCTCGGGCAGGAAGCCTGAGTTCTTCTTGTTACCTTTCCAGTTCTTCAGGTCAATTTCCTTGTGGGCGATGTTCCAGTCTCCACAAATGATGTACTCCCGCCGCTTGCGGCGAAGCCCCTTCAGATGGGGCAGGAATTGATCAAGAAAACGATACTTGGCCTCCTGGCGCAATTCACTGGAGGATCCCGAGGGCAGGTACAGGGATACAACGCTCAACCCCGAAAACTGGGCTTCAATGTAGCGGGCTTCACGGTCGAACTCATCCCAGCCCAGACCCCGCAGCACCTTGCTGGGCTTCACGCGACTGAAGATCGCCACACCGCTGTAGCCTTTCTTTTCAGCATCCAGGTAATAGCAGTGAT
This sequence comes from uncultured Chromatiales bacterium, assembly GCA_937128475.1. GTDB lineage: Bacteria > Pseudomonadota > Gammaproteobacteria > Steroidobacterales > BM003 > CAKZML01. The sequence continues at coordinate 20,071 of CAKZML010000122.1, forward strand.
AGCCGTCGGGCCTGAAGGCATCCGCCTCCAGTTGAAACTCCTGGGCCTTGGTTTCCTGGATGCAGACCACGTCCGCATCTTGCGCTGCAAGCCAGTCAAAAAAACCCTTACGCTCTGCAGCGCGAATGCCATTAACGTTGGCGGTAATTATTCGCATGGAAGGCCCACTCTCAAAAGCCCGGTATCCTACCGCGTTTTCCGACCGGCTCCGAGAGCGGGCGAAAAAATAGCGGTTCTGCCCGGCCCGGGATTAATGGATAATGCCCGCCTGGAGGACGAATCATGCACGCATACAAGAAAGAATTTCTCGACCTGGCACTGGAATTGGGCGTACTGCGCTTCGGCGAGTTCACGCTGAAATCAGGCAGAAAGAGCCCGTATTTCTTCAACGCCGGCCTGTTTTGCAACGGACAGGCGCTGGATGGACTTGGCCGGTACTACGCACAAGCCATCGTCGACTCCGGACAGGAATTCGATATGCTTTTCGGTCCGGCCTACAAGGGTATTTCACTGGCCGCACTGACCGCGGCAGCGCTGTACCGGGACCATGGCGTCAATGTTGGCTATGCGTATAACCGCAAGGAAGCCAAGGCCCACGGCGAAGGCGGAAACCTGGTGGGCGCCCCCCTGAAAGGCCGGGTACTGATTGTGGATGACGTGATCACCGCAGGTACGGCGATTCGTGAATCGGTGGAAATTATTCGCGATAATGGCGCGATCGCCGCCGGCGTGGCCATCGCACTGGACCGCCAGGAACGCGGCCAGGGCGAACTCTCGGCTGTACAGGAAGCCGAGGCCGACCTGGGCCTCTCGGTAACCCGGATAGTGGGTCTGAGCGACCTGGTGGGCTACCTGGAGCAAGACCCCGCCCGGGCGCAGGATCTGGAAGCGGTCAGCGCATATCGGGCAAGTTACGGGATCTAGTCAACCAAACTTGAGTATCGACTGGTCTTCCATTAATTTGAACTGGGCCACAGTTTGGAAATTTTCCAAGGGAATCTCCTCAGATTCATGTGCTATAAAAGACAAGTGAAAAACATTCTCGTAAACGCCAGCATTGTGGCCACCCTGCTCTTGAGCGCTCCGGCATACGCGGAACTGTACAAGTGGGTGGACGAGAACGGCGTGATTCATTACGGCGACCATATTCCGCCCGAGTACGCCAAGGATCGTCACGAACGCTTTAACGAAGGTGGCGTACGCATCGGTGTGGAAGAGGGTGAACTGACCAAGGAACAACGCGCGGCCCGTGCCGAGCAAGAGCGCATTCGTCAGGAACTCGACCAATATGATCAACAACTGCTCATGTCCTATGAGCGAATCTCTGACATTGAGCAATTGCGCGAGGCCCGCCTGGCTGATCTCAAGCAGCAGGACCTTATCGCTGCGAACTACCTGAAGAGCCTTGAAGAACGCATGGCTGCACTGGAAATTGAAGCCCAGCGCTATAACTATCCCTACGATCCCCTGTCAGACAAGCGCTCGGTCCCCGACAATCTCACCACTGAGCTGATGGAAACCGCAGCCAACGTGGAAAAATACCGGGACATGCTGAATCGACGCACCCAGCAGCGTGAAGAACTGGTCTCCAGTTTCCAGCGCGATATCAAGCGCTTCCAGGAACTGAAGTCCAAATACTAGACAGCCCCTGCTACTGCTGACCGGTGGAGCCGAAGCCGCCGGTACCGCGCTTGCTGTCCGAAAATTCCTCGACGACCTCGAAACGGGCCTGCACTACCGGCAGGATCACCATCTGGGCAATCCTGTCGCCCGGCTCGATGGTGAAAGGATGGCTGCTGCGATTCCAGCATGAAACGAACACCTGGCCCTGGTAATCCGAATCGATAAGGCCGGTGAGATTTCCCAGCACGATGCCATGTTTGTGTCCCAGGCCGGAACGGGGCAACAACACGGCAGCCAGACCCGGATCATCAATGTGAATCGCCATACCTGTGGGTATCAGTTCAGTCTGACCCGGCTCCAGGACCAGCGTCTTGTCCAGGCAGGCACGCAAATCCATTCCCGCAGAACCGGTGGTGGCGTAATTGGGTACCGGAAACTCCGCACCCAGGCGGGGGTCAAGAATCTTTAGCTGAATACTTTGCATCGAAAATCAGTTCCTGGTTTGGTCACAACGTCAGTTCAGGCATCCTCATTTCGAAAATGCCGGGCGATCAAATTCAATAACAACCGGGCAAGTTCAACTTTTGAACCGCTACCCAGGTCTTCGGCACCTTCGGGCCAGTAGGCCACCAGTGCATTGGTGTCCTTGTCGAAAGCCCTGCCCTCACCCACCAGGTTGGCGGCGATCAGGTCCAGGGACTTGGCGGAAAGCTTGCCCCGTGCATAGTCTTCCAGATTCTCGGTCTCAGCCGCGAACCCCACCGTGAATGGTCGCTTTCCGGGCTCAAGGCTCGACACCCAGGCCAGGATATCCGGGTTGCGCACCAGTTCCAGGGACAGGTGCTCGCTGGTCTTCTTGATCTTGTGGTCAGCCTGTTCAGCCACCCGGTAGTCCGAGACCGCCGCGGCACCGACAAAAATATCCACCCCGGCAATATTGTCGTGAACTGCCTGGTGCATCTGCTCGGCGGTCTCCACGTCCACCCGCTGCACCCCGGGTGGAGTCACCAGGCTGACCGGACCACTAACCAGCATGACCCGGGCGCCCATTTGGGCGGCCTGCTCAGCCAGGGCGAACCCCATTTTCCCCGAACTGCGGTTGCTGATGAAGCGCACCGGATCCACCGGCTCCCGGGTGGGTCCGGCGGTAATCATCAATGACACGCCACTTAGCGGCCCATCGGTGCCTGCCAGGGCGGTGACTGCCTCGGCAATCTCCAGGGGCTCGAGCATCCGTCCGGCCCCGGTTTCGCCACAAGCCTGGTCACCCTCACCGGGACCCAGGATCTGCACGCCGCGAGCACGCAGAATTTCCAGGTTGGATTGAGTCGCCGGATTGGCCCACATTTGCTTGTTCATGGCCGGGGCAAGCACCAGGGGCGCCTCGGTAGCCAGGCAGACCGTACTTAACAAGTCTCCGGCCAGGCCCGCGGCCAGTTTGGACAGGGTATCTGCTGTGGTGGGCGCAATCAGCACCAGGTCGGCCCAGCGCGCCAATTCGATATGCCCCATCGATGCCTCTGCGGCCTCATCCCACAGGTCAGTGCGTACCGGTCTTCCGGATACCGCCTGGAACGTCATGGGGGTAATAAATTGCTGCGCCCCCCGGGACATCACCACCTGTACTTCCGCGCCTCGCTCACGCAGCCTCCGAACAAGGTCCGGGGCCTTGTAGGCAGCGATACCACCGGTAACGCCAAGCAAAATATTTTTACGTATTAATGCGCTCATTGGGCCTCTCTCTGAGGTCCCGGAGCATACCATGAACGATTACCCAGAAAGAGCCGTTGCGGCCCCCGGGGTTCTGTTTTTACCCTGCCTGTATCTGTCACGCATGTGTCGCAAAAACCCGGGAACAGGCAACTATGGCCATAAGGAATTGGCCCGAACACGAACGGCCTCGAGAAAAACTGCTGCGACAGGGCTGCCATAGCCTGTCCGATGCCGAACTGCTGGCGGTACTGCTGGGCAGCGGCTGCCACGGTACCAGCGCGGTCGGACTCGGCCGCAGCCTGCTGGGTCATTTTGGCGGTTTGCGCCCGCTGATGTCCGCCAACCGCCAGGAAGTCTGCCTGGTCACCGGCATGGGCCCTGCGCGCTACGCCAATCTGCAAGCTGCCCTGGAACTGAGCCGGCGGCATCACCTGGAGCGCCTCCAGCGCGGCCCGGGACTCAGCGACCCCACCGAGGCGGGCGGATTCCTGCAAGCCAGCCTGCGGGATCTCGGTCATGAGCTATTCGTATGCCTGTTCCTGGACAACCGTCACAGGGTCATATGCTATGAGCCACTGTTCAGAGGGACGATAGATGGCGCAACCGTTCACCCCCGGGAGGTGGTTCGGCAAGCGCTGGCCTGTGATGCGGCGGCCGTGATTCTCGCGCATAATCACCCTTCCGGGGTGGCCGAACCCAGCGATGCAGACTGCAGAATCACCCGCAGATTGGCGGATGCGCTGGCCCTGGTGGACATCCGGGTGCTGGATCATTTGATCGTTGGGGACGGGGATTGCGTCTCCCTGGCACAAAGAGGGCTTATTTGACTTGCGCAAATTCTCGTCCGCTGGTATAAAGTTCGGCTTCCTGCGTCCGTGAGTCGGACGCTGCACTATGGATTTAACGGGAAATAGGGTCATGTCCAAGGTCTGTCAGATTACCGGCAAGCGTCCGGTCACTGGAAACAACGTTTCGCACGCGAAAAACAGAACGCGTAGGCGTTTTCTGCCCAATCTGCACACTCACCGCCTCTGGGTGGAGAGTGAGAAGCGCTTCGTCAAGCTGAAAATCTCCAGCGCTGGCCTGCGTAATATTGATAAGCACGGGATTGACAAGATCCTGGCTGATCTTCGTGCCGCTGGCGAAAAGATCTAACCCCACCCTCTGAAGGAGCAACAACATGCGTGACAAGATTCGCCTGGTGTCCTCGGAAGGAACAGGACACTTTTACACCACCACCAAGAACAAGCGCCTCCACCCCGAAAAGGTGGAAGTGAAGAAATTCGATCCCAAGGCTCGCAAGCACACGATCTACAAGGAAGCCAAGATCAAGTAAGCGACCCGATAGGTATCGAGTTTTAAAAAGAACCCGCCTGATGGCGGGTTTTTTGTGCCCACTGCAAAGGGTTATGATTCCCGAATGCCTGAATTACCCGAAGTCGAAACCACCTGCCGGGGCCTGAGCCCTCACCTGCTGGGAAAACAGGTGAAATCGGTAACCGTGCGTCAGCGCCAGCTCCGCTGGCCAATACCAACGCGACTGGATAAGACACTTCCCGGGGAAACAATTCTCTCCGTCGGCCGCAGGGCCAAGTACCTGCTGATCGGCACCGGGGCCGGCACCCTGATCTCCCACCTGGGCATGTCGGGCTCTTTCCGGATGGTCAGGCCCGATAACCCCCCAGGCAGTCACGACCACGTGGATATCGCCTTGAGTTCGGGATGGGTACTTCGCTACAACGACCCTCGTCGCTTCGGTTGCATGCTCTGGACCCAGGCCGATCCTCTCCAGCACAAGCTGTTAACCGCACTGGGCCCCGAACCCCTGGAAGCTCAGTTCACCGCGCTATACCTGTATCGCAAGTCTCGCAGGCGGAAGCTCAGCATCAAGCCGTTCCTCATGAGCAACCAGGTGGTGGTGGGAGTGGGAAATATTTACGCCAGCGAGTCCCTGCACCGGGCCGGCATTCACCCCCGCCGCCCGGCAGGCCGGGTCAGCCTGGCGCGAATGGGAATACTGGTAAATGAGGTCAGGCAGGTACTGGCCGAGGCAATCCAGGCCGGCGGCACCACCTTGAAGGATTTCGTAAGGGAAAACGGACAACCTGGCTATTTTGCACAGTCGCTACTGGTGTACGGCAGGGCGGGAAAACCCTGCGGGCGGTGCGGCGAACTGGTGCGCCAGGAAATCATGGGGCAACGGGCGAGCTACTTCTGCCCCGGCTGCCAGCGCTAGTAAACCCGTCCTTCTCCGTCCCCCCTGGGATCCGAGGCCGCCTGAACCTCTCCGCTGAGGTAGTCCCAGGTAATCACTTCCATGTTTCCGTAGCGACGCCCCACGGGCTTGAGGGTATGGCCCAGGGCCTCCAGCGCCTTGATTTGCGCTTCGCTGAAGGCGTCTTCCTCGTAGCTGATAAAGTCTGGCAAATACTGGTGATGGAAACGCGGCAATGAGGCCACCTGCATGGCATCCGCGCCCTCCGCCCATGCCAGCACTCCCTGTAGCACCATGCTGATAATCCGACTGCCGCCGGGGGTTCCCAGGATCACCAGGCCCTTGTCCGACTCGGCCCAGGTCGGCGACATGCTCGAGAGCATACGCTTGCCCGGTGCGATGGCGTTGGCATCGTAACCCACCAGCTGAAAGCCGTCCGGCACACCCGGCTTGACTGAAAAATCATCCATCTCGTTGTTCAGGACAACGCCGGTATCGGGAATCATGATCCCGTTGCCGAACCAGAAATTCAGCGACATGGTCGCCGATACCCGGTTGCCCTCGGCATCCAGGATAGAAAAGTGAGTGGTGTCATTGCCCATGGCCCGCCAGGGGCTCAGGCCGGGCAGGCTGGCGCTTGGAGTGGCCTTGTCCAGCCTGATGCCGGCCCGTTGGCCATCGGCGTAATACGGATGAATCAGGCGCTGCACCGGGGCGGTGACAAAATCCGGATCCCCCAGGTACTGACCCCTGTCCCGAAACGCCCGTCTCATGGCCTCGACCGTCACGTGGGCCCTGGTCACGCTGTCCAATCCAGGCAGCTTGTAGGGTTCGAGAATATTCAGCGCATTGGCCACCGCCACACCACCGGCCGAAGGCGGCGGCGCACCGGTAATGGTCACATCACCGTAGCGTGATTTTAACGGCGCCCTTTCCACCACCTGGTATTCCGCCAGGTCCTGCAGGGTCCAGATACCGCCCAGCTTGCGAACCCCCTCGACCAGCTTGTTCGCCTGCTCGCCGGCATAAAACCCGTCCCGCCCGTGCCGGGCCAGAAGCTCCAGGGCCTCGGCAAGTTCAGGATTGCGAATCACCTGGCCCAATTCGGGAACCTGGCCATCGATCAAAAAAACAGACCCGGCATGATTGCTGGCCAACTGCTGCTGCTTGAACTTCAAACCGCCCTGCAGTCGCGGGTACATAGGAAAGCCCTGGCGGGCCAGGCGTATGGCCGGAGCCAGGCTGCGAGCCAGGGGAAGCCGCCCGTATGTCCGGGCAATGTGCACAAATGCAGCCGGCTCACCGGGAATTCCCGAGGCCAGGGCAGTGGCCCTGGACAGACCCGGAACCGGTTCCCCGGCGCTATCCAGGAACATAGTGGCCGAGGCGGCCAGGGGCGCCCGCTCGCGACCATCTACCATGACCTCAAAACCGTCTTCAGCCCGGTGCAGCAACCAGAATCCCCCGCCCCCCAGGCCCGAGGCATTGGGCTCCACCACCGCCAGGGCGGCGCTTACCGCCACGGCAGCATCGAAAGCGTTACCGCCAGCTTCCAGGATCTCGTAACCAGCAGCATTGACCAGGGGATGAGCCGACGCGATGGCAGCATGTTTCGGGACTGCAGCCAGCGCAGCGCTGGTCAACAGCAGCCACAGCGCAAAAGCCCGGATCAGCAAAGACCGGAAGCCGGGATGCCGGGTAATTGTCTCAGCCATGAAATCAGCCACTGTTACGGGCGGCGCACTTGGCATCCAGGGCCCGCTTCACGCTGGGATGAACAAACGGCGACACATCACCGCCGAGCATCGCGATCTCGCGAATCATGCTGGAGGAAATATATGACAGGTCCTCCTGGGGAGTCAGGAACACCGACTCCAGTTCCGGCGCCAGGGCGCGGCTCATATTGGCCAGCTGGAATTCAAATTCGAAATCCGACACCGCACGCAGCCCGCGCACCATCACATCAAGATTGTGCTTGCGAGCAAAGTCGACAGTCAGGCAGTCAAAACCGGTGACCTCAACATTACCCAGGTCTGCGAGAACCTCCCGGGCGAGTCCCACTCGCTCTTCCAGGGTAAACAGGGGAACCTTGCCAGGGCTGGCCGCGATGGCTACCACTACCCGGGAAAACAGCCTGCTGGCGCGACGAACCAGGTCATGGTGCCCATTGGTTACAGGGTCGAAAGTCCCCGGATAAATTGCGGAAAGGCTCATATTTACTGTCCCTGGTCTGTGGGTTCTGGTTTCGTTTCTGGTTCAGGCGGGCTTAACAGGCTGGCCAGCACATCGCCGGCGCGGCTGCTACGCAGCACTTGCCACCCCGGCGGCAATTCCGGCTCGCCACGACTTGCGGATGTCTCAAGGTACACCCGGGCACCGGGCGCCAACCACGCCCCCTGGTGCAAAAGTGTACACAATTCCGCGGCCCACTCCTGATCAAAGGGCGGGTCTGCGAAGACAACATCCACCTTGCCCGAGCCCCGGGAAAGAAATTGGCTGGCATTAACTCGCTCGCAGCGTCCGGAGTCAGACCCGAGCAGCGAGAGGTGTTCACGGATACTGGCCAGGGCCGGCTCTGACTTATCCACAAAGACCACGCTTGATGCGCCACGCGACAAGGCCTCAAGACCCAGGGCACCGCTTCCGCAAAAAAGGTCCAGGCATCGAGCGCCGGGAATTTGCATGGACAACCAGTTAAATACGGTTTCGCGAATCCTGTCTGGCGTTGGGCGTAAACCGGGAACCGGCGGGAAACTCAGCACCCGGCTGCGCCACTGGCCACCGATGATTCTAAAACGGTTGCGCAGCCCACCGCGCACTTGGCGGCCGCGGCCGACTGGAGATTTTCTGGACATGAATACGCTTACCCGGAGAACTTTGTAGCTGGCAATACCCTAGGGAGTCTCTGATTTATTCATGAACTTGTATCTTGGGGCCAAAAAAGCCAGCTTCTGTGTTGCCAATCTTCACGATAGCACCACTATCGCGTGGGATTGGCGCCTTGAATCTGACTTTTTTCGCTCCCAATCTGCTAAGCCCAGAATAAATCAGAGGCTCCCTAGTGTACCCGGGTCCGGGCACGCAGCAATCGCTGTTACAAAATACCTGGGTAATTCAGGCAGGGGCTTGCCGGCTAGCTTGCGGCGACCCTGTCCAGCCCAAGGGCATCTTCAAGCCGCTCCAGCACGACCGACTCTGCGGGATGCAGAACCTTGTCAGCAAGGGCCACCGCCCGGGACGCGTTGAATATCTCGCGACAAACTTCTCCGGGCAGCATATGTCCCTTGATCTTCAGGTCATGCCAGAACAGATCGCTCTCGAGACTCACCGTTGAAACAGTCATCCGGATCTGGTCCCGGCTCAATTTATACCCGGTTTGAGACTGATAAACGTCCACACTGGTTTCGATTTCATCATCATCAAGGTGCCCATCTGCAGAGCACATAACCGCCATGGAGCGTATAACCAGGTCCAAACCGACTTGCCGCAGGTCCTCAGCGTTTTGGCTGCCTCCCGGCCCTCCGGGGAGCTTGGCCAGAAAATTGTCGCAGGCATCGAGAACTCGATGAATATGCCGTGTCAGGTTCATTTTCCAATCCCTTGTATAGTTATTTTGGCTCTTGAAAAAAATACAAATAAGATCCGCATTTATACTCTCTTAATAATAAGAATTAGTACAAATTAAGAAAATTACAAGCTTTGACGGAAATATATTCTGTCGGATGCCCTGCACAGCCCGCCGACTAAATATCCACCAAAGGGAAATCAAGCAAGACAAGAGGCCACAGAATCACGATAATTGCCAGCCAATGCTTAAACCTAAAAACAAATCCTCCAATCGAGATAAACCTGCGCCCGGATTCATTAAACGCCTGAGGGCGAGAATCAATCGCGGCGACTCGTGGCTCACCTATGACCTGGCCAACCTGGTCCCCGGCGGCAAAATCGATGACGAGCTGCTCGAGGAACTGGAAACCCGTCTGCTAACCGCCGACGTGGGAGTCGAGGCCACCGAAGAAATCATGGCGGGCCTGCGCAAAAGTTTGAATCGCAATGAATTAAAGGACGCCAGCGCGGTGGTCGATGCCTTGCGCACAGCCATGCTGGAAATCCTGGCCCCCTGCGAGGCGCCGTTACAGGTCGGGACCGAACATCGCCCCTGGACCATCCTGTTTGTCGGGGTGAACGGCGCAGGGAAAACCACGACCCTGGGGAAACTCGCCTCGCGACTCAAGAGCGACGGGCTCTCCACCATGTTGGCAGCCGGCGATACCTTCCGGGCGGCGGCGGTAGAACAATTGCGGGTCTGGGGTGAACGAAACCAGGTACCGGTGGTTTCCCAGGGTACCGGGGCGGACCCGGCGGCGGTCATCTTCGATGCCATGGATTCTGCCAAAGCGCGCAATATCGACGTACTGCTGGCCGATACCGCGGGCCGACTGCAAAGCCAGACCGGCCTGATGGATGAACTGAAGAAAATCGTGCGAGTCATTCGCAAGTCCGATGCCAGCGCCCCCCACGAGGTACTGCTGGTGCTGGACGCCGGAATCGGCCAGAACGCGCTAAGCCAGGCTCGCCAGTTCCACGAGGCAGTGGGGGTCACCGGCCTGGTACTAACCAAACTTGATGGCACGGCCAAGGGCGGAGTGGTACTGAACATCGCCCGCGCCATGAAGCTGCCCATTCGATTCATCGGTATCGGCGAAAAAGCCGAAGACCTGGATATCTTCAGGGCTGCAGATTTCGTTGACGCCCTGCTGGGCGCCGGGAGCGACCCAAGTTGATTCGCTTTGAACAGGTTGCCAAGCGCTACCCCGGTGGGCGAGAAGCTCTTTCGGAGTTAAACATGAGCATGGAGAAGGGCGAGATGGCCTTTCTCACTGGCCATTCCGGCGCCGGGAAAAGCACCCTGCTGAAATTAATCGCCCTGATCGAACGACCCACCCGCGGGCAGGTCATTATCAATGGCCAGAATACCAACGGCGTCAGCAGGCGAAAAATCCCCGCCTACCGTCGCCAGATCGGCATGGTTTTCCAGGACCACAAACTACTCTACGACAGAACTGTCATGGACAATGTCGGCCTGCCGCTGGTCGTGCAGGGCATTGGCCACCGGGAGGTCGGCCGCAGAGTCAGGGCGGCCCTGGACCAGGTTGGATTGCTGGGTAAGGAAAAACTGTTTCCTGTGGCGTTATCCACCGGAGAGCAGCAACGGGTGGGTATCGCGCGGGCCGTGGTGTCAAAGCCCGACCTGCTTATCGCGGACGAACCCACTGGCAACCTGGATCCGGAACTGTCCCTGGAAATCATGAATCTTTTTCAGCGCTTCAACGATGTAGGGGTCACCTTGTTGATCGCAAGCCATGACCTGGCACTCGTGGAACGACTGGGGAAACGCAGAATCATCCTGGAGTCGGGGCGACTGAAGCAGGGCAGCCAGCCCGGAGGCTTTCATAGATGAACCGCCGTCGACCTGTCCGCAAGGATAAGCAGCCCCGAGCCGCCAGGAGAAAGCCCACCGCCGGATCCGGCGTCGGACTCCCGGGCCTGATCAAGGCGTATTTCACCCGCCACGCACAGAACCTGTTCTCCGCCCTGGGCCGGATGGTCAGGCAACCGGTAGGCAGCCTGCTCACCGTGACGGTGATTGGCATCGCGCTGTGCCTGCCTGTCGCGCTGCACCTGCTGGTGGTCAATGGCAAGGCCATCACCAGCAGCTGGGACAGTGCTGTGGATTTGACCGCCTATCTGAAAACCGGCCAATCCAGCGATGTGGTGCAAAAGCTGGCCACCAAGCTGCGTCAGCGACCAGACATCAGCAATGTGGACGTGATTCCTGCGGACAAGGCACTGGAAGAATTCCGCGAACTATCCGGCTTCGGGGAAGCCCTGGACGCACTGACATCCAATCCCATCCCTGACGTGCTGGTCATCCGCCCTGCGGAAGAAAACCTCAGTGCGACCAGCGTTAAATTGCTGGCCGACGAACTTAGCAACTGGAAAGAGATCGATCTTGTCCAGGTGGACACCGCTTGGGTGGAACGTTTCCACGGCCTGCTTAGTATCCTGCGCCGGGCAGTGACCCTGGCCGCAGGCGTACTGGCGGTGGGAGTCGTGGTGATTGTGGGCAACACCATCCGGCTGGACATCCAGAACCGCAAAAATGAAATCGAGGTCTGCAAACTGATTGGCGCCAGCGATGCATTCATCAGACGGCCTTTCCTGTATAGCGGCTTCTGGTACGGCCTGGGCGGGGCATTCATCGCCTTGCTGGTGGTAAACGCAACCCTGCTACTGCTGCAGCAACCCATCCGCCAGGTAGCCGGGCTGTATGGCAGCAATTTCGAGCTAATGGGGCTGGATCCAGCCTTTACCCTGCTCATCCTGGCGGGGGGCTCGGGCCTGGGCTGGCTCGGATCCTGGCTGGCAGCAACCCGCCATATGCGCCTGATCGAACCAGGCAAAGAATCCTAACCCACTGTTTTATAAGATAATAAAATAGTCCCTCAATCGGAACTTAACAGGGGTTTAGCACTCTAACTCCCTGAGTGCTAGAATTCGTTATCCCGATGTGGAGGTACGCCCGAAAATATGAGCAACGCTTTGGCAATTCGCCCTACAGACCTGGTTGTTACCGGTCCGATTGGAAGTCTGGACGCCTATATACAGGCAGTGTCCGTTATTCCTGTACTCAGTCCGGAGGAAGAGCATGACCTGGCGGTACGATTCCGGGATGAAGAAGACCTGGAAGCTGCCCGCACCCTGGTGCTTTCCCACCTGCGCTTCGTCGCGCACATCGCCCGTGGCTACTCGGGTTACGGCCTGAACCTTGGCGACCTGGTACAAGAAGGCAACGTGGGCCTGATGAAGGCCGTGAAACGCTTCGACCCCGATATGGGTGTCCGCCTTGTGTCCTTTGCGGTGCACTGGATACGCGCTGAAATTCATGAATACGTGTTGCGCAACTGGCGACTGGTCAAGGTGGCTACCACCAAGGCACAGCGCAAACTGTTTTTTAACCTGCGCAAGGCAAAGAAGAACCTGAGCTGGCTCAACCAGGAAGAAACCGAGGCAGTTGCCCGGGACCTGGGGGTATCCGCCACCGAAGTTACCGAGATGGAAAAACGCATGTCCGCAAGGGACATGATGTTTGACGCCCCCTCGGATAGTGACGATGAGCGCGGTGGTTACGGCGCTTCCAACTTCCTGCCGGCGGCAAATTCGGACCCGGCGGAAATCGTCGAGGCCTATGACTGGGAACAAAGCACCCAGCGGCGCCTGATGGACGGAATCAAGACGCTGGACGAACGCAGCCAGGACATCATTCGTCGCAGGTGGATTACCGAGAGCAAGGAAACCTTGCAGGAACTGGCCGATGAATATGGCGTGTCAGCCGAGCGCATTCGCCAGATCGAGAACAACGCGATCAAGAAACTCAAGATGCAAATCGCCACCTGAGCTTGATAGCTAACGCAAACAAAAATCCCGGCTTTCGCCGGGATTTTTTTGCCTGTAAAAAATAATCCGAAACGGTTACTGGGTCACCGGCACCAGGGTCAACTCAACCCGACGATTCAGCGCCCGACCTTCCGGCGTACCGTTATCGGCCACCGGGCGGGTTTCACCCATGCCTACGCGAATCATGCGCATTTCCAACACGCCCCGATTTACCAGGTAACCGGCCACGGTGGCTGCACGACGTTCCGACAAGGCCTGGTTGTACTGGTCGCTACCGGTAGAATCGGTATGCCCTGCCACTTCCACCACGGTCTTGTCGTATTCCTTCAACACCAGGGTTACCGAATCCAGCACGGCGAAGAAGTCAGCCTTGAGATCAGAACTGTCGCTGCCAAATGTCACGTTGCCCGGCATATTCAGGGTGATTTGATCACCGTTGCGGCTCACGCTGACGCCGGTGCCTTCGAGCTGCTTGCGCAAAACCATTTCCTGCTTGTCCATATAGCCGCCAACGCTACCGCCGGCGATCGCGCCTACTCCGGCACCGATCATGGCATGCTGCCGCCGCTCCACCGCATCATCCCCGCTGATCAGACCGATGACTGCACCAGAGACCGCACCGATAATCGCGCCCTTGGTCGCCGACGAGGTTTTTTCCTCGTGGGTATAGGGATCCAGCGTAGTGCAGGCCGACAGTAAAACAGCCGCAGTCAGCAGGGATACAGCAGTTTTTTTCGTATATTTATTCATTGTCATCTCCGTTGTTTGTTCATTCCGGTAAGCCTCTTGCCACCGGATTAACGGCCCACCACGGGGCCTGATTATTCTTTACCGCCCTCGCTCCGCGATCCTGGTTCCACGGCCAGCAAGGGCACGATTCGAATTTCTACGCGGCGGTTCTTCCGCCTGCCCTCGTCACTGGCATTATCCGCCAACGGCTGGGTATCTGAACGCCCCTCAACCACCATCCTCGCCGGCGCCACTCCCTGGGCCTGGAGCACATCCGCCACCGACCGGGCCCGTTCTCCGGAAAGTCGCTGGTTAATGGCGGCACTGCCGGTACTGTCCGTGTGACCGCTTATCTCCAGCAAACTCAAGGAATAACTGGCCAATACCCTTGCCCCTGTCTCCAGGTGCATAGCTGAATCCGTGGATAGCTCTGCGCTACCCACCTCGAAAGCAAGTTCCGAAGACAGGCGCAGCAAGACCATTTCCTGAGCCTCTTGCACCTGGGCCGTATCACCAACGGCAGCCTTGAGTTCCCTCGCGACGGCAGACATATACAGCCCGACATTGCCCGGTGCAACCGACACCTGCCCGGCTGCCAGCAATTGCTCCTGGCGCCCTCGCAAAGCCTCGGTCTGGTAGGTTGCCCTTACCATCTGCGTTGCCTCTGGCTCCAGGTCCACCGGCCCGCTTGCGCAAGCCGACACCAATCCTAGACCCACTACTATGAACCCTGCCTTAACGGCGGGCCAAGCCCGGTTGCAATGCTCCGGCCGCCCGCGTAGCGTCAATCTCCAACGGGCAGGAGATACAGCGCCATGCGCACCGCCGACCAGTGGTTCAATGTCTATACAGCGACTCATGAGCATCCAGTTAATAAGCTGATTCATCGATTTTGCGCCCCGCTGGCTGCGATCAGCATCATAGGCTTGCTGTGGTCGCTGCCGAGTCCCGAGGCTTTCACACGCATCTCGCCCGCCCTGAACTGGGGGTCGGCATTCGTTATGGCAGCCATTGTCTACTATTTCATCATCTCTATCACACTGGGCTTCGGCATGATCCTGGTGATGCTGGGCCTGATGGTCGGAATTCACTGGCTGGGCCACCAATGGCCTCCCCTGTGGGCATCCAGCCTGGGCCTACTGCTGTCCTGCCTGCTGGCGATGCTCGCCGGCCACGCGCTGGAAGGTCAAAAGGTCCGCCTGCTGTATGACCTGCAACTGGTCATGCTGGCCCCGATCTTCCTGCTGGCGGTAGTTTACCGTCGCCTCGGAATTTCTTACTAACCCGACCACCCGGACACTGATTTACGCGCCTGATTGGGTTATTATTCCGCGCACTTATTCACCTGAATCAGGAGTGCCGAAATGGCTCCCTCAAGCACAATTAATCCCATGGACTTTTTTAACCTCCGTTCTGAGTTAAGCGATGAAGAACAGATGGTCCAGGACACCGTGGCGCGCATGGTGGACGAGAAGGTCTTACCGGTAATTCGCGAGTGCTTCGAGGAACATCGCTTTCCTGCCGAACTGGTCAAGGAACTGGCTGACCTGGGACTGCTGGGCAGCTCCATTGAAGGCTATGACTGCGCAGGTCTGAACGGCGTGTCCTACGGCCTGATCTGCCAGGAACTGGAGCGTGGCGACAGCGGCCTGCGCTCGTTTGTCTCCGTGCAGTCCAGCCTGTGCATGTACCCGATTCACGCCTTCGGCTCTGAAGAGCAGAAGCAGCGCTGGTTGCCCCCCATGGCCCGCGGCGAAGCCATTGGCTGCTTCGGCCTGACCGAGCCCCACGGTGGTTCCGACCCGTCAAACATGAAGACCCATGCGAAACGCGATGGCGATGACTGGATCATCAACGGCGCCAAGATGTGGATCACCAATGCCACGGTGGCAGACATCGCCGTGGTCTGGGCCCAGACCGACGAAGGCGTTCGTGGCTTCCTGGTCGAAAAAGGAACCCCCGGCTACGAGGCGCCTGAAATCAAACGCAAGTTCTCGCTGCGCGCCTCGGTGACCTCCAGCCAGTTCTTCGATAACGTGCGTGTGCCCAAGGAAAACATGCTGCCCGGCGTGGTTGGCCTTAAGGGCCCCCTGAGCTGCCTTACCCAGGCTCGCTACGGCATTGCCTGGGGCGCTATCGGTGCAGCACAGGCCTGCCTGGACGAAGTACTCAAGTACACCCAGGACCGGGTCCTGTTTGGCCGTCCGCTGGACCACACCCAGACCATCCAGATCCGCATGGCAGAAATGAGCCGCAAGATCACCCTGGCACAGATGATGGCGCTGCGCCTGGGTCGTATGAAGGATGCAGGAACCATGCAGCCCTCCCACGTTTCCATGGCCAAGTGGAACAACGTACGCATGGCCCTGGATATCGCACGCGATGCCCGTGACATCCTGGGTGGAGCCGGTATCAGCGCCGAGTACTGCCCGATTCGTCATGCCCTGAACCTGGAAAGCGTGATTACCTACGAAGGTACCGAGACGGTACACAAACTGGTGATCGGCAAAGAACTGACGGGTCACAACGCATTCTGATAAACGGCCGACTGTCCGGCACACGCCGGACGTGAACCCGTACTCCCACAGACAAGTGGCGCGGATTGCCGCGCCACTGATTATCAGCAACGCCACGGTGCCCCTGCTGGGCGCCGTGGACACTGCGGTCATGGGGCATCTCGATGCCCCCGACTACCTGGCCGCGGTGGCCGTGGGCTCCACCTTGTTCAGCATCCTCTACCTGGGCTTCAATTTCCTGCGCATGGGCACCACCGGACTGGCCGCCCAGGCATTCGGCCGCGCCCAGAATTCCGAATTGCGAACCGTACTCGGCCAGGGTTTTCTTAGCGCCCTGGTTCTTAGCCTTGCCCTCATCCTGCTCCAGGGTTTGCTCGGCTCTGCGGGCCTGACGCTGATCGGGGCCGATGGTTTCGTGGAGAAACTCGCCCAGACCTATTTCGACATCCGCATCTGGAGTGCTCCGGCCACCCTGTGCAACTTCGTCCTGCTGGGCTGGTTCATCGGCATGCAGAACGGGCGGGCGCCGCTGATCCTGCTGGTGGTCATAACCAGCGTGAACATCCTGTTGGACCTGGTGTTTGTAGTAGGCATGGGCATGGAAACCGACGGGGTGGCCCTGGCCTCCGCCCTGGCTGAATACATCGGACTGGTGTGCGGACTCGCCCTGCTTCGACCTATCCTGCGCGACAACCCCGGCACCTGGCAGCGCGAGCAGATACTCGATCTTGGGCGTTTCCGGAAACTGCTGTCGGTGAACACCAATCTAATGATCAGGACCATGTCCCTGCTATTCACGTTTTTCTTTATCACCGCCCAGGGCATGCGCATGGGTCCGGCGATCCTGGCAGCCAACGCGGTGCTGTTGAACTTCCAACACATCACCGCCTACCTGCTCGATGGCCTGGCCAACGCAGCGGAGGCCCTGGTAGGCAGAGCCGTGGGGGAGGGCAGTGAGGCCGGCCTGGATCAAGCTGTGCGCGTCTCCCTGCAGTGGTCGCTGGCGGTTGCACTGTGCTTCAGCGTGATTTACCTGTTGCTGGGCGATGCGCTGGTTAATTTGCTGACGGGTCTGCCGGAGATTCGCCAGGTGGCTGGCGAATACCTGCCATGGATGATCCTGTCGCCGCTGATCTCGGTGTGGAGCTTCCTGTTTGACGGCGTCTACGTGGGCGCAACACGCGCAAAGGAAATGCGTAACACCATGCTCGTCTCCACTTTCCTGGTGTTCTTACCTGCCTGGTATTTCACCCAGGGCATGCAAAACCATGGACTGTGGCTGGCCTTCACCCTGTTCATGGCTGCCAGGGGTTTGACCATGGGCTGGATGTACCGACGCATGCGTGCCAGCGGAGAGTTGCTGAACAGCAACGGATAAATCCAACGCCGCTTCCGGGCCAGACTTTTAGCGGACAAAAAAAACCGGGCGGACCTTTCGATCCGCCCGGCTTCTACACTCTTTATCAGGGGTTCAGAATTTCCAGAATCTCTGAATCCACTTCTTCGTCAGCCAGCAAGGTATGGCAGGTATCGCACTTACGCGTGATGCGATCTCCGTCTTCAGTCTTGTGCTTACGATCATGGCAACGGAAGCAACCGGGTGTTTCCTGGTGACCAATGTGGTTCGGGTAGGTACCCCAATCCACCTTCATCGCCGGGAACACGTTGGAGGTATAAATCTCCACCAGTTCATTTCCTGCCGCGCTCAAGGCATCGGCCCTGGATGCAGCCAGTTCGGGATACTCGGCAGTATAGAAAGCCATCAGGCCAGCTGGAATTTCTTCCGTAGCCTGCACATGACTCTCGTAACCGACCTGCAGCAAACGCATGGATTCGCGCTTGATAAACGGCAGGTCCTTGGCAATGTCGCCACTGGCCATGGCCAGATCAACTTCCTCACCAGGCATTTTGTACTGGTGAGACGGACGGTTATGGCAATCCACGCAATCCATGGTGCGCCATTCCTGAGCCTCTTCCGGTACTTCGCCAGCCAGGTAGGTCTTGACGGTGCCATCCGCAGCGGTGAGTTCGATGTCGTAGATGTTTTCCCTGGCGTCATCTGAACGATAGCGAATCTGCACATCAGGATTTACGTGCCAATGGATACCCGAGTTTTCACGCCCGGCAAGGCCACCAACTCGCAACAACACTGCAGTCTGGGCTGCGGTATTGACTTCATCTTCCGCATAAACAGTCTTGACCTTCAGCAGGTCGCCAACATGGTTCGTCGGCCAATGGCACTGTTCGCAGGTTTCACGTGCAGGACGAAGGTTATGGATAGGCGTGGGAATCGGCTTGGGATAGATATCCAGCGATACCGCAATCAACTGCCATGAACCGGAAATCTTTGACTTCACAAACCAGTCAGCGCCCGGACCAATGTGGCAATCCGCACAAGGAACCCGTGCATGGGGAGATCTTTGGTGTGCAACGTACTCGGGCTGCATCACGGTATGGCAGACAGTTCCACAGAACTCTACCGAATCCATGATATGTACGCCCTTGTAGGTGGCTGATCCCAGGATCACGATACTGATGGTCGTAAATACCAGGAACATGATTACGTTTTTGCGCGTGCTTTCGGTATTCAGATCGAGAACCGGAAAACGTGCAACGACCTCTTCACCCTCGGCAGCAGCAGCGGCGAGGCGCTTGCGCTCGCGTGAGATGCCCAGAGGAATCAGAACCAGACCCATCATCAGGACCATGGGCAAAGCCACGAACGTGATGAGACCCAGGTAAGCTCCACCCTCAAAACCAATCTGTTGAATAACAAACAGCGTGATGATGAGCGTGGCGCTCGCGACAACCATGGCCGTACCGGCCAGGCTGATAGTGTTACGCGTTAGCGCAGCGAAAAAGTCTTTTGCCATGACTGGCCCCTATTACTCTACAGTTGAATTGCAAATATTATGAGTTAACTCTTTGTTTTTAATGCAATCCATTGCTTAACAAAGCAACCCCGCCATCTTCTAGCGGAGCCAAATAAGTCCCCTCCCCCCGATGAGGAGGGAGGGGAGCAGGGCGCTATTATCGCAGTGCATTAAGCACTTGTGACCTTCGTCTTATACATATTCCAATGCTATCAGCCTCAATGGCTCAGTAACGCCCAGAAAATAGCTACAGCAAGTGCCACACCTATGGAAAGTGCTGTGAACCCAAAGAAGTACACCCAGACCATCTCTTCTTTGGTGGGCGGCTCGCAGAGAGCTTTCTCAAGCGTGCCGTTCTCCACCATCCGCTTGTATTCACGCGGACGCTCTTCCTTGAACTTCTCCAGCGGCATTCTGCCAGTAAACACCACGGGATCCATGGGGAAACTTTCAGGCCGAAGATGGGTATGGAAGAAATGGAAGACGAATATGAATCCGGTAGCCAACAAGGCTTCATCGCTATGCACGATGTAGGCCACGTTAATCACCCATCCGGGTACGAACTGGGTAAAGAAGGCCGGGATCCACAACATCAGGCCGGACAAGCCGATGATTATAATCCCCCAGAACACCGCAAGGTAGTCAAACTTCTCCCAATACGTCCAGCGATCGCCTTCCGGACGCGGTCCCAGGTACAGGAAGTAACGCATGTTACTGCCAATATCCTTGAGATCCTGCAACTGGGGAACCATTGAATTGGGGCCCCAGAACAGATATTTCCGCTCACCGGTAACGATGCGCTTGATCAGGTGCGCGAAATGGAAGAAGGCATAACCAAAGGTACCGATGGCCGCAGCCCTATGCAGGAACCTGGCCGAGTCGATGCCCCCGAGGAAGTCCATCAGAGACTGTGCCCACGGAGCGGTATCAAACTTCAATGGCAAGCCGGTCAGCGCCAGGGTCAGGAATGTGAGCACAATCACGATATGCATCGCGATATACAGGCCGCGGAAGCGACGCACATACTGACCTTCCTGGAGACTGTTGCCGTTATTACCGTACTCACCTCGCACGGCGCCCACAGCCGCTCTTTGCAACCACAACAAGTCGTGGATACCAAAGAACGCGAACACACTGATCAACAAGCCCATCATGAAGATATAGATGTAATAGACATAGGCATTGTCGGTGGGATCCGTCGGATCGTTATGCATGTCTATCTGCAGGAACGCAGCAGAGACTTCTCCATGGCACTTGCCACAGGTCGCTGCACGGTTGTCGATATGCACCGTGGAATTAGGATCGTCGACACCCAGGTTCTTGTGAGGAGAGTGGCAATCAGCACAGGTTGCTGAGGCCACCAGGCCCAGCTTGGTGAACTTGCCGTGGAAGCCTCCCCGATAAGAGCTGTACAACTCGCCATGGCAGTCCCCGCACTGGTCAGGGAAATGCAGTCTCGGTGCGTTATGGACAGGATCGTCAATGGCGTGTGAGGCATGGCAGGTAATGCATACAGGACCTTCGCCTGTTCCGGCCTTCCAGGTTTCACCGTGAGCACTCTGGTCTTTCCAGACTGTCAGAATGCCTTCATGGCACTGACCGCACATTTCTGGCGACTTCTCATGAGAGGTAGGCGCATTGGGATCATGAATCGGAAGAATCTTGTGGGTTCCATGACAGGCGCTGCATGCGGGAGCGACATTCAGTCCCCCGATAAGCAGGCCATGACCATGAACGCTGTCCACATATCCCTGCACCAGTTCCGGCGGGTCGTCGTGGCACTTGCCACAGGTCCGCGGCTGGTGAATAGGACTAACACTCGATGTCGAGGTCGAGTTGTGGCCATTCATCCCGACAACGTGACCCTTGTCGTGGCAGTCCTGGCAACCGGGTCCATCCTTGTGGACACTCTTACTCAGCGCCCTGACAGCCATTCGGTGGCATTGGGCACAAATGTCGTCACCCATCAATTCGGCTACATCAGCCGCTTTGTGGCGCTTGGAAATTACGTTGGTATGGCAGTCCTGGCAGCCCAGTGACAAATGCGCCGTCGAGGTGACAGCAACTTCGTCATGGCACATCGCACAGTTTATGGTGGCTTCAGCAAAGGCTGTAGTAGCTGTAGCCGCCAGAACCAGCGCGGTAGCTACCCACGCAATTTGTCTGGCAATTGTCCTTGGTGTCGTCATAATTTTTTCCGTCCATTGGTCCCGGCAAATGCAATTCCTTACGGAACTACTCGTCACCTCCTATGACGTAGGGTCTTCTTGTGCGGAGCAGGTCGCTAACCAATTAATTAGTCGTTTTTTTAGAATTTAAAAATTGGTCACTTAAATATGTGTGTAAATCGCGGTTTCCGCATGGAACATGCATACGGTAAACGCAACCCTGCCTCGTTCACAAAGGTCGTTTTAGGACAGACAACTTCCTGTAACAACTAGGGTTTTCCGAAGTAAAAGCGGGGCCTGTCGCAGCGCAACATAGATCCGCGGGGGCTTGTTAAGCGGTTTCTTGGGCCGATAGGGGCCCAAGGCCTTGATAATTCACGTTACGTGCACCTTAGAGGGGCTGCCAGCCCGACCCAAACTCCCCGGTCACCCGAGATAATTTCCAGGCGAAAACCCCGCCAAATAAAGGACTGAACGGTTTTTAACCACGCTTTTTCTGTCATTTCCGGTTTGTCTGCGCAATCCAAAAGCCGGCTCGTCGCCCTGAATCCTGGTCGCCCGCCCCCCAGACCAGCAATGCCTGTGAACCCAGGCTTGCCAGGCCGGACTTCCGGCCGGGTCGTCGCAGTCACTTTTCCGGTGCCAGGGAAGGCCCCGCTCCACCTGCCTCCGATGATCCGTTGTACCTCGCCTGTTCATTGCCAGTTCCCCCATTGCGGTTGTTGAAAACACCCGCCCATTTCATCGAAAGGCTATGTCCTGGGTCGGTCGGACTCGTGACAGGCTGGAGGCAAATCATGGCGAATTATGGCAATGCCATTTTGTTCGAAACCAGGTTGCCCATTGCGTGGTATGTTTTGATCCACTATGAAACGCACCATCGCCATCGTTGAAGATGAACCCGCCCTGCGGGAGAACTACGCCGACGCATTCAGGCGCCAGGGCTATCGCGTCAATACCTTCCGCGACCGGCCCGAAGCCCTGGAGGCCTTCGGTTCAAGACTGCCCGACCTGGTTGTGATCGACGTGGGCCTGGGGGACGAACCGGAAGGGGGCTTCGACCTGTGCCGTGAATTACGAAGCCGCTCACCAGAACTGCCGATCATTTTCCTTACTGCCCTGGACAGTGAACTGGATGCGATTTCCGGCCTGCGCCTTGGGGCGGACGACTACCTGACCAAGGACATCAGCCTGGCCCACCTGATTGCCAGGGTGGTTGCCCTGTTCCGCCGACTCGATGCACGACGCTCGGTCTCGGAGCAACCCCAGTTGTTACGCCAGGGCGAACTGGAAATGGACCTTGAGCGGATGAGCGCCCGCTGGCGCGAACAGCCACTGGGACTGACCCTGACTGAATTCTGGCTGGTGCATGCATTGGCCCGGCGGCCAGGTCACGTGAAAAATCGCCAGCAATTGATGGACGCCGCCAATACCGTGCTGGACGACAGTACGGTGACCTCCCACATCAAGCGCATCAGGCGTAAATTTCAGGAACTGGATTCCGGGTTCAACGCCATCGAAACCATGTATGGCATGGGCTACCGATGGAGCGAGGACAACATTTCCCCGTGAAGCTGCGCTGGCAACTCATCCTGGTGAGCCTGTTGACCCTGGTCCTGCCCTGGGCGGGATTCCAGTACGTGGCGGAACTGGAATCGGTGTTGCGCCAGGCAGAAGAAAACTCCCTGCATGACAGGGCAGAACTCATTGCCAGCCGCCTGGAGGAGCGAGACCGATCACTCTACGGATCGGATGCGGTGGACGCCCAGCCCTCCTACCCGGCTCATGACCTGTACATCCGCCGCCTTACCCAGGCACCCACCCTGGACGGGTTTTCCGACGACTGGCAGCAGGCAACGTTGCCCACCCCATGGCACGCAAATGCCGATTCGAACCAGACACGCTACCTGGCCGGGCAAGAGGGAGAATATTTTTACCTGTACCTGGATACTCCCGGCCTGGGCGAGAACATGGATGTCATCCTGGCCCTTGAAGACAAACAGGGCCGGCTCAAGCGATTTCGCTTCGAGCCCACACCACCCGGCGCGACCAGTCCGTCAAGGCTTGAATCCCCCGAATCGGTAGAGTGGCGGATACAGGCCAGCAGGCAGGAGTCCACCCTGCGCGCTCATATCGAAATCCGGATTCCGGCCATCATGGTTGAAGGCCGCATGGGTTTCCTGCTGCGTGATGCCAGCCAGCAAGCCCTCGCAGGGTCCATCAGTAATGAACAGATGCGTCCCGGCCTGATGATCTATGGCAGCGAGGACCTGCCCGGCCTGCTGGCACGCTACAACAGCGAAAACCAGAGAGTGTCTTTAAGCGGCCCACGGGGCTGGGTGCTGGCGCGAGAAGGCGAATTGGCTCCGGCCGAACCGGGTCCAGGGAACGGGCAAAAGCCCATGAGCATCAACGCCCGGCTGTATCGCCTGGCCCTTGATCGCCAGTACCCGGATTACCCACAGGATCTTTCTGATGTGGCCAGGTTGGCAGACGAGGTCACTGAATCGGGTTCACCGGATAAACCGATAACCCATCTGTACGCCATGCCGGACAATGACCGCCTTATCCTCAGCCATGCGATTGCCCTGTATCACCGAGGCGAACCCGCGGGCATCCTGGTCGTGGAGCAGGTCACCTCCCGGGTACTGACCCTGGCTGACCAGGCCCTGAGCAGACTGGTGGGTCTATCGCTGATAGCGACCCTGCTGGCCGCAGCGGGCCTGCTGGGCTACTCCACTTACCTTTCCATGCGTATTCGTCGCCTGCGTGATGCGGCGAGCCAGGCCCTGCAACCCGGCGGACGCCTGGACACCGCGCTGCCCGGTACCCGTCGAAAAGATGAACTGGGGGACCTGGCCCGCAGCTTCCAGTCCCTGCTGGGGGAACTGGATGAATACACGCTCTACCTGAAAAACCTGGGAGATACCCTGGCCCACGAATTACGCACTCCCATGACGGTAGTGAAATCCTCCCTGGATAACCTGGAACACGAAGACCTGCCTGATTCCGCGCGACCCTATTTGCGCCGGGCAGAGGAGGGGGTCAACCGCTTGCACCGGATTCTCTCGGCCCTGCGCGAAGCGGCCCGTATCGAACAAGGCGTGCGGCACTCCGAGCACGAAACCCTGGACCTGGGGCAACTGGTCGAGATGCTGTGCAATGGCTACCGTGACGCCTTTCCCGAGAGACGCTTTGAGTCCCTGACCCCTGACGAGCCATGCCCCATGAATGGCGCCCCGGACTTGCTGGCACAGATGATGGACAAGCTGGTGGAAAACGCGGTGGAGTTCAGTCCCAATAAGGGCCTGATCCAGATTCATCTTGAGCAGGAAAATGATCGCTGGCTGCTCAGTGTGGCCAACCAAGGCCCACGGTTACCCGTGGAGGCACGAGAGAAGTTATTCGACTCACTGGTATCCCAGCGGGGCAAGCGCGATGGCAGCCCGCACCTGGGACTGGGCCTGCACGTGGTGAAGCTGATTGCCGAACACCACGGTGGACGTGTCAGCGCCGGGGACTCACAGGTCCTCAGCGGCGCTGAATTCAAGATAGAACTTCCGTCCGGCTAGACCCCTTACGGATTCTCAAGCCTTTCGGCTACCAGGCCAGCCAGCGCTTTCAAGCCTACCGGCAGGGTGCTCTCATCCACAAAAAACATAGGCGAATGATTGCTGGGCGCCATGCTTGCATCCTGGCCCACGGGAGTTGCTCCCAGGAAAAAGTAAAAGCCCGGAACTTGCTGCTGGAAGAAGGAAAAATCCTCGGCGCCGGTGATTAAATCCGACTGGCTGACATGCTCAGCCCCCACCACCTTATTCAGCACTTTCACGCTACGCTCGGTCAGGGCCGGCTCGTTGATGGTCACCGGATAGCCGAACTCCCACTTGATCTCGGCGCGGGCGCCCTGGCTCTCGGCAATGGTCTTGGCGGTGTGCTCAACACGGCGCTTTATGTCTTCGCGCATTGCCGGATCAAACGCACGCACGGTACCGAGCATTTCCACGTGGTCGGGAATGATATTGCCCCGAATACCACCGTTTATGCGGCCCACAGAGACCACTGAGGGCGCCTTGGTCACGTTAACCTGGCGACTGGCGATGGTTTGCAGACCCATGACCACCTGGGCCGCGGTCACGATGGGGTCGATACCGCCCCAGGGTCGCGAAGCGTGGGTCTGGCGTCCGTAGATATCGATCTGGAAACCGTCGGCGCTGGCCATCAGGGGCCCGGAGCGGTATGTGATTTCACCTGCGTTGCCCGCGGACCAGACATGCAGGCCGTAAATCGCATCAGGCTTCATGCGTTCAAACAATCCTTCCTTGAGCATCAGGAATGCGCCGCCTTCTTCACCCTCGGGTGCGCCTTCCTCGGCCGGCTGGAATATGAACATGATGGTGCCAGGCACCTGTTCGCGCAGCTCGGCAAAGATCGCGGCTGCTCCCAGTCCCAGGGCAATGTGGGTGTCGTGACCGCAGGCATGCATGACGCCGGTATCAGCGCCTCGGTACTCGCCCCGGGCCACCGACCTGAACGGCAGGTCATTAACTTCTTCCACCGGAAGCGCATCGATATCCGCGCGAATAGCCACTATCGGGCCCGGTTTGCCACCCTTGAGTATGCCCACCACACCGGTGTGGGCAACGTCTTTCCAGACTTCCATGCCCATGTCTTCCAGCGCCTTGGTGATCACCTTGGCGGTGTTGAACTCGCGATTGCTCAGCTCCGGGTGTTCATGGAAATACCGCCTCCATTCCAGTACCCGGGCATCGATCTGGGGGGCCAGCGCATCCACGCTGTCAGCCAGCGTCGTCTCGGCCATTACGACCCCGGGGCTCAGGAAAAAAAACAGGCTGAACAGGGCGATCAATCGTTGCATGGCGAAACACTCCTTGGGCATGAATCCAGACAAAAGGTTTCGGGCAGTCTGCGCGATGGGCCGACCGAAATGCAATCCCGGGATGAACATTGATGCCGATTCGTGTTGTCATGGTCCGACTTACGGGGCTATAAAAGTAGCTCGAGCGACAAAGGACAGGTCACGTGCCAACCTCACCCGACATCCAGGCAGTAGCAGCCATGCTACTGGTGGCCTGTGCACTGTTTTTATTTACCCGGGAAAAAATACCACTGGCCAGTTCGGCGCTATTGCTGCTGACAGTCATCGCCATGGCCGTTCAATGGCTTCCCCCGGTGCCCGGAAGCGTACAACTGACTCCCGCCGATCTGTTTGCCGGCTTTGGCAACCAGGCACTGGTGGCGATCGTGGCCCTGATGGTGTGCGCCAAGGGTCTGGAGCAATCGGGCGCACTGAATTCCCTGGCCACCATCCTGGGCAAGGCCTGGAGCCGATCACCCACTATTGCCTTTGCGCTGACACTGGTGACCGCAGCAGTGTGTTCCATGTTCATGAACAACACGCCCATCGTTGCGATGTTGCTGCCCCTGCTGGTCTCGGTGTGCATACGCCACAAGCTTTCCAGTTCAAGCATCCTGATGCCCGTGGGCTACGCCACGATTCTCGGCGGCATGACCACCACTATCGGCACCTCGACAAACCTGCTGGTGGTCGGTATCGCCCAGGACATGGGACTGGCAGATTTTGGCATGTTCGATTTCTTCGCCCCCGCCAGCGTGGGAATGGTTATCGCCCTGGTGTTTCTCTGGTTGGTGGCGCCAAAACTGATCCCAACTCGTCACCCGCCCATGCCCCATACCTCGCCGCGAGTATTCGACGCGGTAATGCACCTGACTGAATCCAGCGAATTCGTAGGCAAGGCGTTTTCCGAAGCGCTGGCCGCAGGCGAGGGCGATATGAAGGTGCTGAGCATAGAACGCGGGGACGGCCTGCACCTGGCGAAACTACCCACCCTGAAGCTCCTGGCCGGCGACCGGCTTCATCTCAGGGATACTCCGGAACGGTTGAAAGATTTTGAACAGGCCCTGGGTGCACGGCTTCAGCAGCGTGAGCCGGATCCCCAGACCGATGACGATGAAACCCCCGAACCAGACGAGCAGTTGGCCGAGGTCGTGGTGACCAGCAGTTCCTATCTCAATGGTCACAGCCTTGATGAACTGAATCTGCAGCACAAGCATGGACTGCTGCTGATCGCCCTGCACAGACCCGGGGAACATGGCGATCTGAACCCCGGGGAAACCCTCCTGCATGCCGGCGACGTGTTGTTGGTCCAGGGAACCCTGGAGAAAATCCAGAAATGGAAGCACAGTGGGGAAATCCTGGTGCTGGACGGAACCCTGGATGTGCCGGTGTCCCGCCAGGCGCCCCTTGCAGCAGGCATCATGGGTGGTGTCGTTCTGCTTGCAGGCACCGGCTTTTTGCCTATCTCCGCGGCAGCCCTGGCGGGGGTGGTCGCCATGCTGCTTACCGGTTGCCTGAACCGTAGCAGCATGAAAAGTGCGGTGGATTTTTCGATCATCATGGTGATCGTGGCCAGCCTGGCGCTTGGCAAATACCTGGTGGTAACCGGGGCGGCGCAGTACCTGGCCGAACTGTTTGTTTATGCAGCGGGGCCCATGCCGGTCGCCATGAAAGTGAGCATGCTCATGTTGGCCATGGCGCTACTCACCGAGGCGGTCACCAATAATGCAGCCGCAGCCATCGGCACGCCGATCGCCTTTTCCATCGCAACCACCCTGGGCGCACCGGTGGAACCATTCGTACTGGCGGTGCTGCTGGGCGGGAACATGAGCTACATGACCCCCATGGGATACCAGACGAACCTGTTGGTTATGAGCGCCGGCGGCTACAAGTTCAGTGATTTTTTAAGGGTGGGAATACCCTTACAGGTCATTGTCTGGGTCAGCCTTAGCCTGTCACTGGCGTGGTTCTACGATTTGCCCTGGTCGCTGAACTAGATATCCAGGTAGGCAAGAATTCCCCGGGCCGCTTCACGACCCTCGAATACCGCGGTGA